>CAZPTQ010000047.1:0-28183 GCA_964589365.1 uncultured Saprospiraceae bacterium
ACGGTGGTGCGGTAGGTGCCTTGTAGAATAGAAATTATTGCGGCCTTCGAGATTCCTTCTGAATCCCGGAGGTCGCTTTTATTTTGTAAAATTGCCGCAGAAAACTTCACCGCTTATTTCACATTGTCATGTTTGAACACAAATCAGAACCGCTCCTTTCGCGCCGTCATTTTGTGCTCCGCGCGTTGCGTTATGCAGCGTTTGCAATCCTGGTTATTGGCATTTCATTATTTTTGGGGATGGTCGGCTATCGTGCCTACTCTGGAATTGGCTGGGTGGAGTCATTTTATAATGCTTCTATGATCCTGACTGGTATGGGGCCGGGACTGGACATTGAGGCCTTGCCCTTTGAAAAAAGAGCCGGGGTTCAAATTTTTGCAGGGATATATGCACTTTACAGTGGGGTGGTTTTCCTTGCAGCATCAGGGTTGATATTGTCGCCCTTGCTGCATCGGTTTTTTCATAAGATGCATTTGGAGTTTCAGGAGTGAAACTTATATAAGAAAAGCAAAAGCCCCTGCATTAAATCTGATGCAGGGGCTTTTGTAAAAATACCTCCCTCCCTCAAACCGCATCCAGCACCGTATCCAGTGTAAGCGCCAAGACATCACCGGCAATCCCCTCAAACTTACTTTTGGAAACGACCGCTTCCGCCAGCAGTTCGATTTTTAGTTGCGCCCAGCGGCCTTTCACCAGCATTTCGAAATCGCCGGGTTCGATTTTCTCATCGGCTAATAGTTTGGCATAGCGTTTTGTGTCCTTTTTGAGTTCGGTATGGAGTTTTTTAGCCAATTTTTCATAGCGTTCTTTGTTGCGCTTGATGTGTTTGCCTACCAACCCAACGATTTGATCGTCAAGATTGTCGAGGCCTTTTTCGATGTTTTTTTGTTTGTCAGGCATGGATGGTATGGTGAATGGTTTAATAGTGATTGGTTTAATAGTGATTGGTGGATTGATGAGGCACCCCAATATCCCCCTCCTTTGCAAAGCTTCGGCGGGTAAAAATATCCCAATATCATATAACTTATTTCCGAGCCAATTCGGCCTTTTTAATGGCTTCAAGGCTCTTGGTTACTTGAGCGGTGGCTTCTTTTACTACGTCTTTGTCGAGCATTCCTTTGTCTTTCCAACGAGCGAGGAAAGGGTTCACGAGGTCGTTTTGCAGGGTTTTCCAAGAGGCTGCGATTTCCTTGTTCTTTTTACGCGTTTCGGCGTGTTTCACGGCATTGGCAAGCGCATCGCTTACTTTTTTGATGGCATCGGTGTTGGCAGAATACTTCCCGGTAGCTTTGCTCATCAATTCAGGAAGAGAACTTGTCAGGTTAGCGGCGTTGTCGAATCCAATTTTGTCGAACTTGCTGCATGACTGCAGAGTGCTGGCTGCACTGAGGAGCAAAAAGCCAAACATCAGCGAACTCAGGGTGTTGCGGAAGGTTTTCATGCTTGTGGTTGAGTTTTGTACCCCGGAACTCAGTTCCGGGAAGAATTATGATAAAAATTACCCCGGAACGGAGTTCCGGGGTACGTTAACGCCGCGCAAGTTATTGTCAAGTTCTCAAAATCCACATGAAATTTTTTCAAGGGCGGTTTCCAAAAGACGGCGGACACTTCGGGCAGGGTTTAGGCTGAATTGACCCTCGGCGCGATTGGCCAAAATTGCGCTAAGCGACACTGCTCGATGCCCCAGCAGTTGTGACAGGCCAAAAATTGCAGCCGTTTCCATTTCCAGATTCAGGATCTTCTTTTCTTGAAATTCAAAGCTTTGCAGTAAATCTAAGTAATGCGGTTGGCGCAGGGGCGCTCGTAGTTGTCGGCCTTGTGGGCCGTAAAAACCGGGGTTGGTAGCTGTGATTCCTTGGTGGAAATTTTCGGAAAAATGCCGAAGCAAGTCTTGCTCAGCTTCGACGAAATATGGCGCGAGCGGGAAATCCCATTCGCCCTTGCAATGGCTGTGCAAAGCTGCAAGGAGCGGATGGTTTTGCTGTTCGGGAGCGTTGTAGAACTGCATCAGCCCATCCATCCCGACAGCCCCGGACGAGGCCACAAAAGAATCTACTGGAACCTCCCGCTGCAAACTGCCTGCTGTGCCCAAGCGAATGAAGGTCAACGGTGTGAGACTGGTTTTCATCTGTCTAGTACCGAGATCAATGTTAAAAAGCGCATCGAGTTCGTTCAGCACAATATCAATATTGTCTGGCCCAATGCCTGTGCTGATGACAGAGAGACGTGTTTTGCCAAGCCAGCCTGTGTGGGTCACAAATTCACGCTTGCGCACGCGAAATTCCACTCGGTCGAAATAACGGCTCACTTTTGCCACTCGCTCCGGGTCACCGACGGTGATGATAAGCGGAGCTACTTGTTCGGGTCGCAAATGGAGGTGGTATATGCTGCCGTCAGGGTTGAGGATAAGTTCGGAAGGCTTCATAGTTAAAAATCTAAAAAAAGAACGTCGCACTCCCTTTCACAAAAAACGGCGTACCCGGTGTGTAGTGAAGTTCAGACACAGGTTCTATTTCATCAAAAAGGCGACTTTCGGTATCGAATTGCGCTTCGTTCCAATCCACATTCAAGATGTTCTCGAACGACAATCCAAATTCGCATTTCCGAGCGGTGTAAGTGATACCGCCATCGAGCAGCGTATAGCCGAGGGCAGTTACCGAGTTGTTTTCGTTGGCCGGGCGGTCTGAAATATGGCGGTAGCGGAGACTGGCGTTCAGCCCCTTTCCAAATTTAGTGGTCAGGCCGCCAATACTGGTGAAGGTTGGCGCCAGAGGAATATAATCCGCTCCTTCCAAGCTTTCCCGACTGCGGGGCACGGTATAATTCAAATCCACATCCAGAAAAAGCCAGTCCGCCGCCTGATAGCGGCCAGAGAAATCAAAACCATAACGGCGTGTCTTGCCGGAAGGCTCTACCACCGCAGCATCTCCGACATAAACGAATTCTTGATCCAAATCGAGGAACCAGCCCGCAAAGTTTAGCAATAACCTTGGAAAGGGTTTGACAAACGTGCCGAAGTCAACACCGTAGGCCTTTGGCAAGATTTCAACCCCGTTCTGTGGCACTACCACGCGGGTGTCATTGGAGTGAAAACCAATCCCAGATTTAAGGTAAACCTGCACATTTGGGCTGGCGTTGTAATAGAAACTCAGTTTAGGGCTGGCAGTGTTGGCATACACTACTTGATGGTTATAAATGCTGTCCAACAGGTTTACATAGCCAAAACTGAACTGGTCGAAACGAAGACCGGCGTTGACCGAGAATCGTTCGCTCACTTTTAGTACCTCATCCACATACAGCGCGGCATTCAGTTGATCAATATCACCCAGCGCCAAGCGGTTGATCAACTGGTTTCGTCTGGCGGTGTGAGACAATTCTGTGTCTTTGGTTTTATCGTAGCGGAGGTCTAAGCCTGCCTCCGAGCGTAGCGACATCGAGCCGATTTCGCGTTCTGCTACATAAGAGAGCTTGTACCCGAAAATATCACGGTTTTCGACTTGGCGGATTTCGTCGCCGTTGATGGGGTCATCGAGGAAAAAAGTAAAATTGGAAAAAAGTTGGAATTGGTTTTTGACGTAGTAAAATTGATTGCGCAGCAGGTCTCCGTTTTCAAGGTTTTTCAAAAGTTGAATATTGGCATTCGTACGACTGGTATTGCCACCTTCACGGTCGTCAACAGAACCGAAGCGGCCAATGATGCCGCGTTTAACTGCTCGGTCGGGAACTTGACCAGAGGCTTCCCAGCGACTGGTGAAAGTGGACAAAGAGACGGTAAGAACTTTGTCGGCGCCAATAAGGCCGTGGTATTTGCCCATCAGGTTAATGCGGTTGAAGTTTTGAGGGCTGTCAAAAGGGCCGTTAGTAAAAGTAAGGTCAGAGGCAAAATATGCATTGTGCCGATTGTCGGTGTTGCCTTTGAGCAGGTCAATCAGCCCAACCGCGCGATAGGTGTCGAATAGCCCCGCCTCAAATTTGAGCGAGCTACGGCTGAGGGCGTTGCGGGTGTTGAAATTGGCATAACCTGCCGTAGTGAAGTCACCTTGTTGCGTATAGTAAGGGCCTTTGTTAAAATCCACGTTGTCAATGAGTTCCGGGATCAGGAAATGCAGGTCGGCGTAACCTTGGCCGTGGGCATGGCTGACCATGTTCACAGGCATACCATCCACGGATACCCGGATGTCGGTGCCGTGGTCAATGTCGAAACCGCGCAAGTAGATTTGCTCTGCTTTGCCACCCCCGGCATGCTGGGCAGTGAAGAGGCCCGGAACCATACGCAAGACATCCTGCGCGGAACGGGTGGGGCGCAGTTCAAGATCAATTTTGTTGATGATGGTCATTGTTTTGGACAAGTCTCGTTGTCCGTTCACCACAATTTCATTTAAGTTGAGGGTTGTGGGTTTTAAGCGGATATCAAGGACAGCACTGGTGGTCGCCTGCACATTATGGGTAACAAACCCGACAAAAGACACGCTCAATTCGTAGGATTCCCCGTCAAGATTCTTGAACTTGAACGCGCCCAATTCGTCGCTGGTGGTACCGATGTTCAGGGAAGGGATAAATATGGTCGCACCAGCGATGACTTCTCCAGTGGAAGCGTTTGTTATGCGACCCGTGATATTGTGGGCGCAGAGCCACGTGATATTAAATACGAACAAGCAAGTAATCAAGGCGCTTTTCAGCCAAGAAAGATTTTTCATTTTTAAATATATTGAACGAGCCGCACACCGGTCTATATGGGCATGACGGTGCTCGAAAGTGTAAAGTAAGTACGAAGCCTTGTGAGCCATGTGTATGGAGAAGGACTTCTATAGCAGAAAATAAGGGGAATCAAGCTATTTTGGGAGGCAAAAAAATAGTGGCTTTTGCACCTGTCGGCAACCAGAAATGCAGCGGTGGGAAAGCAAGAAAGTTCCCAACGTTCGATTCACTGGATTGAAGAACGGGCAATGGGACATAATGCGCCGATAAATTAGGCTTTCCGCCATTTGTGTCAGTGAAAGATCCGTCGTGGTTTTGGTTTTCACTTAACGATTGCACTATTTCATCGGCTAAGTGATTATGGCCTTCTTTACCATGATGGACGTGTTCAATGTGTTCCTTATGCCATAAAACGTGCGCCATACTATCCAGGACCAAAGGCAACAAACCTGTGCAAGAAGCGCAGAGGTAAATCGTTAAAACAAGCCAGGCCGAAGATTTTTTCATTGGAGAGCAGGTGCGTGTAAATATACGCAGTACTCTGGGTTTCGGATTTTAAGAATGAAAACAAGATGTTTATATAATGCCAAACCGCCCAACCAAAATGCATTGGTTGGGCGGTTTGGTCTTGATTTTCAATCACTTCAACAATGTCACGTTGCCTTTTGACTCGAAAATGTCGCCGTTGCCACAAGTAAGCCATACATACCACGCAAATGAATCAGGGGTAATTTCCTTACCCTTGTATGTGCCGTCCCAACCGGGGTCATTTGGGTCATTGGTCTCATAGACGATCTCGCCCCAGCGATCCCAGACAATCATTTTCAATGCTGTCATGCCATCTGCACGCACAATGAACAGGTCGTTTTTCTGATCGTGATTGGGCGTGAATGTATTTGGAATAAAGACAAATGGCGATACGCAGGAACTCTCTCTAAAGTGTACTGTTACCGAATCAATTGCAATACAGCCATCTGAGGTTGTTACTGTTACCGTATAGGTGGTGGTTTCTGTTGGAGATGCCCCGGTTTCAGCCGAATTTGGCTGGCTCAGCGTACCCGTAGGCCACCAGGAATAACTAATCACAGTGCCATTCCCCCCAGTGATCGCCTTCAAGATAGTGGTCGGGATTGTAAATGACAAGGAATCAGGCGTTGCTACTGCATCAACCGAGACTGTGGTCACATTTATAGTGGGAAACACCAGGGATGCTGTGCAGCCAAACTGGTTGGTCACCGTCACTGAGTAGGTAGTTGTTTCAGTAGGCGAAACAATGGGATTTGGCATATTTGGCAAATCAGGCTCCCAATCGTAATTCACCAAGATATGCTCAGGATTGAGGTTCATCAGTATCAAGGTGGTTTCCTCTCCCAGGCAAATGTTTGTATCTGAAGGCATAATTTGAATCTCGGGAATTTCCAGTTCAATTCTCATGGAATCCACGTCGAAACATTCCGCGCCGGTAGTGCGCACGTAGTAGGTGCGGTTAGGAAGTACTTGTACGGTTTTTGTTACGGCAAAAACAGGGTCGAAACTTGGCGAAGTAGACCATTCGTATCCTGTTGCGCCATTGCTTTGCGCTGTTATGGACAAAGTGTCGCCAGTACAAACAATCAGGGTATCTACTGCCAAATCCACATCGCTGCCCGGTTTGAAGCTCAGATCCACCGTGTACAAGGTGGAGCACACTAACCCTTGCTTGATTTCTACTGAATAGGTCGTTGGCACCGTGGGAGTGACAACTGGGGTTGGGTCAAGCATATTCAAGGTCGAGTCAAAGGGCACGGAAGTCCACTTGTACTCAGCACCAAGGTCAAAACCTCCGGGATTCAATTGAATGGAATCGCCAGGGCAGATCGAGAAGGCATTTGGAATGGTATCCTTAATAATAAGGACAATTACCTGTAAACTAACCGTATCAAGGCACCCATTGATATCCTGAACTATGAGGGTAGCCGTTACGGTATCCTCTTCTGTATAAGTCACGATTGGATTGCTTAGCGATGAATTTGCAGGAGTTCCGTTGGCAAATGTCCAGGCCCACACGACCGAGTCAAATTCTAGAAGATTGGTGAAACCGTTGAACTGAATTTCAGCTTGGTCGGCACATTTTAAATAAACAAAGCTCATGCTTGCTTCAAGCGGCAATGCATTTACATGAATGGTTGAATCCCAGGCGGGAGTACACTGCAAGTTGGACGTAAAGATTACATGGTATTGTCCAGCAAGATCATAGGTGTGGATAGGGTTGAATGCATTGCTGTTTGTGCTGTCTCCAAAATCCCACACACCACCTATTAGGCTGTCATTAAAGAAACTCACTTCAAGGCCGTTGCATAGATCGGCTAAAATTTGCCCTTCGAGGTTAAACCCGGGAAGGATTTCAACCTGAAATGAAAGGGTGTCAGCACAAATTACATTCGTTACAATCACAGTAACGGTATAATTGCCTGCTGGCCCAGTGAGTGTTGGATTGGAAGCCGTAGTGTCACTAATCTCTGCAGGTGCATTGACTGACCATAAATAACTTAGGCTGTCCGAAAATGGCGTAGCCAGGACGGACAATGGCAAAGAATCGCCTTCACAAATGCTCAGAACCGCATTGGAGTCTAGCTCGATTTCTACGTTATAGCCTGTAATGGAGACATCCTGCTTTAGGATACAACTATCACCAGTTATAGCTGTAACCGTATAAATACTTGTGGTAGAAGTTGCAGGAACGGTAATGGTGTTCCCGCTAAATGCTATATCCCCTTCCAGTGTCCATATAATAAAAGCAGGGATATTGGTGCTTGCTGAGATCGTGACAGAGTCGCTACAAGTCCGCACAAGTGTATCAGAAACAAACAATTCGAGGATGATGTTCGGCTCGACCGTAATACTATCGGTGGCCGTACAGGCATTGCCGTCTGTTGCGATCAGTACATAAGTGGTCGTAGCCGTTGGGTTGACCAAGACGTTGAGCAGGTCGGGGTTCGGACCAACTGTAGGAGTCCAAACGTAGGTGTAGGTAGAATCGCCGCCAATAACGTGGATGCCAAGCGATCCGGCTGTGCAGTTGATCGTGCTGGAATCAAGGCTAAGTGTGAGGTCAGGATAACCTGGCACGTTGTATTCCAGGGTGGTGGTGTCGGAGCAATCAAGGCTTGAAGTGGCGATGAGTTGTACCGTAATGGTTTCGTCCACAGGGAGTTGGAGCGTAATGCTGTCTTGATTAGAAATCACATAGCTTACGGTCGGGCCTGTTATTGTCCAAACAAACGAACTGATCTGGTCATACGGGTCGCTGGAAAGGTTTATGAACTGCACGGTACTGATACTGTCGCCACAAACCAGAACATGTCCCCCGTCAATAACCGCATTGGGCGCAGAAAGGAGTGCGATGTTGACCGCCGCTTCAGCCGTGCAGCCTACAGAGTCTATCACAATGACCGAGTATGCGCCAGTGTCAAGACCGGTGATACTTTGATCATTTCCGATCAAAATGCTGTCACTGTTGAACCAGGAGTAGATGTACGGTGGTGTGCCGATGGAAGCCACCGCTGATGCGCTGCCAAAGCCGCCTGGGCATACGATATCGGCTTCTGCTGAAATTTGTAGGTCGAGTGTCCCTAGACTGACATGGACGGAATCTACGTCAAAACAGTCTGCGCCGGTCGTGCGCACATAGAAAGTGCCAGGCGGAAGCACCAAAACAGTCTGTGTTGTAGCAAAAATGTCACTAAAATTAGGGAAAATGGACCACTCGTACCCGGTTGCGCCGTTGCTCTGTGCCGTGATGGACAAAGAGTCGGTGGAGCAGGCGACCATGTCGTTCGGCAAATCCACTTCGGCTCCAGGTTTTAGGCTTACTTCCACGGTGTAGTTCACAGTGCAAAGCCCTTTGGTGATCTCCACCGAATAGGTCGTGGCTACCAAGGGATTTACCGTTGGGTTTGGGATGTTCGGCACCAATGTTGAATCGAAGGGCACGGAAGTCCAGAAGTAATTTGCGCCAAGGTCAAAACCACCAGGATTCAATTGGACCGAATCGCCGGGGCAAATCTGTGCAGCGTTCGGGATGGTATCGTGGACAATGGTAGCTGTCAACTGCACACTGGTCGAGTCGAGGCAGCCGTTGATGTCCTGCGCGATGAGGTTCGCCGTGATGGTGTCCTCCTGGGCAATAGTCACAACCGGGTTTTGCAATGTTGAACTAGTTGGGGTCCCACTTGAGAACGTCCAAGCCCAGGCGACGATCAAAGAGTCAGGGCGGTTGGCAGAACCAAGGAACTGAATTTCGGCCTGGTTAATGCAGTCTACATAGTTGTGCGCGATTCCCGCAATTAGCGTATCGGCAAAAACCGTTATCAAGGAATCCCAAGTGATCAAACATTGAAGGTTGATAGTGGGTGTAAAGATCACATGGTAAACTCCGGCAGAGTCATAATCGTGGACAGGGTTGGGCTCGATGCTGAGCGGACTTCCGTCGCCAAAATCCCAGGTGCCTGCTATTCCGTTGTTGTTGAAGAAACTCACGTGGAGCCTATCGCACAGATCGGCCAGGAACTGTCCGCTAAGGTCTAAGCCAGGTAGGATTTCGACCTGAAATGACAGGGTGTCGGAGCAGATCACGTTGGTCACGATCACGGTCACGGTGTAATTGCCCACTGGTCCTGTGAGTGTTGGATTTGCAGCAGTGGTATCACTGAGCAGACCAGGAGCACTTACCGTCCATAAAAAGGTCAAACTGTCCGACATCGGCGTGACAATCACGGACAAGGGCAGCGATTCGCCTTCGCAAATGGTCAAGACAGCGTTAGAGTCGAGGCTTAGTTCTATGCCATACCCTGTAACGGAGACCTCTTCCTTAAGGATACAACTATCAGCGCTAATAGCCGTAACGGTATAAATACTGGTGATAGAAGTTGCGGGTACGGTAATAGAGTTTCCACTAAACGCAATATCATCTTCCAGAACCCAAATAATGGTAGCGGGGATATTTGTGGTTGCGGTGAGCGTAACAGAATCCTCACAGGTTCGGATGAGTGTCTCAGAGACATACAACTCAAAAAGTCCAAATGGCGCTATGGTGATACTGTCGGTGGCGGTACATGCGTTGCCGTCTGTTGCGGTCAACACATAAGTGGTTGTCACTATTGGGTTGACCAAGACGTTGAGTGGGTCGGGGTTGTAAGTAACTGCGGGGTTCCAAACGTAAGTGTAGCTAGTGTCCCCGCCAATAACGTGAATACTCACAGAGTCACCCGAACAATTTAGCGTGGTCGAGTCAATGCTGAGACTGAAGTCTGGGTAACCGGGTATATTGTACACCAGTATAGCAGTATCTGAGCAGCCCAAGCCTGAGGTGGCAATGAGTTTCACCGTAATCGTGTCATCTACTGGAAGTTGGAAAGTAATTTGGCTCTGCTGTACGATCATTGTGTCAATATTAGGCCCATTGACCATCCAAACCAGAGAAGTGATAGAATTGTAAGGATCTGTGGATGCATTGATGAATTGCACCGTGCTGAGACTGTCTCCACAAACAAGCACATGTCCCCCGTCTATGATCGCATTGGGCGCAGATTTTATCCCAATATCTGCTACCGAATTTGCTTCACAGCCCAAGGCATCCACAACAGAGACCAGATAGGCGCCTGCGTTTAAACCAAAAATACTGGAAGAATCGCCAAACAAAAGGTTGTTGTGGTACCATGTGTAAGTATAAGGCGGCGTTCCATTGGAAGCAAGTGCCGTGGCGCTGCCAAAACCTCCTTCACAGAGTATGTCAACATCAGTAACGGCAAGATCAATTGTTGTATGAGCACCCACAATCCCTGTTGCCGTGCCGCTGCAACCTGAAATTGGGTCGGTAACAGTCACTGAAACGATGGTGCCAACAGCAAGCTCTGTCAACTGGATAACGCCAGTTATAGGTGTCACAACAGAATCAGGCGTAAGGGTGGTCCATTCGTAAACATAGCCACTTCCGGGAGGGCTTACCACTGCTGTAGCAGTTGCGTTATTGATGCCGAGACAAGTGGCACTGGTCACAACCAATTGAACATCCAAGCCAGTAGTTGCCGGGATTATTACCCATATATCTTTTTGACAAAGGTTTGAATCAAATACGCATACATAATATTGGCCGGGGGCAAGGCCCGTCTGGGAAGGCCCGCTGAGAGGCCCTGGAGTCCAAGTATAAGTATAAGGTGGGGTGCCTCCTGAGGCCTGAACGGTGGCGGCCCCATTGTTGTTGCCACCGCAAGCGGGACTTAGCCAAATGAGTGCTGCTTCAAGGGGCGTGGGAATGTCAACTTGGTCAGAAGCTATTGCAATACAGCCATTTGCGCCAGTTACTGTACAGATGTAAGTCCCAGCACCTACTCCAGTAACTAATTGAGAAGTGGCGCCATTGCTCCATGAAAAAGTATAAGGTGTGAGGCCGCCCGTTACGATAGCATTTAGTGCCCCACCATTGGGATAAATGGAACAAGGAATATCCGTGGCCACCACTTCTACTGAGAGAGGGGGAGGGACTGTGAAACTTCCGACACCCTCACAACCATTCGCATCTGTCACTGTGACAAAGTAATTGCCTGGTGCAGTGACGGCAACGGATTCAGTAGAAGAAGAATTCGGGCCATCCCAAGCATAGGAATAGGGCGCTGTTCCTCCGAAGCCTGCGGCTGTGAGTGTTCCACTCGCCCCGTTGCAACCCACATTGTCAGACGTAATAGCTGTTGAAACTGCGCTTGGTTCTGACACTGAAATACTGCCGGACGCCGTGCTTAAAGTAGCATCGGTTACGGTTACGGTGTACGTCCCTGCACCAATGCCAGAACAAGTCTGTGTCGTTTGTGCATTGTTCCAGTTATAGGTATAGGGAGCTGTTCCACCAACCGCGAACACCGTTGTCGAGCCATTGGTATAACCATGACAGGTAGGATGAGCAATAGTAAAGGTCATCTGAATTTGCGCCGAGGCCACGTTGGCCGAAGCCAAAATCATTATTAATACGGCCGAAAAGAGGCTTTTATTCATCACAATGTTTATTTTGATGGTTCTGGTGGTTAGTTTTCTCGTTCTTTACACTTTGTTTTCACGATCTTAACCCCGGTAATTTCGACCCTTCTTTCACGGGAAGCTCGCACATCATAAATGGATGTGCGAAGGTTTTTTGTATCCTCCGCTTCAGGGCCTTTGTATTTGGATGCAGCTTCGCCATTGGGTTTTCTCTTAAATTTAAGCTGCCCGGAATTGTCAGGTTTATAATAGCCTAAAAACTCTCCAGGTCTGCCAGGAAAGGGTCTGTACAAGAAAAAACCCGCATCATAGGTTACAAACATATTGTACACCGAAGCGATACGGCGATTGGTTAAATGGAGGTTATAATCAGGGTTAGAAAGGGGCGATGCATAACCTTGTATCTCAATAACAATAGAATCCCCTTGACCAAGGACGGTTTCAAGTATTTCTGCAAAATCCCTGAATTTATCAAAGTTTATCCGTGCTTCATTTTCGAAGAAATTGTGGATCAAAAGAGAATCGTTAATTCTTTTTTGCCCTTTTAGCCCCTTGATGTATTCGGGGATAAAGAGGTCTCTATTTCTTACAGCGTATGCTGCAAATGTTTGTTGGTAGTTAATCAAAACACTATCCTGATACTTTGTGTCTTTTGCATTTTTAAACAGCGCATCCCTCATCGCAACCAAATATGGGCTTGTTGCATTCTTGAGAGAGTCGTCGTCAAATTTTGTACGCTTTGGGAAATCGTTGTCAAAGTAAATGGCGATGGTATCAAAATTTGCAAATGGATCTGGGCGGCGCAGTCTGAGTTCGACAAATATAGTACCCCCGTCCACTCGACCTTCTGTGGATACAATGCTGGAAGTGTCAGGTTTTTCATAACCTTCCTTATCCATGATCACTTGATATTGTTGGCCAAAATCAAGCCTGTAATGCTGCGTGTTGGAAGTGGCGGGTAATACGTCCGATTGAACGCTTTCAACATTTTTTAGGTTGATAAACTTGGCTGTTGCACCATAAATAGGGTCTCCTGATTCGCAGTCCCAAACTGTGGCAATCAGATTGAGGTGCGGCATAAGGTATAGTTTTTTAACTATTTCTTCGGGCCAGACTTCATCGGGGGTTTTGAAAGCCAGTGTATCGGAAGTAAAATTCATTTTGTCAGCAATCAGCACATAATCTTTATTCAGTTCCACCTCATAGGAATAGGTGCTGGTGCTGTCTGGCTGTGGATTGGCGATTGGAATAAGTGTTCCGTTCGTCCCCTTCTCATAAAGCGTGATTCGGGTGAAAGGCAAAATTGCTTTGGTTAGTTTATGATGGCCTATTGCCTTCAATTTTGGCCGTATAAATTCAGCAGTGTAAATATCATAGCAGCAGCCTTCTTCAGATTTGTTGCTGTTGCCGCGCTTGTTATTGCTGAAATATGCTTTTTTGCTTTCTTTATCAAGAACAAAGAAAACATCATTCGCGTTGGTGTTGATGGGCGTGCCCATATGCAAGGGTTTCCCCCATTTTCCTGAAGCCGTATATTTTACTTTGTACACATCAAAACCCCCGATAGTTCTCAAAAGGGTATCCGTACCATCTGTGCTAAAATAAAGATTACTGGAAGCTGCGTGGTAAAACGGGGTAACATCGTCTCCTTTCGTATTGACAGCGGCGAGTGGAAGTGGTGCGCTTAGGCTGTCTCCGAGTACACGGCTGTACCAAATGTCGCGGCCACCTTTGCCGCCAGGACGATCGCTTACAAAAAACAGGGTCTCGAGATTGTCACCGGGCAGCGTGCCTACGCTTGGTTCCGTATTGGTAAAGCCTGCTACATTCAAGGCATCGAGTTTTTCAGGCTTTCCCCATGAGCCGTCGGATTGTTTTTTGCGACGATAGAGGTCGAAGCGTATGGTAGCAGAGTCGTGCAAATAATCGCCGAGTGTGTAATACATCACATTTCCAGATTCACAATAACTGTAATGTGCTATGTGTTGGCGTTTCTGGTCATTGAACTTCGATTCATCCACTTCTTTCACATCCATAGGCTGGCCAGGGCCTACTTGTCCGCCAAGCCCCTTGGCGGACAGGAGTTTTACAGTATTCCGTTTTGGATTGGCTTTGTCTCTTTTAAGATCAAACCGGTAGGCAGAAAAGTATAGTGAGTCTCCATCCGGGTAAGCAGCGTACTCTGCATAATCGAGCGTGTTGACATACAACGTGTCCAATATGACGTTAGAGCCTTCCACAATTATATCAAGGCTATGCTTTTTGAAGTCCATTGCCCAATTACAATCCTTTATGCGGGCTGCGGCCTCTATTTTCAAAGAATCCGGCGCAGCGGGGACTTGAGGTAGCTCGGCGATATCAATGAAAAGTTCTCGTGCATCGCTATAATTACCCTTGCGGAATTTGACTTCGGCCAAACGCATTTTAGGGAAATACTTCGGTGTTGGGCTTATGCCGTTATCAACCAGGCGTTGAAAAGCAGCTTCAGCACTGTCTAAAGATGAAATCTCAAAAGCCGATTCCGCATACCCTGTCAGGGCTTCCACGTGCAAAGGCTCGTCCTTCAAGATATAACTGTAATACTTCATGGCCGCGAAGTAGTTCTTCTTTCCAAAGGACTTATCAGCGGTTTCCATTATTTTTTTGGGAGAAGGGCCGCGCTCGTGTTCGTCCACTTCATTGAGCCGATCAGAAACCACTGATCGCTCTTTTGCAGGATCTACAGGGCGCGCGGTGGAATCTGGAGTTTGACCCCAAGCGACCTGTGTGTTCAGAGAAAAAATCAGGAGAAGATATATTGAGCAGATGTGCTTCATTTTAATGGATTGAAATTTTTTTTAATGAAGTGATGGAGTGATGAAGTGATTTGAATCGAACCCCATCAAAACATCACTTCATCACTCCATCACTTCATTAAATAATAGGACAGGACTTATATTTTTGCATTGGTTTTACCTTATAAAGGCGGTATATCAACGATATTTCGGGTCCGCCACGGCGATTGGAGATTAGTTCTCCGGCACGAGAGAATGCGTCCCAATCGAATGTGGCACCAAATGTCCAAGTGCCATAAAGTACTTCCAGACGTGGTACCAGCGCGTTGTTGTAACGATGTCTCCAATCTGCTCCGATTTGTATGGCGAATTCTTTGTAGCGCTTCTTTTTGAGGTGCATCCGAACCCCAGCCCCATACACGATCTCGCGGTATTTCCCTTGTTGCTGATATAGCCCTTGAGCAAGCAAATCAAACCGCCCGGTCAATTGTACAAGTCCCAGTCCATACAGACTCAGCTTGTTGTATAAGCGAACATCGTCATTGTTTGTCACGGAAGATGCCCAAAAATCATGCTCTGGGCGGTTGATGTGGTGCATGGCCCCACCGATATCGAGTCGGTCGCGCTTTCTTGGCGATTGAAGCCGAAGGTTCGCGCCCGCGCTGAGATCAAAATATTTCAAGTTGGTAACACTCAAGTCTTCGGAAATGGCTGCTCCCGGATCGTACATCCCATCAATGTACTGCTCATTCAGGGTGATCTCATCGGAGTCGAACGAACGTTGTCCAAACATGGGCGTGGCACCCACTGTGATAAAATGGTTTTTCCCAATCGGCAATGTCACCGAAATTGGGATTCCAATTTGCAAGGATTTTAGCGCGAGGGATCCTTGTTTGTCATAATTGACCAAAAGCGAAGCCGTGACGAATTTGTTATACTTCCCTCGAGACAAGTAAACTTTGTTCTCTACCGAGCCTGAAAAACTTGTGTACGGCACCGGCACTGTGCGCCATTGCTTGCGATAGTTGCCGACAAAACGGAGGTCGCCGCCAAACACTCCAGCAAGCCCCGGATTAAGGTTGAGGGGCGAGTTTCCGTACTGTGAAAAGTGTATGTCTTGGGCTGTTAGGCCAAAGGCCGACAGCAGGAGCGCGAAAAGGAAAATTCGGCGCAGGGGGAAGGTTGTCTTAGTAGTAGTGTTCACAAGCATATTGTTAAGCATTTGGACCACATTGTAGCATTGCAAAATTAATGCCTAACAATGAGCCCTTTGAAGTCTTGTTTTGTCGTCAATACGCCATTAGCCGTGCTAATGACGAATCATTGACTGCAAAACCCAAATGGGTTCGATAACTTATTACTACGAAGGGAGGGACCCTACAGCTTACAAAAATGTTGGGCAGCTGTAAATCAGTCCATGAGACGGGGAGGAAATCTGTGGTAAAGGTAATGCCCTACTGATGTTGTGCAATTGTTGTGCCAAAAAAAAAGCGAAAGTTTAATGGTTGAGTGCAGTTCAAACCTTGGCCAATTTCCATTTTCCTTTTTTAAAGAGCCAGATTGCGGCCATTGCCATACCCGATTCGGCAATGACGATGCTCCAGTAAACCCCCGTTTGCCCCCAGTCAAAATGGAGCGCGAGCAGCCAGGCCAAGGGCGTTTCTACCATCCAGAAGAACACGAAATTGAGCAGGGTAGGGGTAAAGGTATCGCCCGCGCCATTGATCGCCTGCGTTAGTACCATACCCCAACCATAAAAAACATAGCCACCTGCGATGATGCGCAGGGCGAGCGATCCCGGTTCCACTACCTCAGGGGCATGGGTGAAAAACCGTATCAGCTGGGGTGCTCCGATCAAGCAAATGATAGCTATGACCGCGAGGAAAAGCATATTGAAATACCCTGCCCTCATCGCTGATTTCTCTGCCCTATCTGGGTGGCCTGCCCCTAAATTCTGCCCCACAAGCGTAGCGGCAGCATTGGCCATGCCCCATGAAGGGAGAATACAAAAGATTACCACCCTAATGGCGATGGTGTAGCCCGCCACTACTTCTTTACTGATTTGACCCAGGATGAATACCATAAAAATCCAGCTGGCTGAAGCAATAAGATACTGCCCAGCACTGCCCGATGCCACCCGGAGGAGTGTGCTGATAATGCCCCTGTCTGGGCGCATCATTGCCCAGCGCAATTTGATAATCCTCCCCACTTCAAACAAATGCCATAGCTGATACACCACACCGACCGAACGGCCAATCGTAGTGGCGATACCGCTGCCCAAAACACCCATGGCGGGGATCGGGCCAAAACCAAAAATGAATATGGGGCAAAGCACAATGTTCACCCCGTTGGCAATCCAAAGCGCCCGCATGGCGGTCACTGCATCCCCTGCTCCCCGGAAAATGCCGTTGAGCATCCATAGCAACAGGATGGGCAAATTGCAGGTCAAAAGCAGCCGTGTAAACTGATGGCCAGTGGACGAAACGCTATGATCGTGCGCCATCAAGCGCAGGATATCTTCCGCATAAAAGTAGCCCGGAATGGCAATCAACACTGAGATAACGATCGCAATCAGGATAATCTGCGCACCCGCCTTTGCGGCGGCTTTGCGATCACCCTCCCCAATTCGACGTGCCACCATCGCCGTAGCCGCCGCGCTCAATCCTATCGCTACGGAGTACACCAGCGTCAGCACGGATTCGGTGATGCCCACGGTCGCAATGGCTTCTGGCCCTATTTTCGACACGAAAAAAATGTCAACCACGGCAAAAAGCGATTCCATGGCCATTTCCAGAATCATTGGGATGGAGAGTAACACAATCGCTTTGTCAATACTGCCTTTGGTGAATTCTTGCTCTTCGCCATTGATAGATTGTCGGATTACACGCCAGACGCGCTGGAAGCGGGATTCAGAGGTATTGGTTTCAGTCATAAAATGATAGGGAATCGAAGCGCGGCACAAAAGTATTAATTGCGCAACAAAATGTTTTAATTGTTTTGCATAATGCTGCGAATATTTGAAGCCATAAAAAAGTGGCAATAAACCGACGTTTCTAAATCGAAGTTCCCCAACCTTACCTTTGCTTTTTTGTTTCCCAAAAAAAGTCCGCCGGAACTCCTGTTCTGGTTTCAATAACACCCGAACAGGAGTTCCGGCATACCGACTATGAACATCTCCAACCTTCTCCAACGCGCCCTCCACTTCGAATGGCTCAGTCCAGACGAAGGTGTTTTCCTTTTTGAAAATGCCCCTACAGCCGAGCTGATGTATGTCGGCAATGCCATGCGTCAGCACCACGTTCCCGGCAATACTGTTACATGGATCATAGACCGGAATTCGAACACGACCAATGTTTGCATCGCCAACTGTAAGTTTTGCAACTTTTACCGCAGGCCCGGCCACGAGGAATCCTACATCACTACGATGGAAGAATACCGCGTGAAAATCGAGGAAACTTTTCGGCTTGGCGGGGAGCAATTGCTCTTGCAAGGGGGGCATCACCCGGACTTGGGACTTAAATTTTATTCGGATATTTTCCGTCAATTAAAGACGGAATATCCTAATCTGAAACTTCACGCATTGGGGCCGCCCGAAATTGCGCACATTTCCAAACTGGAAGGCATGAGTCATTACGACGTGCTTGCAGCCTTGAAAGATGCCGGGCTTGATTCACTCCCCGGCGCTGGTGCAGAAATCCTGGACGACCGTGTGAGGCGATTGATTTCCAAGGGCAAATGTGGCGGCCAGGAATGGTTAGACGTGATGCGGGCAGCCCATAAGTTGCACTTGACTACCTCTGCTACCATGATGTTCGGCCACATTGAGACCAACCTGGAGCGGATGCAGCATTTCGCCGAGCTCCGTCAGGTGCAGTCAGAAAAACCCGCGGATGCGAAAGGATTCTTGGCCTTTATCCCTTGGCCATTTCAAGACGAGGACACGATTTTGCGGAAAATCAAACGCGCCCGCAACGCAGTCACCGGTGACGAATACGTGCGAATGATTGCCATGAGTCGCATTATGCTGCCCAATGTTGTGAACATCCAGGCTTCCTGGCTGACTGTGGGAAAACAAGTCGCACAGGTTTGTCTCCACGCTGGCGCGAACGATTTTGGCAGTATAATGATCGAAGAAAACGTAGTTTCGGCAGCGGGTGCAAGGTTCCGATTTACGGCGGACGGGATTCAAGCGGCTATTCGAGAAGCGGGTTTTGTACCGCAATTGCGCAACCAACAGTATGCGTTTCGGGATCTGCCGAGGGATATGGAGCAGCAGGAATTGGATCGAGTAGCGATGCGGGTTGATTAATAAGCTTTAGCCAACTTTGATTTTTTAGGCAACCATTCGTCCAGAAATTTCAAATATTCTGGGATTGATAGCGTGTCAATTTGCGATTGTTTGAATCCCCGTTTTAAAAATTCATCAGAAAGTACCGCATAAAAAATATTATAGTCATCCCAAATCATGTTAGGGCCTGGGACATAGTGGCGCCCAACTTCGACCATCCAAGTTCGGACACATTCAATTACTTTTTCTGCATCATTTTCATGGCATTTCACGTCTGCTCCAGAAAGGTCAGAAAGCCCTTTGTTCGTACTATATCGCTCGCCCTCGAGAATCAGAGATTTTTTTCCTCGATATTTTTCATCTGGGTGAAATTTTTCGCATCCCAAGTCCAAACCAATTTCTAGTGGCATATTTAAGCGATAATATTCCCCTTTTTTGCTGGATTTTATTCTAGAAAGATCATGTATGCTATACTTTGATTCGAGAATTATCTCAATGATTTTGTCTAATCTAATCTCGCTAGAGTCTAACCGCTCAGAGGCAATCCGTGGAACAAGTTTGCAGTACCGAAGTGTAAACAAGATGGGTATTAGAAGCAATCTATACTCATGGTCAAAAGGGCAATTTATAAAAACATTTCGATCAAAGTGGTTTATCATACGCTAGCTTTTTGACCACCTTTCTATAGTGCCATCCTTTTTATGCACGACAACATCATGGCCTTTTTGCCGATAATTTTTCGCAGAATCAACCGCTTCTTCCTTTGTGTCAAATTTGCGTGATGCCCTTTCAGCGCCTTCTTTTTTCACTACCCAGCCATCGGTGCGCTTGATAACATGAACCCTCTTTTTTGTTGACATGAGAAAATTATTTTTATTTCACAAAGATATAAATGGTTTTGAGTTTCGCAAAGTTCCAGATATTGAGTTAATCAAAATTAAGGCAAATTTAGAACAAATAAGGTTGCCAGGTAGTTACAAAATGTTCCTAAAAGATGAAATTGGTGGGTGAAATGAGGGAGAAATAGGAAGTAAGGGTTAATTCTCCCCATCTGTCGCCCATCCGTCACATTCGCTTTCTCAGTAAAGCGTGAGCTGCGCTACTTTCGCCGAACAAAAAAATCGGTTAAATTATGCGCAAAACAATCCTGCCAATCCTGTCTGCTTTACCCGCCATAGCCTTGGCGAAGGCTTTACCCGCCCTCCTTATTTTATCAGCAAGCCTGCTTCTCCCAATCACCCTCACCGCCCAACAAAACTATTATTCCGTCAAATTCCCCGACGACCGCACCGTCATCAGTTGCGGAGGCGCCGCCGATACCATTTGGCCTGTAATCACCTACCTCGGCAATTGCAGTTTCAACGTCGGCATCTCGGTCAAAGACCAGGTTTTCAACCTCAACAATACAGGCGGTTGCAAAAAAATCCTCCGCACCTTTAAACTCCTCTGGTGGTGTGACTACAACCCCAACTGGCCAGGGCCTACATATATTGAAAACCCCGGCAATACAGACGTTGGCCCCACCGTAATAGGCGATTCCTACAACCATGGTTATCTGCAATACACGCAGATTATCAAGATTATTGACAATGTTGCGCCCGTTTATCTCAATTGCCCAACAGCGCCCTTGCTTTTTTGCGATTATACAAACAACGACCCCGCGCAATATGGTGCCCGCTGCGAAGGCCAGGTAGACCTCAAGGTGAAAGTTACCGACGCCTGCTCTAAATCCGATCTTATCATTACCTACCGCCTGTACCTGGATTTGGACGGCAACGGATCTATGGAGACATTCCGCAGCAGCAGCGCGCCGGGCGCATGGCAAATCGAAAAAACGATTACAAACGACACCGTTTCGGCCAAAGTTGTGCTTCCCACGGGCGTTGGACTTCCATACGGCAAACACAAGATCGAATGGATCACCAACGACCATTGCGGCAACGAAGCGCTTTGCAAATATGAATTCGAGGTTCGCGATTGCAAACCGCCCACTGTAGTGTGTATCAACGGCTTGAGCATCAACATCATGCCGAGCGGAATGATCACGCTTTGGGATACCGATTTTCTGCAATATACTTCGGACAATTGTACCCCAACCGCGCAAATCAAAATCGGCATTATCAAGGCTGGCACTGGCACAGGTTTTCCAAACGACAGCCACTCCGTCACCTTTGACTGTAATGAAGTCGGGAAGCAGTTCGTAGAAATCTGGGCAGTAGATGCTTATGGCAATGCCGACTATTGCACAACCTACGTCATCGTGCAAGACAATATTGGCGCATGTACGCCAGTCGGGCCTGTTTCGGGCAAGGTATTCACCGATCTGCAACAACCTGTGCCTGGCGCAAAAATCCTCCTGAAAAGCAACCTCACAGGCAGCACAAATCAGTCGAATGCAATTACGGATGTTCTGGGCAATTTTGCCTTCGCTGGCGCGCCGGGCACCTGCAATTATTCCATCATCCCTTCGCTGGATACCTTGCCGCTTTTGGGCCTGAACACGCTCGACGTGATGCTTGCCGATCTCCATATATCGGGGCAAACATTGCTGTCCAACCCTTACCGTATTATCGCTGCCGATGCCAACCGCGACGGACAGCTCAGCGTCGCTGATTTGGATGCGATGAACAACTTGATCATTGGCACGGCCAATGCTTTTCCCGGAAATACGTCCTGGCGTTTTGTGCCATCGGCTTTTGTTTTTCCAAACCCGACACAGCCGCTCTCAACTGTTTTTCCTGAAAAAATCAGCACCGTTTGTCCTGCCCCCTCGGGCCTGAATCAACATTTTACGGCTATCAAAACCGGCGACGTGGATGGCTCGGTCGTGCCATCGAGCCGGGGAGAAGATTGGGTTGTCTTTTATGCTGAAAAGCAGCGGTTTAGAGCAGGTGACGTGCTGGAAGTAGCCATTCACACGCCCAATCTGAACAATATGGCGGGCTTCCAATTCACCCTGGAGGCAGATCCGGCTTACCTTGTTTTGCAAAGTGTCGAACCGGGCACAATTACGCCACGTTTTGGGGTTTCCCAAAATCGCGTGGCGACATCCTGGTATTCTACAGCGGTGCTGGAAGGCGAACAGACGGTTTTTGTATTGAAATTCACTGCTTTGCAAACGGGAGCTTTGACAGGAGCGCTCCAGATGAATTCCTCCGTTGCGCAGGCTGAAGCCTATGACCAAGGTTTGAAAATTGCGCAGGCTGTGTTGCAATTTCGCTCGGCAGGAGATAGAACCGAAGCAGAAGCTGCTTCCAATAAATTGAGCGCCACACTATTTCCCATCTCGCCCAACCCGACGGCTGGCCCTGTGGCAGCAGCGTTTTTCTTGCCCGAAGCAGGGCAAGTCGCCCTATCGCTTACCGATTTGAACGGTAGGGTAGTGGCGACCCAAACCGGATTCTTTGAAAAAGGAAACCACCGGGTGGAAATGCAGGTCGAGGATGCTGGCTTGTTCTTTTTGAATTTCCAGTCTGCAAGTAGCACGGATGTGCAGCGGGTGGTGGTACGAAAATAGAATTTAAACCGCAAAACCGCAAAACAGGAGAACCGCAAAATGTAAAACCGAACATATTGATCCGAACAGAGCCAAAATCTTCCCTTTTCGAGATCAAACGCTACTCGGTTTTACATTTTGCGGTTCTCCTGTTTTGCGGTTTAAATTTTGATGCTATACATGCTTAAATACCCGTGCTGCTTCCACGGCTTTTAACCAACCTCGGTAAAGCCTGTCCGACTCCTCTTTCTGCATTTCAGGCGAAAAAATGCGCTCCAGTTGCCAGTTTTGAGCAATGTCAGCCTGGTCCTTCCAGTAGCCTACTGCTAGTCCGGCGAGGTAAGCAGCACCTAAAGCAGTGGTTTCCTGCACTTTAGGCCGTTCCACGTGTACGCCCAACATATCGCTCTGGAATTGCATCAAGAAGTTGTTTCGCACCATGCCTCCATCTACGCGCAGGGTTTTGAGTTTTATGCCTGAGTCGCGTTCCATGACAGAAAGCACGTCTTTGGTTTGGTAAGCCGTGCTCTCGAGGGTAGCACGGATGAGGTGGCTGCGGCTGCTGCCTCGTGTGAGGCCGAATATTGCGCCGCGAACTTCTGAATCCCAATAAGGCGTGCCAAGTCCCACAAAGGCAGGGACTACATACACGCCCTCCGAAGAAGGAATACTGAGCGCATGCCGCTCCGTTTCAGCCGCGTCGGTGAATAATTCGACGGTATCGCGCATCCATTTCACCGCGCTCCCGGCCACGAAAATAGAACCTTCAAGTGCGTATTCTACCTTGCTGTTAAGTCCCCAGGCAATGGTGGTGAGCAGGCCATTTTGCGATGCAACTGCTTCATTGCCAGTATTCATCAACATAAAACAGCCGGTGCCGTACGTGTTTTTGGCCATACCAGCAGTAAAACAACCCTGCCCAAAAAGGGCGGCCTGCTGGTCGCCCGCAATGCCCGAAATTGGAATCCCTGTTTCAGTAATTGTAGGTGGAAGGCCCACAACATCTGCTTTTACATGACCAAAAATGGCCGAGGAGTCCATCACTTTGGGCAGCATGGTGGCCGGTATGTCAAATGCTGCCAGCAGTTCCTCGTCCCAGGCCAGATCGCGGATGTTATAGACCATAGTTCGGGAGGCATTGGTATAGTCGGTGGCGTGTGTGCGTTCTTCGCTGATGTTCCAGAGCAGCCAGGTGTCAATGGTGCCAAACAGCAGGTTTCCCGCGAAAGCATCGGCTTGCGCGCCCGGCACATTGTCGAGTATCCATTTGATCTTGGTACCGGAGAAATAGGCGTCAATGAGCAATCCGGTTTTATAGCGCACTTCCGGGTCTAATCCCTTGGCTTTCAAGGCTTCACAGATGTCCACCGTCTGGCGACTCTGCCAAACGATGGCATTGTAGACGGGTTTCCCCGTGCGCTTGTCCCATACCACTGTAGTCTCGCGCTGATTGGTGATACCGATGGCCGCGATGTTCTGTGGGCCGACTTTTTCGGCCACTTCGCGAACAGTCGAAAGCACAGATTCCAGGATTTCAACGGGATTGTGTTCCACCCAGCCGGGTTTGGGAAAATATTGTGTGATGTCTTGTTGCGCCATGGCAATGGTGTTGCCTTGTTTGTCGAACACAATGGCGCGGGAGCTGGTGGTGCCCTGGTCTATAGCGAGGATGTATTGCATGATGCAAAAGAAGTAACACTTTTTGAAAAATTGTCACTTCTTAGAGGACCCCGTGAAAAAATCTGCAGCTATTTATTTCTCTTTTTTTGTTTCTTAAATGCCGTCATGGAGATTTCAACCCTCGCGTCGCGCACCAAACCAGACACTTGCACGGTCTCTCGTGCAGGAAAATTGCCTTCTGGGAAATAACTGCGATAGACCTCATTCATCGTTGCGAAATCTTTTACATCGGTCAGATATACAGTTGTTTTTACAACGTCTTTGAAATCCAGTTTTTGCGATTTTAGAATGGCCTGCAAGGCTTTCATGGTCAGATCAATTTCTTCTTTTAAATCTGATGGTGTTTTTCCGGTTTTGGGATCAGTGCCCAATTGACCCGCCAGATAACAAAAATCGCCCGCCCAGACCGCCAGGCTGTATGGAGATGTGTTTTTTTGCTTGCCCTCTACACTTGTAACGTATTTTAAATCCTGGCTAAAAACAGGGTTTAGCGCTAAAAAACAGAAGATGAAGAAGGAGATGTGTTTTTTCATGTTGATGAGATAGCTGTTTTTAATGATTTATACGCTCAAATCGTTATATCCACAAAATCCCCTTTGTCCAACATCTTTTCAAAGTCTGTCCGATAGGGCTGCTTCTTATTCAGGTTTGCCAGTTCTTTTTCTGCATAGAAAGGAATAGAATTGAAATCATATCCAGGGATCTTGCCAAACGCCGTTTTGTAGACTCGCTGCTTCTTTGTCCTTTTTCCCAATTCGGCCAATAGATTGGTATCGGGTATAACTTCATAATTGCTGCGCTTAGTGGATACCACGGCCTGTGCTTTCGGGGTTTTGCCACTGGCGGGAAGGGGCAATATCGCGTTGAGGATTTGGTTGACTTCGTGGGTCGCCGGCGCTTCCGCCAGCCAGGGGGTGGCGTTTACGCTACCGTGGTGGCCAATTTTCAGGAAATCAACGGGTGTCCCCAAAAGTGCTTTTCGTTTGTTCCACATGACATTCCAGGAAGCATTGCGCTTGCCTTCTTTGAATTGTTCGTCCCATTCTGCATCGCCGACAAACAAGAGGCGTTTGTTGCGCCATTCAATCAGCAGCACTACGCTGGAGTTGTTCTCCACCTCACTGCTCAGGTTGGCAAAGGCAAAGGCATCTGACAACATACGCGATTGCAGCACCTGAAAATCACGGGTGCTGATGTTTTTGGGCTGGAGCGATTTTTTGGCAGGCGCCTCGGCTGCCAACGTTTGCGCAAAACGCGCAAGTCCTTGGAAACCAGCCGCATCATCGTTCCCGAGATAATAATAATCAATGTTGTTCTCGGGGCCTAAAACCGAGATTTTGGCTTGCGGCAAGGCCAGGCCGAGGTTGGCAGAGGTGTCGCCCGCTTTGACGAATTTCGGATCAATGCCATTTTGCTGCGGGATTGTTTTGGTAAGCGCCGCTTCAGCGTCTTTCCGGTCCAAGCCATAGAGCGAAGCCAGGAGCGCGAATTCCGGCCCGAGGGCCAGTCCCCTTGCTTGTATGCCCCGAATGGCGTTGGTGGTAAAGGCTTGTAGGTTATGGGCGTTTTCGGCCTGAGGATGATGCTGGTTCATGATCGGGCTTAACCAGATGTTCCCTATTTCAATGTTTTTAAAGTTATCCGGGTCAAAGCCGATGATATGGTCTTTGTGCGGATGCGTGGCCACCAAAAGGTCAAGGCGTTTTTTGCCATTGTTTCCAACGGCGGGCAACATTTTGGTTTCCAGGTGTTTGATCGCATTTTCGATCAAAGTCTTTTCGCCCAAAGTACCACAATCAATAAGGATGTGGAAATCTTTGGATGCTGGAGCGTCCGCTGGTATGCGCACATAAATGCAATCGCCCAGACCAACATTGTAGAGTCGAATTAGAAGCTTATTTGCCATGTCCTTTTGGAGTGTTGAACGTGTTCTGAATGGAGCTGGAGGTGTGGGGCCGTTTGCAGGTGTATTCGATTGCCTTCCTTGCGAATACCAATCGGCGGCATGGTTTTCTCCATAAATCCGGCGGTGCCGGAATCCGCTTGCGTGCCGATGGCGCCTGCCTGCAATTGCCGGGTAAAATGTTTCAGGAACTCCTGCTTGCGCTGCATACCTGTCTCGGTGTGTTTGCCTAAAAATTCTGTACCGGGTTTGTTGGCCCAGTAAAGCAGGTTGTTTAAATCGTCAAAAACCAGGGTGCCGCCACAGGGCAGGGCGAGGTATTGGCCTTCGTATTCGCTATATTCAGCCCCGGTTAACAAAATTTCTTCATACCACACATAGCAGATCACATGCTGCCGGGGCAGTTTGTCTCCTTGTCGGGTTTGCTTGTTGCATTCGTACAAGTCTGTTACGAAAAAGTCCCGCAGCAGCGGGATGCCGAGAGGATTTCGGTTGTTGTCTAAAAAATCATAGACGCTTGAACGTGATTTGGTAATCTCGATCATGCTTGCATGAAAGTACAACCTTGGATTGTTTCGATCGTATAAATAGTTGGTTTTCAGCAAAGTATCCTCCTCTTCTTTGGCGAGGATGCCGCGTTTTCGGAAGACGTCAAACATCGTTTTTCGGTAACCATAAGGATCGGTCGGGTTGGAGAGTTGTTCGGCCCGGAGCACTGCCAGTGCATAATCCCGAAACGTCACATCCACAGGCGGCAAGAAATCCAGGGGCTGCATCGCCATTCTTTGCATTCGGTCAATCGTGTACCAAAACGCTTGTTTAGCTGCCTTATGCCGCGCGGTATCAGCCATTTCTACCTGGTCCTCTTCTTTCCAGGCAACGCCGCGTTCGATGTATTGTTTGGAGAGTTCAATGATGATATCGAACATGGCCGCAGTAAGGACTTCTGATACCTCGTGTGGTTCAAGGCTGTCCGCCACCATGGCCATGGTCTTGTTATTCCGGGCACTGCGCAAATAAGGCTTTTGGACAACGGTTCGGCCAAACTCATCGGCGATATTGGAAAGCACTTCCGCTGCTTTCAGGTCAGGGCCGATATTTTTGGCAATGTCGCCACGAAATCCGTTGTTGCGCAACAATACCAATATAGCAGTGAGATCACCAAAAAACTCGTGAAACGCCGCAGTTTGGACATGCGTGCTTTCATTGAAATGTGGGCGAATACCGTCCAGCACTGCATGCGCCAATTCGTGGTTGATGATATCGGCGGACAAACAAGTGTACACCGGTTCCTGATTCTCCGGGTTGTTGTAGTAGTAAAATTGCAAGGACTTGCTTTGGCGGTCGTAGTACGCGTTTTGTCCGTAACCGGCATGGGGAACAATGATCAGGCGGTTGCCCTCAAATCCCCAGGGCAGTTTCCTGCCCATAACCTGCTCTGATTCAAAGAATTGAAGTGCTTTTTGGGCAACAGCCCAGACATTCAACTGATGGAACTGGAAACTGTCCGTTCGCTCTTTCTGGTTGTTCAAAACCAGGTTTCTTGCTTTGAACTGCTTTTTCTTCGCGTCCCAGCTTACCTGCGGCATTAACATGCCCGTTGTTCCATTGTAGTCCACCACAGCAAATCGGCTGCTGGTCGGGCCATCGGCCAAATTATAGGTATCGCTGATTTCGATGTCCTGAAAGCCATACATCGGAGTTTCGCGTGCTACCAGTGGGTCCTGTAAATAAGCGTGGATGATCAGTGGCAATTCTTTTTTGTTCATAGGGAGTTCCTTTTGGTGCATTGATGACAGCGTATTTATGAATATGGAAATCTCATTTTAGATAATTCTTCTGTAGTGATGCCGCGGCTAAATCCGTGTTTTTCAAGCCCAGTTACTAATTTTTTATCACCTGTCCACAATCTGGCATCCAGATATTCAGATAGAATGGCATGGTATTATATTTTTTCTATCTCTTCTTTGGACAACCCGTGTAACGAATGATTTTCTCAACTGGTTCTCCATTCAATTTGATTTGTCGGGCTATTTCAATATTTCTCTCATCCTTGCCAGGGCCATTACTGGTCATTTTGGAGCAAAAATAAGGAATCCAGAGTTGTTTTGCCCTCATTTTCCCGAATTAGTTAAGGCAAACACTTGAGGTTAAAATCGGAGTTCCAAATTGGCTTCATTGCAGCGGTTTTTTTGGTGGAGTCATAATCGCCAAGCAATTTTTCTGACGCTTCTTGCCAGCCAGAGATATTGTATTATTTATCTGATTGCTACTGACGTGGGCATGGGCTACGTGGCCGCGCTTAGCCGGCCATGTGAGACCATGCAGGGTTAGTG
>CAZPTQ010000048.1:0-28166 GCA_964589365.1 uncultured Saprospiraceae bacterium
GGCATCAAATTGGGAAGTTATTTTGACACCGTTCCTTATCCTCAAATCAAGAGAATTTAATGATAAATTCTATAGCATTCAATTTTGTTTTTTTTTGTCTGCCACTGGTGTGTTGAACAGTCAAAATATCACTGGGCATGTCCAAGACTCGCTAAGTGTTCCTATTTCTTATGCCAGTGTAGTGGCCACGAGTTGCCAGGACGATCAAGTATTGGCTTTCACTAATACTGACGAAAAGGGTAGGTTTCAACTAACGGTAGTAAAGACTGATTGCGACAGCTTCACCCTCACCGCCCGGAGTATCGGTTACCGTAGCGTGTCATTTCGCTTAGCCATGGGTGCTCAGTCTACTGAGCGAGATTTTATTTTGGCCAGTAAAGTGCTTGAAGAAGTAATGGTGCGCGGCAAAACACCCCCTGTCATTGCTCGAAACGACACCACGGAATACAATGCGGCTTCTTTTTCAGACAGCACCGAAGTCTCCGTGGAGGATTTGCTCAAAAAAATTCCGGGAGTTCGCGTGGCCGAAAACGGCCTCATCACTTACAACGGCAAAAACGTGGAGCGCGTAATGATTGAAGGTGACGACCTTTTCAGCCAAAACTACACGCTCGCCACCCGCAATATCCGCGCCGACATGATCTCCAAGGTGCAGGTCATTGACCGTTTTCAGGAAAACCCGCTCATGAAGGGCATCCAAGAATCCGACCGCATGGTGATGAACCTGAAAATTAAGCCCGAACGAAAGCGCACCCTCTCTGGCAATGTAGAATTGGGCAGCGGATACGGAGACGAATGGAAAGGCCGGGCACACACCAACCTTTTTTCTTTGAGCCGCAAGGACAAGATCTATCTGATTGGAAACGTCAACAACAGCGGCGACAACGTACTTTCAGATGTGGAATGGACGGCAGGCGGCGGTTTTCAAGGCTTGGGCAAACAACAGACCCTGCAATCCAACCCGCTACAAGTACGAAGCGCACTCCCAATTCAGCCGCTTGATAACGCAGGCCTGCCACCTATTTACACCCAAGCCAACCGGAGTGGACTGTTGTATTTAGGTTTTGTGCTACCAAGTTCGCCGACCTTCAAAACAAAAATATCGGGATGGGCAGGAGAAGTCGGATTGAGGCAAGAGTCGGGCAACTCGACCCACTACCTGCTTGGTGCCGACACGATAGATATTTCCGAAAACAGGTTTGTTAAAAAACGGAGCAAAACTTACAACGTACAGATTGAATCTGAATATTTCCCAGCGAACAAAAAACACGCATTTCGGGGGTTCGTCAAAGGAGGTAGCAAACCTATCCAGTACGATTTCAACCTGCTACGCAGCCAAACGGGCAGCGAAGATTTCCAGGTTCTTAGCCAATCACGCCAACGCGCCTTTGATATTTCTGGCTCTTTCGAGTACACCTTAAAACAGCGCGAATCATCTGCATTTCAAATTATTAGCAAAACCGCATGGCATCAGGGGTGTTATGAGTTGCTGCCCCAATACGATTGGTACGCCTCATTTTTTGGATTAGATTCTTCGTTCAATCAACTGCGTCAAACCGCCCAACAAAATCAGGGCGAAAGTCTTTTCATGGGCCGTTGGCTTGCCCGTCAGCATTCGATTCAATGGCAGGCTGAGGCTGGTCTGGATTGGAATTGGGGACAATTAGAATCCGATGTTGCCCTGATAAACAAATCGGGAGAACAATGGAAACCCGGTGCGGAATATCAAAACGATGCCTTTCTTCAAACGCCTCGATACTTCGCCAATATTTCCGCCACACGCAATTTCAGGGTGTTTTCGATACGAACACGACTGGGCACAAGTTACCGTCCGATACGTTTTGAATCTGCGGAATCCTTCCCAATCACACCCAAACTTTGGACCGCCGAGCCTCGCCTGGATATGCGCTACAATCTTAGTGAACACGCGGCACTTAGTAGTTATTATGGATTCCAACAGGATGTGCCTGACATCGCAGACCTGCGCCCAGCAATTGTTTTTTCAAATTACCAATTGACCTCACGAGGCTTGCCGAACTTAGCAATTATGCCCGGCCACCAAGCCGGCATGCATTACCGCTACAACAATCGGCTTCGTCAATTTGCTTGGAACATCGGCGGTAACATGGCTCGAAACCAAAACCAATTTGGCACACAGTATCAAATCAGCCCATTCCTCACAATACAAGAAAAGTTCAGGCCAGTGAACAGGCTGGCATATTCGCTTATTGGAGGGGCAGACCGTTATGTCCGCAAGATTAGGTCTCGTTTTGAAGTCGGTTTTGGGTTGAGTTTTTTAAAAGAAGAGGCCAAACTCAACAGCGAAACGCCAACCAAGCTAAGTCAAAACCTATACTCGGTCAATCTCGGCTACGGCACGGCTTTCGATACTTGGGTAAACGTGGTACTGTCCAGCCGAGCAGCCCAAATCGTTGGCCATAATGATACTGGAGGCCCCACTACGCGCTCTACCAATTGGTTTTCAACGGCACAGATAAATATAAGGCCCAGCAAGGTTTTTGATTTTAAAATATACCTCCATCAAGTGGCCAACCGTGCAGGGGCAAACCCCTACAGCATCGCATACGCTTCAGATTGTGTGGCTTATCTACGACTGAAAAAGTGGCGTAGCACGGTAGCGTTTTCCGCGGTAAACCTTTTGCGGGCCAAGCAGTATGAGCAAGTGTTGGCAGATGCTTTTTCTCAAACCACCTCTCGTGTAATTGCTGTGCAGCGGTTTTTCCTATTGAGTTGGGAATTGAGTTTTTGACTTTCCCCATATATTTTTCTCATTGTTGGGACGCTCAAACCAAGGCAAAAACTAACCAGCCAAACCCAAAATCTCCCATTCACCGCTTCACCGCCACCGGCATTTTTGGGTCGTAAGTGCCTTTGATGACCGGGCTTTGCCGGTTTCCGGTGTAATCGCGCACTTTTTCATTGATGAAGTCGAACAATTCCTGCACTGTTACCACCTTGTCTTTGTTCACATCAGCTTCGCCTTTGAGGCCGCGAATCAGGAAGTGACTGAAAACACCCTGGCGCAAGCCCGCCGATTCGAGCGAGGTCTCTTCGGCTTTGCTCGACATGAGTAGTGCGGTTCCGCTCACAGATTTTGCAAGTGTGGAATAAAATTTTACCAACTCCGGTTCCGGCTCAGCAGAGCGCATGGCAATGAGGCTGCCTGAGTGGCAAGCGTCGGCGAGGCAGAGCTTGAAACGGGCTTTGCTTTTGTTGAACGCAGCAGCGATTTCTTCGTGCGCGATTTTGTTGTTGTACCCGTCAAAATCTATGGGTAGGAAAGAGCCATTGAGGCCGTGTCCGGAGAAATAGAAAATAATAAGGTCATTGGGCCCGGCCATCCCAAACAGCTCGCTCATATTAGCGAGTACGTTTTCGCGGGTTGCTTCCTCGTCAATCAGCACGCGCACCTGTTCGTCGGGCAATGCGCCCCCTTCCAGGCTTTTGAGAAAAGCGTAGAAACGATAAGCGTCATCGTCGGTATAGCGCAGTACGGGCATGTGATCATAAGAAGCCACGCCGACCACCAAAGCCCAGACTTTCGATTGTGGTATGTTCACAGGCGGTGGCATTGGTTTTTCAGCAACCGCAACGGTCTCGTAATCAGCAGGTTGGTCTTTGCCTACATATTCACCTTCACGCCAGTAGCCGTCCACAATGGTACCATCCCGAATGCTCAAAACGCCCTGGCCAAAGAACGCGCCGGCCTGCCATTCGCCCACATATCGTTCGCCGTTGGCATAATCGCAAATGCCGTAGCCATGTGGCATACCATTTGAAAAAGTGCCCACATATTTGGCCGCACCTTCTTTGTAAACATAAGTGCCTCTGCCGCTTTCGCAGTCGCCTGACACACAGCCGACTTTGCCGCTTTGCACAAGGCTGTGACCCAAAAACTCGCCTTGTTTCCATTCGCCTATTTCTTCTGCGCCAGACTCTTTCACAAAACGGGTGCCTTCCCCATCGGGGTAATTCTCTTTGAAATTGCCGACATATTTGTCGCCGTTGGAGAAATAAAAAGTGCCCTCGCCGTCAAATTTTCCGTTAAAAAAAGTGCCCTCATATTTGCTGCCGTCGGGGTACGCGAAAATGCCTTGGCTGCTTTGACAATCGCCTGAAAGACAGCCCGATTGGATATTGGTGCCGTCGTCGGCACGTTCTTCTTTTTTCTTGGCAATATATTCGGCCAGCACCGTGCCGTTCTCGTCCACGGGTTTGCCTTTGAGCCAAAGACCCGTACGCATGGTTCCATCGGCGTAGGTTTTTGTGCCTTTGCCTTCTGGATAGCGGTTTTGCCATTCGCCGCTGTATTTGCTTTTGTTGGTATAGTAGCACACCCCCAGCCCGTGGATTTCGCCGTTTTTGAAATCTCCCATGTATTTGGCCCCGGAAGGGAAAATGAAGGTGCCGCGCCCGTTTTTGCAATCGCCCGAAACGCATTGGGCGTCAAGGTTTTGGAAGGTAAAAAGGCTGAAAAAAAGGAGAGGAAGAATGCGTTGGAACATGGTTGGGCGCATCGTGGGTTTTGATTTTAAACACTAAGGAACTAAGGGCGACTCGCAAGAGCCAGATCAAGAGATTACTAAAGGTGTATGTGAATGCGCGTATTAACTTTGGAGTGGGGGTTTTATTGTTTTTGGAGTCGTGGCAGGTGGGAATGTCCAATGTCCAACAAGGAATTTCCAATGTCCAAGTAGGCTTCGAGCTTGGCAACTTATTTTGACTTTAACCACTTGAACAACGCTCAATCTTATGAGTATATTTACTTGGACATTGGACATTCCTTGTTGGACATTGGACATTGGATATTCTCTCTCACCACCCCACCACCACCTTCTCCGCCCTGCTCCTACCCTGCCCTTGCAGATACACCCAGTAAACACCCGGCGATTCAATGCGAACATCCAGGTTGCTCGCACCGGGCACGGGGTGGTGCTGACGAAGAATCCGGCCATGTACATCACAGATATTAACCTGTTCCACGTCCATGCCATCCCAACGAAGTGAAATGGGGTCGTTCGCACGAGCAGGATTGGGGAAGACCTCGAAATCTTGCACGGTGGACGAGTATTCTTCCACCGCAGTGAAAGGAGCGCAGGTTTCATAGGGCTGCTGCTCGCATACCATATCTTGTACGAGTATAAAATTCGAGGCATCTGCCAAGTTGTTCACCACTACGCCGCCTACGCCGAGCGTTCCTGGCGCGTCATCGAGGTCAAATGCGGGATTAAAAAGTGAAGTAAAACCCGTATAGTCATTGAATGAGCAACTTACTTTAAAATCTGCATCGAGGTTGATCAATAGTGGGTCGAAGCGGTTGCCATTGCCACCATAGCCCGTCCAGTTTGTGAAACCAGCAATAAGGAAACTGCTTTCCTGTGGGTGACGAACGATGCGTGGGTAGTGCGAACTGCCTAGGTTATAGGTTTTGAGGTTTACCAATGATCCCGTTGGGGTAAGCGTGAGCAACGCGTACTTATTGCCCACAAAACCAATGGTTGGGAAAGAACTCGTGGCGCACATGATGGCAAAATCGCCGTTCGGTTTTTCGACTGCTCCACTTGCGTTTTCAAACAAATCTGGCCCACCGCCAGTCACTACGCGCGACCATTGCACCTCGCCATCCGCATCGGTTTTGATGATGAGAAAGTCGCCGTAGCCCTGAAAATTAGGCTGTAAATTGGTGGAAGAGCCTGTCACCAGCAGCCCGCCGTCAGCGGTGGACAAAACACCGTAAGCATGATTGGCTTGAGGGGCCGTGCCTTCGCCAAATACCTTGTTCCACAACACAGTACCGTTTTTGTCCATCTTCAAAAGGTTGGCGTAAAAAGTGCCACCTGTGTGAATGTATGACCCAGCGGCCGCGAGACTTTGGTCGGACAATTCAATAATATCAAAACACCGATCCACTTTTTGGGGGTTGCCCACTGTGCGCGTCCAGAGGATATTTCCCGCGGGGCTGACTTTCATAAAATACTGGTCGGTATAGTTGTTGTTTGTACCAGCGTCTGTGCCCCAGGAGCCTGTTTGTCCGGCTATCACGATGTTGCCGTCTGAGGCAATGATAGCGGATTGTGCCACGTCCTGGTTGTTGGTGCCGCCGCCGATGCGTCGAGTCCAGACCATATTACCCTCGCCATCCACCCGCGCCAAAAAGATGTCATTGCGGGGCGAGGTAAAGTAAAAACCGACGTTCCCCACCAGCACGAAATCTGTTTCTGAAATTTGCAAAACGCGCCCGCTTACATTGTTGGGGGTTTCAGTGGCTTGGTTGAACATTTTGGCCCATTTTACCCGCCCTTGGCAGTCTATTCGGTATAGGTAGGGGTAATAAAACGCACTCCCGACAGGGCTTTCCACAAGTCCTGAACAGACATAGCCCCTGTCTGCAAGGGGCAACACATCCAATTGAAACATGGGGGCGCCTAATTCCGATTCATAGCGCCATTGGAATGAGTGATCGTCTTGGGCGGACAATTGGAAAGTGATGACCAACATCACTGCGGAGAAAATGTAATGCTTGAGCATGATGAAAAGTTGATTTTAGTTAGGCAAAAATAGAATACCTTGGAACTGCAATTGCATAAAATCTCAATCCAGACGGCTGCGGGGACGTAAGACCCGCGCAAGGCAAACGGGTGCGGGGACGTAAGACGACCGCAAGGCAGAAAACAAATCGCTCCGAACGCTGTTTTTGTGACATTACTGTCGCTTTCAGAAGCCTTAACTCTGTCCGTTTGAAACCGGCTCACTTGAAACTTTTAACTTGAAACTTGTTTTCAACAATGCCCACTTGGTTGCTCTATACCCTCATCACATTGGCCGCATACGTCGGCATGGAATTCATGGCTTGGTTCACGCACAAGTTTGTAATGCACGGTTTTCTCTGGAAATGGCACGAAGACCACCACTTGCCGAAACACGAAAAAGAAGGCTTTTTTGAAAAAAATGATCGCTTTTTTTTAGTTTTTGCCATCCCCAGCATGATTTGCTACATGATAGGCGGACTCACGCCCAATTTCTGGGTACTGTTCATCGGAGTGGGAATTTCGCTTTATGGCCTTACCTACTTCCTCATCCACGACGTGTATATCCACCGCCGCTTTAGTTGGTTCAAGCAGTTGGACAGCAAGTACAGCCGTGCCATTCTGCGGGCGCACGGTACGCACCATTCTAAACGCGACAAAGAGGATGCGGAGTCTTTTGGCTTGTTGGTAGTTAATCCGAAGTTTTTCAAAAAACGGCCTAAACGAGAGGAGGAGACATTAATTCGGAACAACGAGGCGTGACAAGTTTGACCAATTTGGTCAAAGAAGATTTTTCAAATATATTTGATCCGGAGTTTCTGGCGAGGTTTTTTACGCCACTTCACCCACACGCAATCTTTCCCACTCTATTTGCATGTCTTCCGCCCTCAAAATCGGTGCTTAGGAAAATGCGCACCATCGCCTGTGCCAATATTTCCGGCACGAAGCGGGCGGGCAAAGCGATTATGTTAGCGTCATTGTGCTGTCGTGCAAGAGAAGCCAATTCCTCCGTCCAGCAAATGGCACATCGGATTTGCTGGTGTTTGTTGGCGGTAATGGCCACACCATTGCCGCTGCCGCAAAGTACGATGCCACGCTCTGCCCGGCCGCTTTCCACCGCCTCGGCTACTGGGTGCGCGAAGTCGGGGTAATCCACCGAATCAAGCGAGTGGGTACCAAAATCGAGCACCATGTGCCCTTGTGATTGCAACATCGAAATGATGCCTTCTTTGTACGGGAAACCCGCGTGGTCGCAGCCGATTGCTATTTTCATGTTTGATGTTTGTGTGTTCAATAAAAAATCAAAGAATCGTCGCTTTTGCTGCTTCCAGCATTGCGCGACATTCCACCAGATTCGGGCCTTGAGCATAAACTCTCAATACCGGCTCCGTACCAGATGCCCGGATCATTACCCATTTTTCGTCGCCAAACACAAATTTCCAACCATCGAGGTCTTCGACGTTCTTGATTTTGTACGGGCCAAAGGCGGTGTAAGCGCGGTCTTTGCACTTTTTGATCACATGCTGTTTTTGAGCCTCGGTTATATGGAGGTCGTCGCGGTCGAAGGCGAAGGCCCCGACTTCAGCGTAAACTTCTTGTACCAATCCTTTCAACGTTTTGCCTGTGCGAGCCATGAACTCAAACACCATCAAGCCAATCCATACGCCATCACGCTCCGGGATATGGCCTTTCACCGCTAGACCGCCAGATTCTTCGCCGCCCACCAGCACGTCTTCATTGATCATGATTTCGGCGATGTATTTGAAGCCGACCTTCGTAATTTCGTAGGGCAGGCCGTATTTCTCGGCCATTTTTTTCAATTTATCGGTCACAGAAAATGTGAACACGACTTTGCCGCTCAAGCCCTTGTATTTGTGGAGATACAACAAGAGAAGGAGCAGGATGTGGTGGCTATCCACAAAATTTCCATCCTCGTCGTATAGCCCGATACGGTCGGCATCGCCGTCGTTGGCAAGTCCGGCAACGATTTTTGGATTCTTTTTGATGGTCTCGCTAAGCAGCGTCAGGTTGCGGTGGATAGGCTCGGGGGCTTGGCCGTGCATGCCCGGGTTGTCGTCGCAGTGGAGGAAAACACAACCCGGGAGCAGTTTTTTCACGGCATTTTGGCCTGCGCCGTACATCGCATCGTAAGCAATTTTTCCTGCGGACGTTTTGATGAGTTTCAGGTCAAAATGCTTGCGGGCGTGTTTCAAATAAATGCTTTCGAGGTCGGCTTCTTTGAGCAAATTCTTATCACGCAAATCGCTGAGCGAGGGGAGTTCTTTCAAGGAACAAACCTCTGGAATGAGTGCCTCCACTTCAGCCACATCTGAGGGGATCGAAGGGCCGCCAAAGCTTGATTTTAGTTTATAGCCGTTGTAAGCGGGCGGATTGTGGCTGGCGGTGATAACAATGCCAAGGTTTGCCTTTAGTTTCACCACCCCGAGCGACACCATGGGCGTACTGACAAAACCCGTGCTGGCAATGTGGCACTGGATACCGTAAGCCCCCAACACCCGCGCCGTGGTGCTGGCAAAAAGCAGCCCCCCAAAACGACAATCGTGGCCGATGACGGCGCGTTTCATCTTGTGTTTCTTCATGAAAAGAGCCGTGGCTTCGGCCACGCGCATCACATTCTCCACGGTGTACTCGTCAGCGATGATGGCTCGCCAGCCGTCGGTACCGAATTTGATTGGAATTGCCATTAACTGTTGATTTGTGTAGATGTTGATTTTTTACCCGCCGAAGCCTTGGCGAAGGTGGGTGATTTGACTTCAAGGGCAAAAGTATTTGAAAAGGCGAGTAGGTTTGCGGCTCTTTCCAAACATTTCTTTCAAAAAAAAGTGTTGGGTCGAATCACCCTCCTTCGCAAAGGCTTCGGCGGGTAAAAACCAACAACTACTCAAATCCACAAACCTTGACCGACAATTATCGCCACAAAGGACTGCGCAAACGCATGGTTGATGCGCTCCGCAGAAGGGGCATCACCGACGAGGCTGTACTGGCTGCTATGGCTGCCGTGCCACGCCATTTTTTTCTGGATAAGGACTTCGAGGAACATGCTTACGAGGACAAACCTTTCCCGATTGGCTGCGAACAGACTATTTCACAACCATTTACAGTGGCCTATCAAACGGTGCTTTTGGGCATAAAAAATGGCGACCGTGTATTGGAAATCGGTACAGGCTCCGGGTATCAGGCCGCAATTCTGGCAGCTTTGGGGGCCAAGATTTTTACGGTAGAACGACAGGAGGTACTTTATTTCAACACCAAGAAACTTCTGGATGAATTGGGATTCAAAACTGTGAAGTGTTTTTTCCGCGATGGCTCTAAAGGCCTGGCCGAGAAAGCCCCATTTGATAAAATCATCGTAACCGCAGGCGCGCCTGTGGTGCCTGAGCCTTTGAAGGAACAACTGACAATGGGAGGCATTCTGGTTATTCCTGTAGGGAAATCGGTACAGAAGATGTTGAAAATAAAGCGGATATCAGCCACCGAGTTTCAGGAAGAACGGTTGGATGATTTTCGGTTTGTGCCGTTTTTGGAGGGGGTGAGTAGGAAGTAGTTTTACCCGCCATAGCCTTTTAACCTGCCATAATTTTAACGAAGGAAGGAGCGAAGGCGGGAGGCGGGAGATTGTTCTATGCTTTCGCTTGTTCAAAGGATACGCGGCGGTATATTTCGTGGAGCGGCACATGGCAATCGCCGATGTGCGGCAGGTCCTCTGGCTCGTAATATTCCGTGTCTACCCACTTGCCATTTTCGTTTTCAAGAATTCGGACATGCTGCTCTTTTTGGGATACGAATACGATCTGTTGCAAACCGGGTATTTTTTTATAGCAACGGGTCTTGTTTGTCTTGTCGTTTTGTTCTGTCGAATCCGAGAGGATTTCGATCACCACAGAAGGGTTGAGCGTGGCCTTCATTTTTGCCCTCTATAAACTCGTGCCTACCCTCCGCTTTTAACTCAAAAGCGAAGTAGTCCTCCAAAGAAATGCTGGGAGCAGCCGCAGGCTGTGGCATCGAACGCGCTTTGCTGTCATGGGTGGAATATTTTGGACAAAAATACTTAAAATACGTCATCATCCACTTCGTTTTTCTTCTGAAGATAAGGAATTGGGAAATGGAAAATTCCAAACGAAGTAAGCAAAGCACCCGAAAACGCAACCGTTAACAATACTGGCGGGAGAATTACCGCCGTCAACCAAATGCGGGTGGCATATCCTAGTGATACCGGGAATCGCATTGTGCTTTTTTATTTCGGTTCATTCATCTTCAACAAACTTTCCAGCGCGTCCAAGTGCGCCTTGAATGCTGCTTTTCCTGTAGCCGTAGCGGCATAGGTCGTCTGTGGCCGGCGACCCACGAATTGCTTGCGGTATTCCACGTATTCAGCGGCTTCGAGTGGTTTCATGTGACTGGCAAGATTGCCGTCTGTCAGGTTGAGCAATTCTTTGAGCGTGCCATAGTCCACCCAGTCGTTCACCGCCAGAATGGACATGATGCCCAGTCGGTTGCGGTGGTCAAAAACGGGATTGAGTTGGGTGAGAATATCTTTCATCGGTCATATTTGTAGTACATCCAGCCACCGTAAAGAATGTGTAAAACACCAAAACCAATGGCCCAGAGTTCGAGCCCACGGCCTGGGAAAAACATTCCGGCCAGCCCCAACCCAATTTGCAAAAGACCGAGCGAGCCTACGTCACCAAGGGTGTATTTACTGCCGTTTAGCAGCGCAAGGCCATAAAACACCAAGGTTGCCGGCGCCAAAAAAGCGATCAGATTCCAATACAAGAGGGCTAGACAAAAGACCCCTCCTGTCGCCAGCGGTATGAGTAAGGCCCACAAAAGTCGGCGCGAACTAGCCTCCCAAACGCGCTCCCCACGAAGCCGGGCTTTTCTGGCGGTAAAAAACCAGCCTCCTGTCAAGGCCATCGCCAACACTATTAAGGCTGTCAGCACGAGCGTGGTCTCGTAGCCCAGGCCATTGTTGGAGCTTGTACCTGAACGATTGTACAACAGGTCGGTTACATTGTTTCCGCCCAGATATTGAAGCTCTAGATAGTTGCGCGCGAAAAATGCGCCCACCAGCGCACAGCAACCTGCCCACACCCCGGAAAGCCCGCTCAGGCTCAGGAATCGGGTGCTGCGCTCCATGAGCGAGCGCATTTCGGCGAGGTGTTCGAGATGTTGTTGGGAATCATTCATGTCAAAATACTTTGTTACGCAAAGTTAGAATTGTTTTTTTAATGATGACCATTGAGAAAAATTAATTTTGCGGGAAGTAGACGTTAGATTGTTGGACAATGTCCAATGTCCAATGTCCAACAGTCAATAATGGCAGACACCAATCTAATTTACGGTCACCACCCCGTCACCGAGGCAATCCGCGCTGGCAAAGCGGTGGAAAAAGTATTTTTCCAACAAGGCGAACGGGGAGAAATGGAAAAAGAAATACGGCATCTGACGAAGGAATACGGCATCCCGCTGCAGGTAGTGCCACGCGAAAAACTGAACAAGATGGTGCGCGGCCAACACCAGGGCGTGGTGGCGCACCTAGCATTGGTGGAGTTCCAAAACCTGGAAGACGTGCTGCCTTTTGTGTTCGAGCAAGGCCAAACGCCGCTGTTTGTACTACTTGACGGAGTGACGGACGTGCGGAATTTCGGAGCTATATGTCGTTCGGCAGAATGTGCCGGGGCACATGCGGTCATTGTACCCCAATCAGGCTCAGCGCTTGCCAATGAGGAAGCCATGAAAGCCTCGGCGGGTGCGCTGGCTCGGATGCGGGTGTGTCGGGTACGCAGTCTTTTCAGTACAGTAGAATGGCTGCAGGAGTGTGGCGTTCAAGTAGTTGCAACGGCTTTAAGCGAACGGAGCATCCAACTTTTCAAGGCAGATATGACTGGGCCAACGGCGGTTTTAATGGGTTCGGAAGGCGAAGGCGTTCACCCAAAACTGCTAAAAATGGCCGATAAAGTGGTGAAAATCCCGCAAGCCACGGACTTTGATTCTTACAATGTGAGTGTGGCGGCAGGTATTGTGTTGTACGAGGTGTTGCGGCAACGAATGCGCTCAAAATGATTTCTGGGATGTAAAATATATACCTAATTCATTTTCGAACGTTCCAATCTTGGATTTGCACCTACATTCGTTCTGATTATTTCACTAAGTTAACTTTATACATTCATGAAACGCATCCTGCTATTTGCCACCATTACCCTTGTATCTTTAGTTTTCAGTTGCAAAAAAGACGCAAAGCCTGAGGACCCCAAGCCTGAAGAACTCATCATCGGAAGATGGAAGGCCTCTAAAGCTTTTGTTGGCACAACTGACGTCTTGATACCCACAAGCACCATCGTAAACGAGCTTGAAATCGAATTCACAGCGGGCAAAACCATAGTCTTTCACCGTAAAAGCACCATTCTCACCACCAATCCGCCTGGAGTATCCCAATCCACCTTGAATGGGGTTTATTCCTTGAACGGTGATATAATTACCATCACCGTAACATCTGGTCCCGATACACGTACGGTCACTGGCCCTGTGGATATCACCGAAACCCACTTTCTATTCACCGCAACCAGTGGCGATACAACTGATTTCTACTCCTTGATAGAGGCTGATAAACTTTGAAGAGGATTTGCAAACTTGTGAGACAGCCTCTACAAAAGCGGTCTTTCAAGTTCGCCCGCTGGTTTGGCAGGGGGATCTTCTGTTGACCTTTCGGCATTTTCAGGGTTTGTCTGGGCATCCGCATTATCCTGCTCCGTGTTTTCATCAGAAATTTCTGCCCTTGCCAATGTCACATCATTTTCTGGCAGGCTATCAATCTCTGCCAAAATATCTGCGTGTGGTTCAGGTTTTTGTTCCACAAAGCCATCGCGGAAAAACCTGCGTTGGAACAGCAAAATGCTTAGTACGCCTGAGGTGATTGCAGCATCGGCTACATTGAAAATTGGGCTGAAAAACAACCAGGTATCGCCACCCAACCATTCCGGCATTTCGAAATACTTCATCGGAAAATAGAGCATGTCCACCACTTTTCCGTGCATGAACCCGCCCATTGGGAGTTCGTTGGCGTGGCCGTAACCTGTGCCCCAAGGCACCAATTCAGCCATATGGTGTGTGGAATCAGAAAAAATCATCGCGTAAAAAGTACTGTCAATGATATTCCCCAATGCCCCGGCCGTGATCAGCGCAATGCTAATTATGAAACCTGTAGGCGCCTTAGCCTCCAACAGCAGGCGCGTGTACCAAACAAGGCCTACAACCATCAGAATGCGGAAAAGGCTGAGCAGCAGTTTGCCGTATTCCCAGCCAAAAGTGATGCCGAAAGCCATGCCTTCGTTCTCCACGAAATGCAGGCGCGCCCATTCTTGGCCGAACATCAGCATGTCTTCGTTGTACTCGAAATTGGTTTTAATGTAAAATTTCGAGGCCTGGTCAATGAGCAGCACAACCAGAACAATCAGTGCCGCCAGATATCCTTTTTTCAAGGTGGGTGTAAGTTTTTGCGTGAAAAAGTCGGCAAAGAAACGGATACTCGGCGAAAAAGATGCGCTTATTTCCCTTCGATAGGTATTGGCGTATCGTCTTTTCGTTCCTTTAGAGAACGACCGGCCTCCCGCAGCATTTTGTCAATGAGCCATTCCAATTGTCCGTTCACGCTGCGGAATTCGTCGGCAGCCCACTTCTCGAGTGCGGCGTAGGTATCTTCGTTTATGCGAAGTACGAATGATTTTTTTGCTGCCATTTTATGTTTGGGAATGTATTGGCAGGGTGGCTTGAGAAGCAGTTTTTTATGCAAAAACTGCTTCTCAAGCCACCCTGCAAATACATTTACGGTTTAAAGTTAAAACAGATCGTAATCCTGCTCTTGTAAATGGGAAAATTTAGGAAGGGTGGTTCTTGAGATTTTTGGAAAAAATCCAAGAACCACCTCCCTAAATTTTCCCATTCCCCTGTCACTCACTGATGTAGCGTCCCTGTATTTAGCACTGGCTGAGCATTCCGGTCGCCACAAAGCACGACCAACAAATTGCTAACCATCGCAGCTTTTTTCTCTTCATCGAGATTGATGATTTTTTTGTGCGAGAGCTGCTCAAGCGCCATTTCGACCATGCCAACCGCGCCTTCCACAATTTTGCTTCGAGCCGCTACGATGGCCGTTGCCTGCTGGCGCTGAAGCATGGCCTGGGCAATTTCAGTCGCATAGGCCAAGTTGTTGATCCGTGCTTCGATGATTTCGATGCCGGCGATTTGGAGCCGCTCGCTTATTTCGTGGGCGAGTTGGTGGTTTACCTCATCGAAACTGGAGCGCAGCGTGATCGTGGCAGTTTCATCCTCCCAGTTATCGTAATTGTACATCCCGGCGAGCTTGCGCAAGGCGGTTTCACTCTGGATTTTCACAAAAACCGCATAGTCTTCCACCGCAAAAGCGGCCTTAAAAGTGTCACGCACTCGATACGTCACCACACCACCAATCATAATGGGATTGCCTTGTTTGTCGTTCACTTTGATGGACGGAACATCCAATGTATCGGCCCGGAGCGTCACTTTCTTTTTGGTGTAAAACGGGTTGGTATAAAAGAACCCGCTCTCTTTGACGCTGCCGATGTAGGTGCCAAAGAGGGTCATTACCCGGCTGCTGTTAGGTTCTACGGCGATAAAACCCGGAGCGATGAACAGGAAGGCAATGACCAAAGACACCGCACCCAGCGGAAATTGCTTCATGGCTAAGAAATAAATGCCTGCCGCTACTAACAAGATGAGTAACAGCAACATAGCCCAGCCAGAAGTTGGTTTGATAGTTTTTTCCATAACGCAAATTGATTTTGATATGATATTGATTTGATAGCAAATGTAATCATATCGAATTGACACTTGCAAGGGTTTGGGGCTGGAAGGGTGGAATTTAACGACGAAAGGAGGATTCTTCTATACTTCCAGCAGACTTCAGCAGAAATTTAGCAGTGCCCCGCCCAAAAAACCAAACGGCACAAGGACTTTTCCTTGCGCCGTTGGCATTCTTCCTACCGTAAAAAACACTTAAACGAAGCGACTTTGAGGGTGTTTTGTCTGTTGTCTGCCCTTTTTTTTCGCTTATTGTATTATTTTTTAGTCTTTAAGACGGTACAAATGTCATATATGCACTCGAAACCACCACTCATATTTGTTAATTAAATTAAAGATTTCGCCAACGGCTGACGATTGCGGTTTCTTACCTTGCGGGCAAATAAGGAACGCGGACGGAATAAGGTAACAGTTCTGGCGGCCTTGTTTTGGCCCTGTCTTCGTTGCTCGTTGGTTGTTTAGCCCCACTAAATTCCCTCCTCGCGCCTTGACAGAACCAAAAACGGCTCCCCAGAACTATTACCTTATTCCGTCCGCGTTCCTAAGACGAAACCACTTTATGACATCACGATTTTGGGCACTTTTGTTTTTCTCCCCACTTTTTGCCTATTGCCAACCCTCCCCCAACCCATTCAACCTCATCCCTTTGCCTCAAAGCGTGGAGCCTAGGAAAGGGGTTTTCATGCTTAAAAAAGACACCCGGATTTATACACCAGAAGGCCAACCAGAATGGCAACTTCCTGCCCAGTATTTCATGGCGATGACCGCCACCAGCACAGGCTACCGATTGGTAAGCCAACCAATGAAAAAATTCAAGGAAGCAAAGGGCAACTCGATCTATTTCCTTCCAGATGCCAGCATTGTATCCAATGAGGGATATGTTTTGGAAGTCAAATCCAACGCGGTTGTTATTCGCGCCAAAACGGCTGCCGGAGCGTTTTATGCGGTACAAACGCTCCGACAACTGATGCCCCCAGAATTCGGCGGCACACACAGTTATGGAAGCATAAAATGGGTAGCTCCGAATTGCCTCATCCAAGATGCCCCGCGATTCGCCTACCGAGGAATGCACCTGGACGTTGGTCGCCACTTTTTCCAGCCAGTTTTTGTCAAAAAATACATTGACATGCTGGCCATGCACAAATTCAATACCTTCCACTGGCACCTTACAGAAGATCAGGGCTGGCGCATTGAGATCAAAAAATACCCTGAACTCCAGCGCACCGCTTCCTGCCGAAAAGAAACACTCCTGGGCCATTACAACGATATGCCGCACCAGTTCGACGGAAAAAAATACTGCGGTTTTTACACCCAGCGGGAAATCAAAGACATTGTGGAATACGCTAAAAAGCGTTTCATCACCATCATCCCCGAAATCGAAATGCCGGGCCACTCGATGGCCGCACTCTCTGCTTATCCCGAACTTGGCTGCACTGGAGGGCCATACGAGGCAGCCACAAAATGGGGCATTTTTGACGATGTTTTTTGTGCTGGCAATGACCAAACTTTTGCCTTCCTCGATGATGTGGTGGCGGAAGTATGTGAGTTGTTCCCTGGCAGCTACATACATATCGGAGGTGACGAATGTCCCAAAACACGCTGGGAAGCATGTCCAAAGTGTCAAAAACGCATGAAGGACGAGGGCCTGAAGGACGGCCACGAACTTCAGAGTTATTTCATCCGCCGCATGGAGAAAACACTCGCACTCCATAATCGAAAAATCATTGGCTGGGATGAGATACTGGAAGGGGGATTTACAGGCCTTAGCCTTCCTGCCCGCCAAGGCTCGGCTGGCGGGGGCGAAGGCGTATTGGCCTCTACCGCTACCGTGATGAGTTGGCGTGGTATGCAAGGCGGCATTGCAGCAGCCCGCGCTGGGCACGATGCCATCATGACGCCCGGCACGCACTGCTATTTCGATCATTATCAGAGCGACCCGGCTACTGAGCCAACGGCCATTGGCGGACTCACCACGCTCGAAAAAGCATACAGCTACGAGCCTGTACCAGAAGAACTTTCGCCCGAAGAAGCCAAACACATCCTTGGTGCACAAGGCAATGTGTGGACCGAATACATGTCAAAGCCCGAACAGGTAGAGTACATGGCTTTCCCACGTGCCTGTGCGCTGGCAGAGGTGGTATGGTCGCCCAAAACAAAGCGCAGTTGGACTGATTTTGTGAAGCGCATTCAGCCGCACATGAATCGGCTCGAAGCAGCCAGCATTAAGTTCTCCCGGAGTTTTTATGACGTAATCGCTTCATTTTCAAATAATAAAGTAACGCTAAAAGTCAACGACCCGGCGCTTGAAATCCGCTATACTACGGATGGGAAACCGCCTTCGCTCAATGCGCCCAAATACGTATCGCCCATTCCGATCACGAAAACTACCACCTTGAGGGCGGGTGTTTTTGGCAAATCAAAACCCCTCGGGAAAGCGATGTCCGTGCAATACACGATCCACAAAGCAATCGGCAAAACCTACACCTTACCGCGCAAACCCGACCAATATACCGGCGGTGACGAGTATGGTTTGACCAATGGCGTAACGGGTGGTATCAAGACCTGGAACAACTGGGTAGGCCTCGTAAACCACGATATTGACCCGGTAATTGATTTTGGGCAAGCCACCGCATTTGGGAAAGTTTCGTTCAATTTTGTGAACGCCAAAGCGTCCTGGATTTGGCCCCCAAAAGGCGCAGAAGTGTACATTTCGGACGACGGTATAAACTTTAAACTCTTGATTTCCAAAACAATAGATGCCGATGCACTCAATGGCGCGACGGTTGAAAACGTGGTACTCGAAACACCCAATGCAAAAGGACGCTACCTCAAATTCGTGGCAAAAACCTACGGAGTCATCCCCAAGGACGAGCCTGGCGCCACCAACGGAGCCTGGCTTTTTGTGGATGAGCTGGTGGTGGAGTAAATATAAACAAACCGCAAAATTTAAAACCGCAAAATGTAAAACCGCAAAACCAAACGAAGGCAACCCGCAAAAAATCATCTGTTTGAAATAGGCACTTATTCTTGATTTTACATTTTGCGGTTTTCCTGTTTTGCGGTTTTACATTTAATAAAATGGACACACTCGAACAACCCTATCCCCCCACCAAGAACAACCCGCGCACGATCAATGCCTGGGCTATTTTTGATTGGGCCAATTCGGCCTACGCGCTGGTCATTACGGTCGCTATTTTTCCGGGTTATTTTCTTGCCATAACGGGTGACGGGGTGAAGGAAACCATTGATTATGTGCAGATTGGAGGAATCCGACTGACCAATTCCTCGCTTTTTGCCTATTCCATCTCGCTCGCCTATCTCATCATTGCGGCCATTTCGCCCATCCTCTCGGGCATCGCCGACTATGGGGGAAAACGGATCGCGTTCTTGCGTTTTTTTTCGCTGATGGGAGCGTTGGCGTGTATGTCCATGTGGTTTTTTACGGATATGGGCACGCTTTGGGTTGGGGTTACAGGGTTTATTCTGGCAACGATTGGTTTTGCCGGCGGCATCGTTTTTTACAACTCGTTCTTGCCCATTATCGCCACAGAAGACCGCTACGACGACGTGAGCGCCAAGGGGTTCAGTTATGGTTTTATCGGGAGCGTCATTTTGCTGTTGGTCAACTTAGTAGTGATAAGCAATTACAAATGGTTTGGCTTTGAAGCCAAAGGGCTTGCGGTGCCGACGGCTTTTGTCATGGTGGGACTGTGGTGGCTGGGGTTTTCTCAAATTCCTTTTCGTCGCTTGCCCCAGGACACGCGTACAAAACTCCGTGGAAACCTGCTTGGAAAAGGCTATCAAGAACTCAAAAAGGCTTGGAGCAATCTTCAAAGCAACCCCAATGCCCGGCGCTTTCTCGGAGCGTTTTTTTGTTACAATGCAGGCGTACAAGCGGTACTGTTTCTCGCCGCCACCTTTGCCGATGTGGTGCTGGGTTTTGACGCGACAAAACTCATATACTTGGTACTAATTCTGCAAATCGTAGCCATTGGTGGCGCTTGGGCTTCGGCAAAACTCTCAGGCAGAAAAGGCAACAAGTTTTCCATCATGGTCATGCTCATCATCTGGACCGTGGTTTGCATCACCGGATATTATGTGCAAACGGGCCTTGATTTTTACCTCCTGGCCGCTGCGGTCGGTCTTGTTATGGGCGGAATACAATCGCTATCAAGAGCAACTTATGCCAAACTGCTCCCCGAAAACACCCCCGACACGGCTTCCTATTTCAGTTTTTACGATGTGATGGACAAGGTTTCCACCGTAGTAGGCACTTTCACCTTCGGCTTCGTTCAGCAGATCACCGGCGATATGCGCGACAGCGTACGGGCTTTGGCGGTGTTTTTTGTGATCAGTTTGATTCTTTTTTCCGCTGTAAAAATCAAGCGTATGGGTTCCGTGCGTTGAAAATTTTATCTGGAAAAGGGAAGATCATTTTGGCGGTAGAAATAAAGCTCAGCGACCGGCCACAACTTAGAAGGGGAACCACGGTCGCCCTGCAAGATTTGGGCAACCCGCCTTTACTCATTGTTACGCCCAACGCAGAGCCAAGTCAATTGAACCGAAAACATGGGTTTGTGGCATCAAAGCCCTCCCTGAACATATAAAACAATGGCTGGCTTGACCCTAGCATCATGAACTTCTCCCGCCTCTTCGAAATTCTTGAATACCAGCAACTTCGCTACCCCCAAAAAGTGGCAGCAGCAGGCCGTCGTGATGGCGAGTGGCACACCTGGACGACTGCCGGACTTCTTGCCGAACGTGATCAGGTAAGCGCAGGCCTAATTCACATAGGTCTGCATCCCGGCGATTGTGTGGGCATCTTTGCACATAGCGGCAGCCCGGAGTGGATCATTGCCGACGCTGCGATGTTGCAGGTCGGTATCATCCCTGTGCCGATCCATGCTACGGCTCGTTTGGATGAAATTGCGCACATTGCCCAAGACGCGAAACTCCGCGCCTGTTTTGTAAGCAATGAAGAAATGCTGGAAAGAATTGAATCTGCCGGGGTGAAGCTGGAGTTGGTTTTTTCCTTCGTATCCCGGAACTCCGTTCCGGGTGTCCCAGAACAGCGTTCTAATAATGTATCCCGGAACCCCGTTCCGGGTGTCCCGGAACAGAGTTCCGGGATACATTATTGGAACGATCTCGCTTGTTTGCCCGACGAACTCCTTGCCGGCAAAATCCAATACTACCGCGATGGCATTCGCGAAGACGATCTCGCCACCCTGCTTTACACCTCGGGTACCACTGGCCTTCCCAAAGGCGTGATGCTCAGCCACCGCAACATCGTTAGCAATGTCAAGTCCGTGTTGGCCATCGTTCCTGTTGGCCCCGACACAGTGACCGTGAGTTTCCTGCCCATGAGCCATATTCTGGAGCGAATGGTTTGCTTCACCTACCAGGCTGCCGGAACTCCCATTTGGTTTGCTGATAGCATGGAACGTTTGCCCAAAACCTTGCAGGAAGTGCGCCCTCACTTTATCACCGCTGTGCCCCGGGTGCTCGAACGTATGCACGAACGGCTCCTGGACGAGCGCAACAGAAGCGGGCGCTTGAAAAAGAAAATCCTCGATTGGGCCATTGCGCTCGGCGAGCGATTCCCTTACGCGGGTGGTCAGGCCATGCCACTTGATTACCGCCTCAAACGGTGGCTGGCTGATCTGCTCGTTTTCAGGCATTGGCGCAAGCGTATGGGCGGTCGTATCCGCTATATCGCGGTGGGGGCAGCGGCTATGCAGCCGAGACTTGGCAGGCTTTTTTCAGCAGCGCGGATTGATGTTCGTGAGGGATATGGTCTTACGGAAACAAGCCCGGTCATCGCTTTCAACCGCTTCGAGCCGGGCGGGGTGCATTTTGGCACGGTGGGTATTCCGGCGCCTGGCGTGGAAGTACGCATTGGCGAGGAGCGCGACGAGGAAGGCAATGGCGAGGTGGAAGTGCGCGGCCCGAACGTGACGAGCGGTTACCTGCATTTGCCGGAGGAATCCGCAGAGCGATATACGTCCGATGGCTGGTTTCGCACAGGGGATTTGGGGCGGTTTGAGTACAAGCGTTTTTTGAAAATAACGGGCAGGAAAAGCGAGGTTTTTAAAACTACAACGGGCAAATTTGTCGCCCCGGCCTTTGTCGAACAACAATTGGTAGGCTCGCCTTATATCAGCCAAGCCCTGGTGCTCGGACTAAACCGCGCTTTTGTAGGCGCACTCATTGTCCCTGATTTTCACCAATTGGAAGTGTGGTGCAAGGAAAACAAGGTTCACTGGACCTCTCCGCAGTTCATGGTTTTGAACCCAAAAGTGGAAAAGTTTTTCCGCCAGGAAATAGAAAAAATTAATGAAGACCGACTCGGCACGATTGAAAAAGTCCGGGCTTTTCACCTGCTTTTCGAGCCTTGGACGCCGGAGAACGGCTTGCTTACTCCGACGTTGAAAGTTCGCCGGGAAATATTAATGAAGCAGTTTTCAGGGGATATTGAAAAGATGTTCCGTTAGCTTGTTTATCTTACCATACTCAAAAACGCTCCGCCCAGCCAGTGGGAATCCGCCTTAACTATTGTGTCAAGCGTCTGATTTGCCTTGTGTGAAAACTTGCGAATGTCGCGCACTACAGAACAGAAGTGCTCAGAATTTGGGCAATTTTCTTCCACGGCGGCCAATTCGTCCAGCACCCGCAGCACTGGTTCGAGTTCGCGCTTTTTTCGGTTAATGATGATTTGGCGGATCACTTTCCAAAGGTCTTTTTCAGCAAAATACACCTCCTTCCGTTTGCCGGGCGGGGTCTGTTTAAAGACCAGTTCCCATTCCAAAAGTGCGCGTAGGTTCATGCTCACATTGCCCGTGGAGATATCGAGTTCTTCCTTCACTTGGTCTGCATTGAGTGGTTCGGGAGAAATGAGCAGCAGCGCGTGTACCTGTGCCATGGCCGGGGTAATCCCCCATCCACTCGCCATCTTGCCCCAAGTCTCGATAAATCTTTGTTTGCCTTCTCGAATGTCCATACTGTTGAAAGTTTGATTCCTGGAAACTGCTACAATGCTTATTAGACCTATATTGTTTTCAAAGATGACTGAAAGATGCTAGCATAATGTCGCCGCGATGCGGCTTTTCTGAAACCTATCCTGGGAGTGTTCAAAACTCACATGAATTAGCAAAAAAACCTCTGCACCTCTCACATCTCTCACACCTCTCACACCTCTCACGTCTCTCACATCTCTCACATCTTCCTACCTTCGCCCTTCGAATGCGCTATTTTCTCACCCTCTCTTATCGCGGCACACATTACGCTGGTTGGCAGGTACAGCCCAATGCGCCTTCGGTGCAAGCCACTTTGGAGGCTGCGTTGAGCACTATTTTGCGTGATAAAATAGACATCACAGGTTGTGGCCGCACGGATGCGGGCGTGCATGCACGATACTATGTGGCACATTTTAGCAGCGAAGAAATCCTGCCGCCAACGTTTTTAAATAGCCTCAACAGCCTCTTGCCGAACGACGTGGCGGTCCATGAAATCAGAACAGTATCGCCTGAATCCCATGCCCGCTTCGATGCTTACGAGCGTAGTTATGAATACATTGTGTCGCTGCGTAAAGACCCTTTTTCCACAGAAACAGCCTGGCATTATCCGCTTTACACACGCCTCGATTTTCTGAAAATGCAGGAAGTCGCAGCCTTGTTGCCGAATTATTCGGCTTTTTTCCCTTTTTGCAAAACCGACAGCGGCTTGGAACAATACACTTGTGCATTAAAGACCGCATTCTGGCAAAAACGCCCTGAAGACCATCAGTGGGTTTTCCATATCACGGCAAACCGTTTTTTGCGGGGAATGGTGCGGCTTATTGTGGGAGCCTGTGTGCAAGTTGGCCGGGGTCAATTGCAGGTAGCGGATGTAAAAACGGCTTTGGACGAACAAAAACCTCTGAAAAAGAGCCTGAGTGCGCCACCGCAGGGTTTGTTTTTGACAGGTGTGAAATACCCATTTTAAGAAGTTGTTTGAGTCATTCCTGTTGCGCCAAAAAGGCATCTTTTTGACTGTAACGGAATAACTCAAACAACTTCTAACTTTGCCCCATGACCTTCTCCTCCAAACTCATCGAAAAAGCCGTCGAAGCGTTCGCCAGTCTGCCTGGTATCGGACGAAAAACGGCCTTGAGGCTCGTGTTGCACATGCTCAAGCAAGACAAGTCGGCTACCGATCAATTTGCCGGAGCACTTACAGCCATGCGCGAGTGCATTCGCGAATGCCGCCAATGCCACAACCTTTCCGACGACGAATTGTGCCAAATCTGCACAGACCCGCGCCGCGACCGCACGCTGGTATGTGTAGTAGAAAACATCCGCGACCTAATGGCGATTGAAGACACCAGCCAGTTTCGTGGCCTGTATCATGTGTTGGGCGGCATCATATCGCCCATCGAGGGTATTGGCCCATCTGAGCTGAACATTGAATCGCTGGAAGCCCGTGCAAAACAAGGCGAAATAAGGGAAGCCATTATGGCCATCAGCCCAACGATTGAGGGGGAAACAACCATTTTTTACATTTCCAAAAAGCTGCAGCCCTTGGGGGTCCAAGTGAGTGCCATTGCGCGTGGGGTATCGTTTGGCGGAGATCTGGAATATGCCGACGAGCTCACTTTGGGGCGCAGCATTGTGACGCGAACGCCTTATTCGGGGCGTTAGACATTCGACCGTTGGACTTTAGGCACTGGACGGTTGGACATTAGGCATAGGACGTTCGACATTGTCTTAAGTCCAGCAGTCCAAAGTCACAAATCATTTTGCGCTATCAAATTGTACTTTTGCGCGCCGATTTTTCCTACAGCCGATTTTTCGACTTTGTACAGGAAGCGTGTTTCGTGAAGCGAATTACTGCGCTTCTATTTCAAACTTAACAAAGTATAGAGTCCGAAGTCCAAATAGTCCAACGTCTTTAATATGAAGCAATCCACCATTCAAACACCTGTCTCAATTAGCGGGGTGGGCCTGCACACGGGCCGGAACGTAACGCTGACTTTTAAACCCGCCGATGCCAACCATGGCTTCCGCTTCCAACGTATAGATCTGCCAGAGCAACCCATCATTTCGGCTGATGTGAAACTCGTCTATTCCACCAACCGGGGCACAACGCTCAAAAGCGGCGAAGCGCAGGTTTCCACAGTCGAGCACGTACTCTCCGCACTCATGGGCTTGGGCTACGACAATGTGCTGCTTGAAATAGACGGCCCAGAGATGCCGATCATGAACGGCACTTCGATGCCTTTCGTGGAAGCCTTACAAAAAGCAGGGCGGCAGGAAATGGCCGTCGAACGTGAGTATTTTGAAATTACGGAGCCGATTTCCTATAAAGATGAAGTGACCGGGACGGAATTGCTGGCCCTGCCTGCCGACCATTTTGAAGTGACGGCAATGATTGACTTTAACTCCAAAGTACTTGGGCCACAGTTTGCAGCATTGCATGATCTGGCCGATTATGCTTCCGAAATAGCGCCCTGCCGCACCTTTGTCTTTTTGCACGAATTGGAGAAACTACTTGACCTCGGATTGGTAAAAGGAGGTGATTTGGATAATGCAATCGTCATCGCCGACCGAAAGATGGATCAAGATGAGTTGGACAATTTGGCAAGAAAAATGGGCAAGCCCAGTATCAAAGTGGAAACAGAAGGGGTGCTGAACACGGTGAAACTCCATTTTCCAAACGAGCCGGCCCGGCACAAACTTTTGGACGTTATCGGCGATTTGGCATTGATCGGCAAGCATATTCGGGGAAAAATTGTGGCTACCAAGCCTGGGCACACAGCCAATATTGAATTTGCTAAAATCCTCAAAAAACACCTCCTCGAAAAACGAAGGCTCATCGGCATTCCAAAATATGACCCCGAAAAAGACCCTATTCTCGATGTGAACGCCATCATGCAAATTTTGCCGCACCGCTACCCTTTCCTGATGTTGGACAAGGTCATCGAGCTCAGCGAGACGCACATTGTTGGGGTTAAAAACGTGACCATGAACGAGGCTTTGTTCCTCGGGCACTTTCCCTCCAACCCGGTGTTTCCAGGTGTTTTACAGATAGAGGCGCTTGCCCAAACGGGTGGTATCCTCGCGTTGCACAGTGTGCCAGACAAAGGCAATTGGGACACATATTTCCTAAAGATTGACAATACCAAGTTCAAGGCGAAGGTGATGCCTGGTGATTCCTTGATACTCAAGATGGAACTCCTCGAACCCATACGGCGTGGAATCGTGCACATGCAAGGCACGGCTTACGTTGGAAGCAAAATCGTTTCGGAAGGGGAGCTTACTGCACAAATTGTGCGTCGCACCAAGGAAACTCCCCCAGAAGAGTGAATATCTTTATCCGCTATAGCCTTTTTATCTGCCAAGATTTCCGCCGAACTATGAACGTAGACGGAAACCCAGACGGACGAGGGTAAAGCAGGCAAACCCATTCTAAAAAAATGAATTATACCGACGGCTTTCGCGATGTGCACCCAAATGCCCGAATCGGCAACAACGTACACATCGGCAACTTCACCACGATAGAGGAGGATGTCACCATTGGTGACAACTGCTGGATTGCCCCGAATGTGACCATCATGAATGGCGCGCGCCTTGGCGATGAATGCCGGGTGTTTCCCGGTACGGTGCTCAGTGCCTCCCCGCAAACTAGAGACCACTCGGACGAACCTGCGGTGCTTGAAATTGGAAGCGGCACCATCATTCGGGAATGCTGTACCCTCAACCGTGGCAACCTCGCTTTTGGCGGCAAAACGACTGTTGGCGAAAAGTGCCTCATTATGGCCTACGTCCACGTGGCACACGACTGCCATGTGGGACACAATACTTTGCTCGCCAACAACGTGACACTCGCAGGGCATATCCACATTGGCGAATGGGCTACTTTGGGAGGCATGGTGGCTGTACATCAATTTGTCCGCATCGGCGCGCAAGTGATGATCGGGGGCGGTTCGCTGGTACGCAAAGACGTGCCACCATTTATAACTGCTGCCCGCGAACCACTTTCTTACGCAGGTATTAATTCTATCGGTTTGCGTCGCCGTGGCTTCACAAAGGGGGAAATGCACCATATCGAAGACATTTTTCGAATTCTCTATGTACGTGGGAACAGCGTCAAACAAGCCTTGAAAATCATAGAAGCTGAAATTCCTGACAGCGAGCACAAAACCCGCATTCTCGATTTTGCGCGAATCTCGAAGCGAGGCATCATCAAAGGGTACAGGGCGTGACCATTCAACTTCAAAACATTGGCAAGCGATACCGCCTGGAATGGATTTTCCGGGGGCTGAACTGCAGCCTCCAATCGGGCGAACGCTGGGCTATTTTAGGCCCCAATGGCTCCGGGAAATCAACTTTGCTCAAAGTGCTTTCAGGCCATTTGACACCTTCCAAGGGTGATATTTTTTTTGACAATCAAGGCGTTAGGGTCAAAGAAGAAGCGGTTTACAAAAAAATCAGTTACGCGGCACCTTATATCGAGCTCATCGAAGAATTCACGCTCGAAGAATCGCTGCGATTTCACGCCAAATTAAAGCCTTTTTTGCCCGGGTTCACCCCTTCCAGCCTTTACGATCTGTTGGCTTTGCCCCGAAGTCGCCAGAAAGAAATCCGCTTTTTCTCCTCAGGCATGAAACAACGGCTAAAACTAGCCCTTGCCGTCTGTTCCGACACGCCCATCCTGCTCCTCGACGAGCCAGCCACCAACCTTGATGTACAAGGCGTAGAATGGTACAAAAAACTCATTTCGGAATATGCTGCCGACAGATTGGTGGTGATCGCTTCGAATGATCCGCATGATGCGGAGTTTTGTGGGAAGCATTTGGATATTTTGGATTTTAAGTAATCATTTTTCTAATTCGCTCAACAGCGAATAAATATTCAAGGGTTTGGCAAACTCTAATGTTTCGTTTATTGAGTTGCTCGGCAGCATTGGAATTGCAAATTCTTTTATTTTTTTATTGTCTATTTTTGTTGTCTCAATGTCGTTTGTTGCAATAGCCACACACGTTTTGCGGCTTGGCGAAGGTGGCGATTTTTACCACAAAACTTGATTTGAAAAACTAAACTTCCATTAACCACTAAACTGTCTTTGGAACACGAAACCCCGCCTTTTGGGTAGGTGCTGTTACCACCAGTGTTTCTGTCTGTCGTGTCCGTCATTTAATGATACTTTAAAAATTTTGGTTGCTCGTCCATTAGTATGTCCATTGTTTTTTCAACTGTCTGTCCGTTAGCGTTAAACTTTACCAGAATTTCACTTTGTGGTGGCAAAGTGTAGATACACGAATTGCAAAGTATCTCTGCTTTTTTTACGCAACTTTTACAGTTCAACCAATCTTTGAGTTTCTCTAATGCTTTCTCGTCATTTTTTTGAAGTGTCCCAAGAAAGTTGTCAATAATTTGTCCAGTTGCTTCAAAGTGTTTATTCCGGAGTATCTGACCCCCTCATTCCGGAGCTTTGACCCCCTATGCGGATAAGTACGGTATTAGTTGGGCGTCAAGGTAATTGATTTAGGTTTTCCCGTCTACTTTTTCCTTTCAATTCGATCCTGTGTGCCTTTGGTATGATACGATCAAGGATTGCATCAGCTATTGTAGGTTCGTCCAGGTATTCATGCCATTTTGCGACGGGGAGTTGTGAGCAAATGATGGTTGCACTTTCTCCGTATCGGTCTTCCAGGATTTGAAGCAGAATGAATTTTACCCAATTGGGCCGTATCGTGAACCCTAAAAAGTCATATCCTTTGGG
>CAZPTQ010000049.1:0-21697 GCA_964589365.1 uncultured Saprospiraceae bacterium
GGGGTGACACGCTGCGGAAATATAACGCCCAATTGTGACCAACTTAGTCCCTTGCTGTCTACTAGGCTTATCAAAAAGCATATAAAAAAAGCATGATTCTCCGCATGCGTTTTCTTCTGAATGGTTCCCGCAGAAATCAAAAAAACGCAATAAAAGGTGGCTCGCGCAGGGTTTGCTGAAGCGGAGCGCAATTAAAAAAAATACTACTCCAAAATTGGTACGGTTTTTGGCTTAACCCAGTCAACTCTGTAAGACAGGCGACAAAACCCCATTCAAGTTCCGACAGTTACGCGATTATATCACGACATGGAAGATGCGCAATTTTTTGATAAACAAGGATTTGCGCACGAAACGACCAGGCCACCCCGAAAAAAGCGTTTCGCCGTTTGGCAGTTTTAGCAGTAATCTTGTGCCTTGAATGCAGATTGGCGAGTAGAGAAAACGAAATAAAACTATTAAATTTCTGAATTCTCAGTCTGCTGAAAGGCAGGCGTGCTCTTTTTAATCCATAATCCTCGCCGCCTTTATGGTTGGTTTCTTGTGTTTTCCGAAGTTTTTGAAAAGTTGAGTTTGGTTTAAGGTTGATTGTTAGGAATGAGATCAGTAGGTTGATTTTTTTCAACCAGGCGGGTTCTCTAATATTCTAACAATTCAATTTCCAAACGGCTCAATACATCATTGATTCACTGAAATACACGAAACTTGAACTGTAAACATCATCTGTCAATTCCAAACCGATTTTCATTGATGAAGAGTCCTATACACTCCTTCTCAAAGACGCACAGCGTCTCATCTTTTTCCTCATCCACTAATTTTTTGACCATGAACATCTCAACAACTCCGCGCCGCGTGGCGCAAGGGCTGCTCGTGCTGTGCTTTACGCTGGCCTCCATGGTCGGGGCCAAGGCGCAGTGTTCGGATTTTACGGCCATCCCTCCAGGTCCGGTTACCATTAACTTGACACTAGATGCCTTTGGCAACGTCAATTTGAACGATGCGGTACTGACCGCCAATATGTTCGTAAAAGACCCAGCCTGCTTTTTCTGGCTGAGCCAAACACCTGGAATCATTGGTTCCTATACCAACGCACCCATCCCCTTTACCTGTGCAGATGTGGCAACTTCGCCACAAACCTGGCACGTTCGGGCGGGCGGCAACCCTTTGATCGGCGACGACATGGGCCCTGGCGCTACCATTATCCCTTTCACGGTGAACGTTATTGACAACATAGCTCCAACGATTACCTGTGTGGGCAACCAAGTGCGTCCTGCTGGCCCAAGCTGTACTTATACAGCAGCTGCCTTCGAATTCGACTGGGTGACGGTTGCCGACAACTGTGCCACAAACATTACATACACGCTTTCAGGTGCTACCACTGGGGCAGGTGGCAGCACACTTAATGGCGTTGTCTTTGGACAAGGTGTTACGACTGTTACCTTGATCGTAAAAGACAATGCGCTGCCGGTTGCTAACCAGGCAAGTTGTTCTTTTACTGTTACGGTGAACGATGTGACTCAACCTACCATTACTTGCCCCGGCAACGTGGTGGTTCCCAACGCACCAGCCAACGGTGTCTGCCAATGGATTGGCGCAGGCCTTGGTGTCACAGCAGGTATGGTGGCCGACAACTGCGCCACGGATGCAGCACTGCTGGCTACTTTGACAAACAACATCACAGGACCTGGCAACCTTAATGGTTATAATTTCAACCTTGGTGTTACCAATGTGACCTATACCATCAACGACGGAGCAAACCCACCCGTAAACTGTATGTTTACTGTGGATGTGACCGACCAGACCAACCCGACAATAACATGTCCCCCGAATCAGGTCGAAAACGCTGTAGGTTCGCCTATGTGCACCTACACAGTACCAGATAATTCCTACAACGCATCAGCGGCTGACAATTGTAGCATCTTGGCTGGCACGCCCGTAATTGTGAGTACGCCTGGCTACAATGGTCTTACGACTTTAAATGGTGCTGTCTTCAATGTTGGAACTACCAATGTGACCTGGAGTGTGACCGATGGAGCAGGAAATATGTCGAATTGCGTTTTTAGTGTGACCGTAAATGACGTTACCCCTCCAACCGTGATTGCACTTCCTCCTGGAATTGTCACTTTCCAATCGGTATTTAATGTAAACACCGCACCTGGATCTTGTTCGCAGAGCGTATCTTGGTATCGCCCAAGTATATTGACTCATACATCTACGGATTGTTTTGGGCCTGTGACTTTGACGGAAAATCCGACCGTGGCTATCAACTGCCCAGGTCTCAGCTGTGTGAATGACCCCAACTTCTTCATTGCCAACGGTGTAACACCCTACCCGTATGACGAAACAAATCTTTTGCATAGGGTAACACCGGTTTCTGCGAATTTCCCGGTCGGGACAACGGTAATTACATACGAGTATGAAGATGCTAATGGCAATATCACCCCTCTGACGGTTACGGTGAATGTTACAGAGGCAGAAAACCCAGACGCCAACTGTGTAATCGGCCCAGTGGCGGTAGCACTCGACCCCTTTCTGGGTGTAGCGGTTGTAACCCCAGGGCTTCTCAACAACGGCTCTACCGACAACTGCGGCATACAAGGCATGACGGTAAGCCCCTCTGTTTTTAATTGCGACTCATTGGGCACACGGAACGTGACCTTGACCGTGACGGACAACGCTGGCAACACGGATGATTGCGCCACGACCGTTTTTGTTTTGGACAATACCTTGCCAGTGATTGGCTGCCCTTCCTCTTTTGTAGTGGCTGCAAACGCGAGCTGCCAAGCAACGGTGCCTGGTTTGATTTTTAACGTGGGACCATCAAGCCCCGCTGTACTGGAATATTTTGACAATGCGCTTGACCCATGTGGACTCACCTTTGATTATAAAGTTGGTACGGATCCGTTTACCAACCTAGGTTTGTTCGTCAGCAATCCAGTTGTTTTGAGCTCGATCCCATTTCCAGCAGGAAACAACTCGGTGACACTTCGTGCTACAGACGGCTCTGGCAATATTGCAGTATGCAATTTCACAGTGAGCGTTCAAGACCAAACTCCACCAATTTACGCAATAGGTGTCAATCCTGGCCCCGTGCCGCTCTCAACGATCTTGGCAAATGTGCCAAATATCGGCTCTTGCTCTTCAAAGGCGGTATGGGGTACTCCCTTGTTTTCCGACAACTGTTCTGCAGTTACCATCGTTTCTCAGTCGGCCTTCTCCAACGTCACGATTTTTAGTGCTGACAATGGGGGCATAACGCCTGTTACCTATGTGGTTAAAGATGTGGCGGGCAACCTCTACACCTACGTTTTCTATGTACACGCTGTGGACAACCAATTCCCGGTGGCAAAATGCAAAGACATAACCGTAAACCTAAGCTCAACCATTGGCTCAGGTTCAGTGCAGGTATGCCACTCCAATGTGGACGATGTCAGCACAGATAACTGTGGCTACTTTTATGTCAATCCAGTTACCTTCACGACCCCAGCTTTGTGTACGAACTACACTTGCGCCCAACTTGGTACGAACAACTATGTTCTTGCTATCAGTGATGCAGCAGGAAATACCAGTACCAATACTTGCGTCGTAACGGTGAAAGACATCACTGCCCCAACGTTTACTTGTCCTGCCAATATCACCGTGAATGCCAACGCTACGTGCCAAGGCTTCGCTACGGGTACGGCTACGGCCACAGACAACTGTACGATTACCAAGTACGAATATGACCTCGACCCGCCTGCTGCCGTTTCGTTCACACTGCTGAACAACGGCTTGACAGGTAATTTGGTCAATCTCCCTGCACTCCCTTTGGGTGTAACCACGGTTACGCTTCGTGCATCGGACAGTGCCACTCCGGCCAACAGTAGTACTTGCAGCTATACCGTAACGGTGAAGGACGTGACTCCCCCTATTTTTGCAGGGGTGCCGGCCAATACTACTGTGGCTTGTAATGCAATTCCCCCGGTAACAAATCCGACGGCTACTGATAACTGCGGTACTGCCACGGTATCGTTCTCCGGGCAAACTTTCAGCCCTGGTACCTGCACCTTTACCATTACCCGCACTTGGGTGGCTTCGGACAATGCTGTGCCAGCCAACACCGTTTCGGTAAGCCAGGTCATTACGGTGCAAGACCTTGTAGGTCCAGTATTTAATGCTGCGTACCATCCTACTGGCACCGTGAACATAAATGTCACCAGTGCATTGATTTGTACGGGCAATTACACGCTCAGCGTGGTGAACATAGTAGATATCACGGATGCTTGCAATGGCGTATCAGGGATTGCCTACAACCTTGCTCCTGCAAGTGGTGCGCCTTCCGCGGGTGTCTTGACACTTGCTGCGGGTGTGTACACGCTTCCAGTCTCTACCTTCCCCATCGGCACCAACGTGGTGACCCTGACAGCATCTGATGGCTGCGGCAACACGACCACGAAAGTGGTAAATATCGTGGTGGCCGACAATCAGGCTCCGGTATTCCAGAACGCTTATGCCGCTGCTCCAGCTGGGATTTGTGGCAAAGTATTCACCTTGCCAAACACGACCAACAATTGTGATCAATTGTTCACTTGGACTCGCCCGACCGCTGCGGATATATTTGATTGTGGGAATAAAACAGTGACAGAAACGATTAATAATGCGACGGTGCAGGCATTTGTCAATTTGCTCAACCCATTCCCACCCACCTTACCTGTAGTTCCTCCTGGGCTGCCTTCAAATGTAATAGCGCAGTTCCCGGTAGGGGAAACAACTTTAACGTACACCGCTACCCAAGGTGCTAATGTAAGCTCTTGCAAATTTGTAGTCAAAATTCTTGACACCCAGGCACCCGTAATTACTTGCCCTGCAAATCAGAATCTCTCGATTTCTTCGGGCTGCTTAGCTGCCGCTACAGTTCCAACCTATCCTCCCGCTACGCTTACAGACAACTGTCTGAACAATGTGAAGATTGTTCAGTCCCCGGCACCCGGCACCTTGGTTTCGACGATCGTCCCGGTAATTGCAGACACCTTTTTCACTGTGACTTTAATAGCGAAGGACACCTTTCCCAACAACCTCATGTCGGTGCCTTGCACCTTCACGGTAACGTTGGTGGATAGCCAATCGCCGGTTCCCTTGATTACTACATTGCCCAACATTGTGAGCAATTGCACCAAGGACACGGTAATTGCGCCTGGCGCGACAGATTGCAACGGTGTTAGCATTGACACCCTTTGGGGCACACCCTCGGTGGCGGTCATGATGGTACTTCCACCTGCATATGCTGGTGGGCCTCCGAGTTATGTCCTCAATCCTGGAAACTACGTAATTACCTGGTCTTACTCCGACCCACAGAACAACACCACAACTCAGCCACAAACGGTATTCATTACCGTAGATGTAACGCCTCCGGTAGCGATTGCACAACCACTGAATGTCAATTTGGATGCGATGGGCAATGCTTTCATAACGGCGCTACAATTGAACAATGGCAGCTTTGACCAAGACAATTGCGGCCCGCTCGATTTGTCAATCCGAACAGGGGTTAGTCCCAACTTCGTGTATGTTGATACGCTTGATTTGGATTGCTCGAATCTTGCCAATATGGGTGTAAACACCGTAGTGTTCGCAGCCACCGATATCAATGGAAACGTTGCTACGTTCCAAACAACGGTGACCGTACACGATGTTACTTCTCCCGTATTTACGGGTACTTGGACGGCTACTCAGATGGACACTGCGATCCAGGCTTGCGCGCCAATTCCACCCGCAGCTTCTTTCCCGCAAATAGCTACCGACCAATGCGATTTGGTAGTGAATATTGCCTTGACCCAAACCTCCTCGCAGGACTCGGTGGGTTGCGGGAAATACAGCTATGTTATTAACCGCAAATGGACGGCTACCGACGACTCAGGTAATACCGCTACACGCACACAAAAGATTATTGTAGCAGATACGCAAGCACCTGTTTATGCAGTGAATACGCCGCTTATAGTGACCGCTAACACGGCACCAAACGCGGTTGTTTGCAACGCCGCAGTGAATTTCAACATGGCCGCATTCGTTTCTGACTGCGAGGTCTCCACCGATTTGACCATAACCAATACCCTGATTTCTGCTCCAGTTGGCAATTCATTTATTATTCCATCTGGCCCGAATATCAGTGCGCCAAACTATCCTATTGGTACTTACGTCGTGCGTTTTACTACCACTGACAAATGTGGCAACAGCGCGACCAAAAATGTAACGATTCAGGTAAACGATGCTACGCCGCCTACAGCGGTTTGCATCAATGGTGTAAGCGCATCGCTTCAGCCTTCGGGTATCGTAATTGTGACGGTCAACCAGTTCAACAACAACAGTTACGACAACTGCACCGATTCACTTAACTTGCTCATTCAGCGCCTCGATCAGAACCCGCTCCAGCCGCCATCGAATACGCTACAGTACAACTGCGACGATGCCGACGGCGTTACGCAGCACAGTGTTAAGCTCTTTGTTGCCGACAATGCGTTCAACATGTCTATGTGCCTCACCTACATTGTGATTCAGGACAACGTGGCACCTGCCATTGCCTGCCCGCCGAATGACACGCTCGATTGTGCTGCCAATACTGCACCGCAGTTGTTGGGCTTCGCAACTGCAGTTGACAACTGTCCGAATAACGTAACAATCACGTTCTCCGATGTTTTGGCAAATGGTACAGGCTCAGCGTGCGAAGTGCTCACCCGTACTTGGCATGCACAGGATTTAGCGAACAATATCGCAACTTGCGACCAAATCATAAGTCTTGTTGACACAATAAAGCCTGTATTGAGTGCTTATCCTCCAGACGAAACCATCAGCTGTTCTACTCCGCTTCCCGCACCTGCTACGATTACGGCAACGGACAACTGTTCCTCGCTCGTGACGGTACAGTTTGACCAGGATACCATCAATATTGCACAAGGCCCTTGCGGTCAGTTCACATATACGATAGTCCGTACGCGTACAGCGGTGGATGATTGTGGCAATACTGAAATCCATTCTCGACTGATTAATGTAGAGGATATCACAGAGCCTGTTTTCGCAGGGATGCCTGATACACTTTTGCTCAATACGTCTCAGTTCCCTCCGAACTTGACCTGCACCGTGCCACTTGTGTTGAACGTTGCACAGTTCTTGGAGGACTGCACTCCTGATAGTGCTCTACTGGTAACGAACGATGCACCATTTGGGGATGGATCTTTCAATATTAGTGGCAACTACCCAATTGGCTCTTACTGGGTATTTTTCTCGGCAATTGATGTTTGTGGCAATTTGGGGATTGATTCTCTTTATTTACAAGTAGTAGACAACAGCGTACCTACCTTGGTATGCAACAATAACATAGTCATCGCACTTGGTACAAACGGTGAAGCCACTATTAATGCCGGCGACATAGACCTTGGCAGCACTGACAACTGCGCAATTGATACCATGTACCTTTCGCAAAACATGTTCGATTGCGGAGACTTAGGCACGCAAACTGTCACCTTGACCGCTGAGGATATTTATGGCAATACCAACTCTTGTGTCGTACAAGTGCAGGTTACGCTGGGCGTGAATGCTGGCTTTGGCCTCACAGCCACAGGCACCCCTGAATCTTACTTTGGTGCCGCCAACGGCACCGCTACCGCAGTGGCCACAGGCGGAACGGGCGTGTTCTCTTATCTCTGGAGCAATGGGGAAACTACCGCAGTGCTCGACAGCCTTGCAGCAGGAACGTATACGGTATCGGTAACGGACGTAAACAGCGGTTGTATTTCCATAGATACCGTTGTGGTTGGCGCTGGTCCAAAAATCACCATAACCGTGGGTACGGACGATGCCTGCCAGGGCCAAACGCTCTCGATCCCGGTTACGGTTGACAACTTTATAAGCGTTACAGGTTTTAATTTTGGCTTGGCGCTTGGCAATGGAGTTGCGGGTACGATAACCGGTATCACCAACGTAAACCCTGCCTTGGTTGGCTTGATCACGGGTGTTAACACCGTGTTCTGGGCACAGCCGCTCCAGATTCCTACGAACCTGCCGAATGGTACCGTATTGTTTAATGTAGAAATACAACTGAGCAATGCAGTAGTGGGAACTACCAGCAGTATTGTTGCTTCAGCTCTGCCTGCGTTAATATTCTTGCACGATGGTACTGTTCAAGCGCCTATGGTTGTCTTTAATGTCGGTACAGCCACCATCGGTTGTGTTGCAACGGCCAGCCTTGAAATTGCAGGGGATGTTTTCACTTGGAAAGCACCTGTGAAACCTGTTCCGGGTGTGGATATAACGCTGGGTGGTACGGTTCCCGGTCTTGACGTAACTGCATTGCCAAATGCCGACTACAGCTTCCTTGTAGCGAGCGGCTCGAACACCACGGTTACGGGAAGTAAGATTGCGACGACAAAAAACCAGCAAATCAACGTGGGCGACATGCTTGGGATTCAGGCACACGCTGCCTTGCAGGTAGCCTTCAACGCTGGCTACCAGTGGGTGGCCGCCGATATCAACGGCGACCAAAAGGTAAGTTTGTTGGACTATATACTTGTGCAGAAATATGTACTTGGCAACAATCCACACTTTACCGACAACCAGGGTAACCAGGTTGGGCCAGATTGGAAGTTCGTGCCGGAAACGCATGTCTTTATGCCGTTGCCTTTGGGCAATCCGCAACCACCGATGCTCAACCCGCTGAACAACCCGATACCACCATCTACTATTGCGCACAACAACATTCTGGCCGATTTCTTGGATGACGACTTTGTGGGTGTACTGATTGGGGATGTAAACGGTTCTGTAATGCCGATGCTTACAAATGGCGGCGGCGGTGCGGACAATACAGAAGTGCTGAAATTCCGGCTCAACGAGCGCTCAATTCAGGCAGGCGAAACGGTGACGATTCCGTTCAAAGCACTTGACTTTACCAATACCCGGGCTTATCAAATGACCATCGGGTTTGATCCTGAAGTGTTTGAACTGCAAGACATCCAACCGGGCGTATTGCCGGGCCTCACGGAGGGCAACTTTGGCACAGATTACCTCGCGGATGGTTTGCTCAGCACACTTTGGGTAGGGGACAAGCCAACATCTTTCAATGACAACGAGACCTTGTTCTCTTTGACCTTCAAGGCTTTGGAAAATGTGTCTACCTTGTCCAGCGTGTTGCACAGCAGTTCTGCAATTGCAGAGGCCTTGGCCATTGACCAAGTGGGCAATTCGATTTCGGTTGATCTGGATTTTGTGACTTCGGTGGCAACTGGCGAGGTAGAAAGTAAGATTTTTGTGCTTTACCAAAACCAGCCCAACCCATTCACCTCAGAAACAAGCATTTCGTTCCGCTTGCCTGAGTCGGGTCGTGCTACCTTGCGCGTGTTTAGCGCCGAAGGCCGCTTGGTGAAAACTGTGATTGGCGATTTTGCCGAAGGCATCAATGCAATTAGGTTCCAGAAAGGCGATTTCGGTTCAAACGGAGTTTTCTATTATGAGTTGGAAACTCCCAAGCACAGCGATCGCAAGAAGATGATTTTAATTGATTGAATTTGATGTCTAAGTGAGGCGGTGGCTCAATGTCACCGCCTCACTATATTAAATTCAATGAGGCTACCCTCCATCTTAAATAGTTTGACATTGAACACCATGAGAAATATTTTCTTAATCCTATTCCTGCTTACGGCCGGGGCTTTTGCAAACAAATCCTCAGCCCAAGCGGTCATCCTAAAAGCCGACACCCTTGAAGTGCCTTGCATTTCAGCCGACACGTTTCTTGTGCCGATATATTTGGACAACTTCACCAATGTTTCGGGCTTACAATTCACTTTAGAATGGGACACGCTTCGGCTCGATTATGCTTACATAACGGAGCTTCATCCCCAATTTCAGGGAGGGGCAGGCTTCGATACTTTGCCAGCCACAGGTGCAATAAGCAAACTTACTTTTGCCTGGACTGATTTGGCAGGGCTGAGTCTCCCACCCAATACAGTATTGTTCAAGGTGGCCTTCAGAAGGATAGGAGGCCAACCTGCACCCATTTCTTTTATCAATGACCCAACGGCTATCGCGGTTTTTGACAACCAATTTACCGAACTACAATTCGAAGCCCACAATGGCTTGGTAAAGCCAGTTGATGACCTAGGCCCGACCATCACCTGCCCAGCTTTCGTTGTTGCAGGCGGTGCTGGCCCAACTGCTATCCCGAACATAGCACCCACCTTGGCCGACAACTGCGGAACGCCTGATGCTGGATGGACATCAGCAGGTGCAACCTTAGCAAATTTCCCCAATGATCCAGATGCTAGTGGAGCCTTTTTCAATATTGGCTTAAGTACGGTAACATACACCGCAACCGATGCGGGCGGTAACAGTGCCAGCTGCTCTTTCGATATATTGGTGGAATTCTCCGTATCAAATACCAACTTGACCTTGATCGCCAATCCGAACAACCTGGTCTCCTGCGGCGATACCGTTACGATTGATGTGCTGGCTTTCAACTACGACAGTATTGCAGGCCTGCAGTTTTCGATGGAATGGCTATCCAATATCCTCGGATTCGTTTCGATCACGAACACAAACGCTGCGCTCAATATTGATATCAGCAATTTCAATACAGACTCAACAGGCGTTGGCTTGCTTTCTTTTGCATGGACGAGCGCTTCGTTGAATGGTTCCTCTGTGCCGGCCGGTGATGTGTTGTTTACCCTGACTTACAGTGTGCTTGGATCCGGGACGGTGGTTTTTGGCAACAACCCAACGCAAGCATTGGCTTTCACCGGAACGATCTTTCCGCCTGAAGAAATACCACTTATCACTTTTGGAGCAACCGTTTCGGTGACAGACCCCACAGCACCAACCATTACCTGCCCGGCAGATATAACGGTGCAAGCCCTTGGAGCAACCCCTGTGCCGGGCATTGCCCCAGCCAGCGTAGACGATAACTGTGCTGCGCCTTTGGTGGGCTGGTCGGTGTCGGGTGCGACGACCGGTAGTTTCCCGAACGACCCGGATGCCAGCGGAGGACTTTTCAACATCGGCGTCAGCACTGTGACGTACCTGGCAACGGATGCAGGGGGCAATACTGCTACATGTTCTTTCAATGTAACGGTGGAATTTGCCAACAACACAACAGACCTGACTATCATCGCCAACAGCACAAATGTGGCATGTGGCGACAATTTGGGCATTGATATTTCTGCTTTCAATTTTGAAACCGTGGCGGGGGTGCAGTTTACCATCAATTGGGATCCTGCATTGTACCAATATACCTCGATTTCAAATTTCAACCTTCCTATTGGCATAGGGCTGGGCAATTTTAATGTTGACAGTGTTGGGGTTGGTTTCATAACGTTTGCCTGGACTAGTAACGACCTAAATGGCGCGACAGTGATTGATGCTGAGGTGCTTTTCACGCTGAATTTTGACTTGTTGAACAATACTTCCTCAGGCATCATTTTTGGCGATGCCCCTACAATTCGGGTGGCATTTGATGGGGGGACTTTTGATGAAATCCCCATGACAACCGTGGACGGGCTGGTCACTGTGACCGACAACGTGCCGCCTATCATAATCTGCCCTGCGCCCCCTCCCATAGATGCGCCCTCTGGACTACTTTTTGCAACCGTAAACGGTCTTCAACCGATCAGCTTGACCGACAACTGTGGAGGCACTCCAGGGCTTTCGTACAACCAATCGGGTGCAACCACGAATAGTGGTACAGGCAATGCCAATGGAGACTACAATGCTGGAACGACCACAGTAGTGTACACCGCTACCGATGCCAGTGGAAATACGGCTACCTGTTCTTTCCAAGTAGTGGTAAATGCCGACACACCCGTTGTGCTGCAATTGGACACGGTAGATTTGGGCTGCTCCGCTGTGCCAACACAAATTACGGTAAACCTCACGGTGGAAAATTTCAATGATATCGTCGGGCTGCAGTTTTTCTTAAACTGGGACCCCCTGGTCTTGGGACTCGTATTACCTGTTCCCATTCAATACCTTACAGCTGTGCCTTCACCGCTCATTATCAACGTGCCAAATGGTACGCTGGCATTTTTGGGTGGCAACCCCGCTTGGCCAAATGTTCCGAATGATTCGACCATTTTGACCCTTACTTTCGACGTTTTGAATATAAATGGGCTGGCCGGTTCTACTCTTTTCTTTGTCGGGCCTTATGATGCCTTGAACAACAACTTACAACCAGTCCCAGTACAAACCATAAATGGCGGTTTCGTATTTACGCTGGATACCGATCCTCCCGTAGTGACCTGCCCGGCTGATACTATTTTGAACGCGCCGGCATTAGCCTGCGAAGCAATCTATATCCCAGTTGCACCAACGGCTATGGACGCTTGCGGCCCTATCGCCAGCACCACGATTTTTCCGGATACTACGATTTTCTACGCAGGGACGCCAACTACCTTGACATACACCGTGACGGACGATGCAGGTAACGCGGCAACATGTTTCTATACGGTCACGGTGTTGGAGAACAACCCGCCTAAGGTTTTTGGATGTCCCGCAGGGCCTATTTTGGTAGATGCAAATAACCTCTGCCAAGGGAATGCATTCTGGACGGCACCGACATTTCAAGATACTTGTGGACAAACGGGATTGGTCATTGTAAATGACTATGATCCAGGAGGATTGTTTTCTATTGGTACTTCCCTGGTGAATTACACGGCAACAGATTTGTCGGGGAACCAAACGACCTGCTCTTTTGAAGTGATCGTTCGAGACGTAACACCGCCTTCGATCACTTGTCCGGCGGATACGGTGATTACACCCCTTAACGGCTGCTCGGCAATCGTGGATTTCGTTATGCCTGTAGCAACGGACAATTGTGACACAGATATCGAAATCATTTGCAGCGATACTTCTGGGACAGTATTTACGGGGGTAACCACGGTTACTTGTGCAGCATCGGATGATGACACCAATGCTGCAGTTTGTACCTTCACGATAACGGTTTTAGACAGTCAGGCGCCCTCATTCCCCAATGGATGCCCACCCAATATTAATGTGATTTCAGCCTCAGGCAATTGCGGTGCAAACCCGATATGGCAAACACCGATGGCTTTCGACAGCTGCGATCAGGATGTAAGCATTGTGGGGTCTCTAATGTCAGGTTCTTTTTTCACCGTTCCGGGTTCCCCGCACACAGTTACCTATACTGCTACCGATGATTTGGGCAATGCAGCGATATGTACCTTCACGGTGACTGTAGCAGACAGCACCAAACCCATTCTGATGAACTGCCCAACGTTGCCGATTGTGAGAGTGCTTCCTGTGGATTCTTGTACCGTGACATTGATTTGGACGCCTCCAACAGTGACAGACAACTGCGGCCTCGGAGGGGTTGTTTTGACCTCAAACCTTAGCCCAGGAATCTTTCCAACAGGGGATACGACGGTCGTGTATACCGCCACTGATACTTCGGGGAATAGTGTTTCCTGTTTTTTCAATGTATCCGTCAAAGATGTGGTGCCGCCCTGGTTTGTTGATTGCCCTTTGCTGCCTATTCCCTGGCCTAATGGAGATCCATGTGGAAACATCGTTGATTTTACCTTGCCCTCAGGGATGGACAACTGTACACCGCAAAATGAACTCGTATATTCAGGAAGCTACGATACCACCAGTATTTTCCCGGTGGGCATGACTACCTTCGCGTACAGGGTTACCGATGCAAGCGGGTTAATTGCTGTGTGTGATATTACAATTGATGTAATGGGGCCGGTTCACGGATTTACCAATATTCCAGGCCCCATTATTGTCACGAAATGTGATTCGATGGTTTTCTGGGCTTCTCCAATGGCTGTGGGCTTTTGCCCTCCTTTTACGATTGATTCCTCTCATGCATCTGGAACGGTGTTCCCTTTCGGTACCACAACGGTGATGTATACGGCTTCAGATACTCTGGGCAACTCGGTGATTGCCACCTTCAATGTGGTCGTTTCCGAAAATATAGCTCCGGTGTTTGATTGTCCTGTCAGCCCCATTATCGTAAACGTAGGTGGGGTGATTGTGTCAAATCCAAGCAACTTCTTCCTGATTGCAGACACAACTTCAGGCTGTAATGCCGTGGAACTTACATTTGATCCACCAAATGCTACGGACAACTGTGTAACAACACCTACGGTGACACAACTGCAGGGCTTGCCCTCTGGATCCGTATTCCCACTTGGTTTCAACAACCTGGTTTTCAGGGCAGTGGACTCTTCGGGCAACCTATCTCAATGTGCTGTCAATATAGAAGTAGTAGGGCTGCCTGACCTTGATCTTACAGTGAACCCGAACCCTGCTTGTACGGGCGATAGCGTGGTCATTACTGCGACGAATATCCCAGGTGCGATTTACACCTGGACAGGGCCGGTCAATTCGACTACCAATATTGTGACGATCAATAATTTGAGCGTACAAAACGACGGGCTGTATATAGTGACAGCCAGCGTAAACGGTTGCAATACCGCGCCTGATACGACCCAGGTATTTTTGACCCTAGCGCCTGAAGCGGAGAATGATTTAAACTACAGCATTAATCCTGGTGAGACCTTGACTTTCACAAGCGTATTGACAAACGACAATCTTTCTCCAGCCTTTGATTTTGAAATCTGCGAAAACAGTCAACTGGACGGTTTAGTGATGAATAGCGATGGGACATTCTCCTACACAGCGGGCGATGAACCGGGTATGGTTTCATTCTATTATGTAGTTTGTACCAGAACCTGCGAGCTCGAAGACCAAGCGGTGGTGACGATCACGATAAACGATACCAAATGCGTCTTTATCCCGAATATCATCACACCCAACGGCGATGATATAAATGATTGGTTTACCATCCAGTGTATTGATACGGGTCTTTTCAGGGAGAACTCGCTGGTGGTGTACAGTCAATGGGGAGACAAGGTGTACGAGGCATCGCCTTATAGCAACAATCCAGCCGACGCATGGCGCGGTACGCTGGATGGAGAAACTGGCAAAGACCTTCCTGATGGGGTGTACTATTATATCTTCAAACCAGGTCCTAACATTCGTCCAATGAAGGGTTTTGTGGAAATACTCCGTTGAATAAATTTTGGTTAAAAGGTTTGAGGGGTTTGAAAGGTTTGAAGGGTTTGGGATTTCTGGGCTATTCAAACCCATCAAACCCATCAAGCCCTTCAAACCCTTCAAACAACTCAAACCCTTCAAACACCTCAAACTTTCAAACTATCTCATACAATGAAAAAACTTATATTCTCAATCGCAATGTTGGTGGTTGCTTCCACGTCGCTCCATGCGCAGCAGGAAGGCCATTTCACCCAATTCATGTACAACAAAATGTACGTTAACCCTGCCTATGCAGGCGCACGGGGTGTCCCGAGCCTGATGGCTATTTACCGCAGCCAATGGGTTGGTTTTGATGGCGCACCGCAGAATATGCAGGCGAGTTTCAACGGGCCATTCCTTTCAAAGCGTGTGGGCGTCGGCGCTACTGTCTCCCATCAGAAAATCGGATTGCAGCGCGATTTTCGGGCTACACTCGCCTATTCTTACGATATGGTAGCGCAGGATGAAGTCTCCCTGCGCATCGGTTTGTCAGGTTCTTTGCGATCGCTTGGAATTGCCTACGATCAAGCCAACCCCGCACAAAGTGGCGACCCATCCATAGAAGATCAGCGCACCAACGATATCTACGGAAACGTCGGGGCAGGGGTATATGGCACTATCATGGAGCGATACTATTTTGGCGTATCAGTACCGCACCTGTATTCCAACGCCATCGGTCTTGCCAACGGCAATGCCGTGACTTTGGCGAAAGAGTCTCAACACTTTTATGGTATGGCGGGTGCCGTTTTGCCGCTCAGCGAGGACATCAACCTTATGCCTGCTATATTGTTGAAATATGTGAAAAACGCTCCCTTCGACGCGGACATCAACATGAACTTGGAAATCCGCCGGAAATTCACTGCAGGCGTTTCATACCGCCTTGGCGGAGATGGCTCTGGCGATTCGGTAGACCTTTTGGCCTTTTGGCAAGCAGCACCCCAGTTTGGCATCGGTGCTGCCTACGATTTTACGCTCAGCAGCCTGAAAGATCACAACGCAGGGTCCTTCGAAGTGCTCTTACAGTATGATTTGAAGCAGTTGAAAAACGGCAAGAGAAAATTGTCGAACCCGCGTTTCTTTATGTAATAATCACATAATCAATTCAGTAACATGAAATCCTATAAGCATATCTCACTGGTTCTTCTTTGCACAAGCATGGCGATTGCGCTCTCTGCGCAAACCATGCCGGGGGCGAATGGTCCTGTGACTGTACAGGTAAAAAACGAAGTAGCCGTTAATACAACTGGACTAGAATTCAGCCCCACTTTTTATGAAGATGGCATTGTGTTCATATCAACCAATACCGTTGGCTTAAAAAAGTTGACTGACGAAAGTTTGAAACTGCCCGCCATGTCCATCCTACGGTCGCGCCGCGACACAGAGGGGGCGTTGGGCGCTCCAGAGCCTTTTGCGGTTGAACTTTCTTCGCTTTATCACGAAGGGCCAGTTTGCTTTGATAGAACGGCTGAAACCGTATATTTTTCCCGCAACTCGCTCATTGACGGCAAGGAAAAAATTGCAAAAGACAAAGCGCAGAAAATGCGGCTTTATGTATCGAGAAAATCCGGCGGCACATGGAGCGAGCCGGAGCCATTGCCCTTCAATGCCAACGAGTTCGACGACTGCCACCCGGCCATAAGCATTGATGGCGACAAACTGTTTTTTGCGTCCAACCGCCCTGGGGGCATTGGTGGGATGGATATTTATGTATCCTACAAAGTTGGCCAATCTTGGAGCGAACCAGTGAATCTTGGCCCAGGTGTGAACACCGTTGGCAACGACGCTTTCCCATTCATCCACGCGGACAACACCCTTTATTTCGCCTCCGATGGTCAGGCCGATCGCAAGGGTGGCTTTGACCTTTACTACGTCATTCCTGAAGGAACTCAATGGACTAAGCCCATCAACATGGGTGAGCCATTCAATACAGACAGCGACGATATCGGTCTTATTGTTGACCTCAACAAAATCAATGGTTATTACTCCAGCAATGGAGCAGGCGGACAAGGCGGCGACGAGATATTCAGCTTTCACACAGAAAACGGAAACCTCGATGATTTCCTGCTACAAAACAAACGTGTACCAGACCGGGACCTCGACCTCAAAGTAGTAGTAACGGACAAATCCACTGGAGCTCCGATCAAAGATGCTGAAGTGCAAATACTGAATTACGACGGCACAAACGTTATTGGGCGCGACGAACAGGGCAACCTAATCACTGTGCAAACGATAGATGGAAAGGAGGTCATTATCTCGGTGCCTCCTGACAAAGGCATCAACGGCGAGACAGATAGCAAAGGTCGGTTTGGAACGGATGTAAAGCCTGGAAATTATGTTGTTATTATTACAAAAAAAGGTTACCAGACCAAGCAGTTCCGGCTACCCATCTCCAAGCCGGGCAATGAGCTCTCTGCCCAACTCGAAAAATCGAGCATGGCAGGCCCAGGTAAAATACAGTGGATACCGTCCGTATTCAACTACAATACGAATGCCCCGCTAGCAGGCGCAACCCTGGTTTTGACCGATCAGAAAACGGGAAAATCAGATACGCTTGTGACCGATGTGAACGGCTCCTTGGAACATTACATTAATATCAAGTCGAGATACAAGGTAGATATTTTGCTAGGCGGGCGCGTAATTGGTACCACAGAAGTGAACACCCATGGTTGGCCAGATACCAACAAGCCTATGTACCAGAACATCTCGGTAGCTCCGCTCATGCCAGGTACTGTTATAGAACTTCCCAATATCTATTACAACTTCAACGATGCAACGCTTCGTCCCGATGCCCGCAAAGACCTCGACCTTGTGGTGTCGTTGATGAAACAGCAGCCGACTATAAAGGTCGAACTTCGCAGCCACACCGATTGCAGGGGCGGCGACGAGTACAACCAATCGCTCAGCCAACGCCGTGCTGACGGGGTAGTGGAATACTTGGTGATGGAGGGTATTTCTCGAAACCGACTGGCCCCTGTGGGTTTCGGAGAAAGCGAGCCGCGCAATATTTGCAAAGATGGGGTAGATTGTACCGAGCAAGAACACGCTCGCAACCGTCGAACGGAAGTCCGTATGCTTGCAGGCCTTTCAGGCTCCAGCATGGTGTATGTGGATGGGAATATCAGTAATCCTATTCCAGATGACCCTAAGCCAGCCAATGTGAATGTGAAACCCCAACCTCAGGCTGGTGGGCAAGCGGGTGAGGTGAAAGTTACCAATGCCAGCAGCGATTCCTATTATGTGGTGGCGGGATCATTTCTTGCAGAATCGCGGGCCAACAACCAAATGGCTCATTTGCAACAACTTGGCCACAAAGGGGCAGAAATCGTGCGCTTCCCGAACTCTAATTTCTATTCGGTATGTGTGGGCAAATTTGGCACACGCGATGAAGCCTCGACGCTCAAACGCCAACTGGACCAGGATAAAATTGATGCTTTTGTACGGGCTGTTCAGTAGCATTGGTGATTGGCCTACGGGTGATTGGTTGTCCAATGTCCAACATCCAAGTCCAACGTCTTTGTACCTTTGCGCCAACTTTCAGGAAACGTTGTTGTTTCTCTGAAAAACAGCAAAAAAGGAAAAATTTGAAATGGCAATATTGATAACCGATGAATGCATCAACTGTGGTGCTTGTGAGCCGGAATGCCCCAACAACGCCATCTATGAAGGCGGTGTTGAATGGGCAATTTCAGACGGCAACACCGTGATTGGAGAATACGAATTGGAAGACGGAATGAAAGTGGATGCAGCAAAAAAACTCAACCCCGTCTCGAACGACTATTACTACATCGTGCCGGATAAATGTACCGAATGCACTGGATTCCACGAAGAGCCGCAATGTGCCGCCGTTTGTCCGGTGGACTGTTGTGTGCCAGACCCTGATCGGGTAGAGTCAAAGGAGGTGCTTTTAGCGCGTAAAGAACGCCTTCACCTCTGATTAAGAATTTTCATGGTTCTATGGTTGCCTGCTGCCCTTTTTGGGCAGTGGGCAATTTTTTTAATTTTTACCACATAGAACACATAGAACACATAGTCTTTTTAACCTGTATATTATACTATGTGCTCTATGTGTACTGTGTGGTGATTAAAATTACTGTGAAGTGCTTAAATTTACTGTGTGGTAATAAAATTTACTGTGCCATCCGCTGCTGCATCTCCCTCGCCTTGGCTTGATTGCCCATGGAGGTATAAATCTGAACCAAATCCTGCATGGTATTTTTGTCCTGAGGATAATTGGCCAGGGCAAGATTCAGGAATGTTATTGCTCCCTCCGGATCGTGCTTTTTCACATGATAGAAATTGTAGCCCACCCGGTGACAGAAGAAATTGTAAATGTTGGGGTCAGCGCCTTTGAGCGATTTAAGCACCTCTAACACCATAGAGAGCATTTCGCCATTGCCGGGCTGATTATAAATCAGATTTTCCAAAGCATTAAGCAATTTGTCCAGATCCTTGTCCTGATTAAACCTACCTACTGCCATTTGTACTTTAAGCGGGGCTGCCAGACGGTAGCCGGGGTTGATCTCTAAAGATCGGCTTAGGTAATGACCAATCGAATCAAGCAAGTTATTCCGCTCTGAAACCGAAGATGCATCGGTAGATTTTTCAATTTTCAAATAACGTTCCTGGTAAAGCAAATTAGCGTAGTAATAATTGGCGCGATAACTTTCGCTGGAAACGCGTATCGCCGATTCCACCAAACCCTTTCCTTCGCCGCCCCAATCAGGTATCCGCGTCCAGCTGCGCAGCCCAAACAAGACAGCAAGTGCCCCAATTAAAACCGCGCTCCACAAATTCGGTTGATCTGTTGGTTTGCGCAACAATTCGGGAAGTTTTCGAGCCGCAAACCAAGCAACCAAAAGGCAAAAACCCACCGAGGGCATAAAGAGGTAGCGCTCATTGAGGAAAGTGCTGGTGCGTACAAAAATGTTCGATACCACACTGATTGTCAGCAGGAAGTACAAAATGCAAAAGGCTGGAACCAATGAACCAGTTTTCTCAATGTCTCGTGGTTTTTTCATCTGCCGAAACGCCCAAATGCCCATTGCCAAATAGGTTGTAAGCGAGCCGAGCACGCGCCAATCCGTCCAACTCACTTTCGGCACATGATAGGGGTAATAGTCAATCGTGAGCGGGTGCGGAAGGAACAAAAGTTTCAGATTCCAGCCCAACGAAAGGAAAATGCTGGCAAATTTCTCCGAAGCTGCCATGCCAAAAAACGGGTTAAGCACCAATTCATCCGGATGTTTAATCGGCGTTTCCAATGCCAAGGCACGGAGCAGGAGGAATAGTAAAATGGCCGCCAACAAGGGCAAACAGGCCGATATTATACGACCAAGCGGAATCTTGGAGAACAACCACAAACTGAGGGGTATCACAGCCAAAAAAGTGGCTGTGTTTTCTTTTGAAAGCAGACCCAGCAGAAAAGTCCCTGCCGCGATCCAACGCCAGCGGTTTTCTTGGGTGTCAAAATATTTTAAGATGGCCCACAGTGCGCCAAGGCTGCCCAACAGGGCGAAAATTTCGTCGCGGCTTTTAATGTTTGCCACGACTTCCACATGCAGCGGGTGCAGCATAAAAATGGCCGTTGTCAAAAACGGCACACTGAAAAATCCTTGCCCGCCAAGTCCCGGCAGGCGGGGGCGGGTTAGGTCACTTTCCTTACCAGGAAACAATGCCAACAAAACTCGGTAGAGCAAAATACCCGTGAGTCCATAAAGTACTACATTGAGAAAGTGCGCCACTCCAGGGCTGTCCTTGCCGAACAACCCGATCTCTATGGCAAAAGTGGCAAGGGGCAAGGGACGATATCGCCCGCCTTCGAGCATGAGTTTTGGATCCTTATAATAACCCAAAAGGCTGTCGTGCCCAAAAATGTCGGCCAGGCCTGCGAAGCCTTTTTGCACAAATGTGTTGTCCCAGACAAACAACTGGTCATCTTGCAAATAGCCAAAACTAAGCGTTATGCCGTACAGCACAAAAGAAATCGCCATCAACAGAAGTGCAGGCACTAGGTGTTGGTTCCAAAAACCGGACTGAATAAAATCGGTAGGAAGCAGCTGCGTTGCCTGTTTTGCCGTTCGCTGTTTTGCGGGCGCTTTTGAAGTTGTATTTTTTATTGCCATGCCTTTTATGCTTCAAAGTGTTATTTGAGCGGGCAAAAGTATTTTTTTCAACGCTGAAAAAACATCCGAGTAATCAAATGTCTCTAGATTCCGCCAAAAATCCAAGGTCTCTCGCAATTGAGCCACCGAGGATACCCCGAGTAAAATGCCGTTCAATCTTGGATGAAGTCCGGCAAAAATCAACCCAATATGGTTCATCGTCTTTACGGGTGGGCGCACAAATGCCGTGTTCCAATGAGGGAGCAAAGCCCTGGTTTTTTCGAGCAGGGCTGCGACTTTTTCAGGTTGGCCACCTCTCGCCAAGAAAGTGCTTTCGGAAGGGTAGGTGGCTTCCAATTTGACGCCGCCGGCGTTGAGGCCGTAGGCAAATATGGCGTGATGCCCGTCATCGCCTGCGGATATGGCGGATAAAGGAGCATATCTTTCAAAATCTGATTGCAAAATGTTGTGTTTCACTTGAATTTCAAACGAGAGACCTAAGGCGGCATTTGCTGCCGCGTAGACTT
>CAZPTQ010000049.1:21797-27986 GCA_964589365.1 uncultured Saprospiraceae bacterium
TTCACTTGAATTTCAAACGAGAGACCTAAGGCGGCATTTGCTGCCGCGTAGACTTCAGGGTGGGCGATACCGGAAAGTCCGGGCCGAATGCCATGCTCTTGTTGCAGTCTATTCAGTGCCTCCAAAGAGGCGCAAACTTCCCCAACTTGGTCGCGATTGTCCCAGTGAAACATGGTGCAGCTTAAGTTTGCGCCAAAAATCCGCAGGTATTCCTCCGTCATCATCTGCACGAAAGAAGGGGCCAGGTTTATCTCGGGCGAACGGAGGTTGTCGAGACTGCCAATTTTCATAGTAAGGCAAAGCTCGTGCAAGCCATGAGCGAGGGTGTATTCGTGCAATATTTTTTCCGCTGCACGGAAGTCGGCAGCGTTGCGGTTGATGGGGTAATTGGTGGCGCAGTCAATATGCCGGAAGCCTGCGCCGAGCCAGGCGTCCAGGAGTTGGAATGCCTCGGTTTGGGAAACCGTCCAGCCCCATTGGGCAGTGCCGAGCATTAAGGTTTTTATCATGGTTTTCGTTCTTTCAAGACGCGCATAGCAGCAATGTATTGACGCGCCAATAGCGAAATATTCACCCGACTGCTCGTAGTGTCATCTGACCAAATGACGGGCAATTCACACATTTTCAATCCCTTCCATTCGGCTAAGGCCAGCAGTTCGGTGCTAAAAAACCAGCCGTTGGAGATTGCCCCAGCCTCCATAAGCGACGCGACGTGCTCCCGGCGCAGCCATTTGAACCCACACATTCCGTCAGAGAAATGGGTGCCCAAATAGGTTTTCAACATGAAATTGAAAATGCGCGAGGTGATCTCGCGTTTCAGCGTACGACCCCGTACACGCGATTTTTTGTGCAATCGAGTGCCATAAACAAGGTCAAAGCCTTCTGTAGCGAGCGCGTTGTAAGCCTGGGGGAAATGCCTTAATTCTGTTGCCAAATCCAAGTCCATGTAGCCCACGATGTCGGCTTTGCTTTGTGTCCAGGAGGTTTTGAGTGCGAGGCCTACTCCTTTTTCTGACACTCTAAGTAACTGAATTTCAGCAAATTCGTCGCATAAGGCGGCAGCAAGGTGGCGGGTGTTGTCGGTACTGCCGTTGTCGGCGATGACGATGCGCCACTGGTTACGTTCGGGAAAATTGTTACAAAGGAAATTGTGCAGTATGCGCACTTGGCGGTCGAGCGTGGCTTCTTCGTTGAGGACGGGGAGGGTTACGTCAAAAGTCATTTTACCAATTTTTCCAGCGCAGCGCGTTATTTTGGCACAAGGTACGGCATTCAAAATTGGCTAATTGCAAGTTGAATTGGGTGCATCAAATTCTCCAAAAAAAAAGAATGAAAGCACTTCAAAAACGAATCCATCTGTACCTTGCCCCTCATTTTCACCTAACATTTACTTTCAAAAAATTCTATAATCATGAAAAAACAGACTTTTTTTCAACTTTTTTTCACACTTTTGGTACTTGGGTTTTACCAAACTACCAATGCACAAATCAGTATCGGTGTAAGAGGCGGGATGTTGATAAACAAAATGGAACTGGACTTTTTTGACTTTGATGATGAGTATGATAACGAAAGCGTTACTGGCTTCCAGTTTGCGGTGCCCGTTGAAATCGCGCTTGGCGAAATGTTTGCTATCCAGCCCGAAATCATGTACGGATCACACGGGACAAGTTTGGTTTACAGCGAATCCGAGACGGATATGGGGATAACATACATGTATGATGAAGAAATAACTTTTAAAATCAACACCTTGGAAATCCCTGTGCTTGGAAAGCTCAAGTTTGGGTCAAGCAAACTCAAATTTAATATATTGGCGGGGCCTTCTTTGGGCTTTGGGATGAATGGGGAAGTTAAAGTGAAGTACTCTTATCGCGAAGAGGATGCGAACGGCAACTTGATTGATTCGGACAGCGATAGCGAAACATTAGATGGCAAATTTGTCAAGGATGGTTATGATGAAGATGATCTTGACGATGATAAGTTCCCGCTTAATAAAACAAACCTTAACCTACATTTTGGTGGAGGGGTTGCGTATGATCTTGGAAAAGCATCCATTTTCTTGGATGCTCGTTATATCTTAGGGCTAAACGACCACTTCCCGGATTACGTGGATGCAGATTCTGATGAGAAAGTAACGGGCAAAAGTCGGCGCATTGGCCTGAGTCTGGGTGTGATGTTCCCCTTGAACTAGTGCCGCAACCGCCGAATGAGCTATGAATCTGACGGCCATATTTTCCGCTCATCTTCGTTCTTCGTCGGTTAAAATGTCCCGCATTTTGCCCTCCTCATGCCTATATGAGCAAAAAATCTGCCTTCGCATATTCATAGATCATTCGGCGGTTGCGGCACTGGGATAAATTTCAAGCCAGGCACTGCGGCTGTCTCACAAGTGTTTTTAACAGACAGTATTTACAAGGTTAACAGGATTTTGGCAATATAAATGCCAAATAATCCTGTTAACCTTGTAAATCCTGTCCAGAATGTGCTTGTGAGACAGCCGCTGTTTTTTATAGGCTGGAGACAAAAAATCGTTGGGCCTGATTTTCGAAATCTGCGTATTTTTGTCCAAGCAATCGCGGAAATAGCTCAGTTGGTAGAGCACTAGCTTCCCAAGCTGGGGGTCGCGAGTTCGAGTCTCGTTTTCCGCTCTGTGATTTTCAAGCACTTACGCACAACGTAGCGTAGGTGCTTATTTTTTTCGTGCAACAAAAGTGTGCAACCTGACACGATAAAATGAAAAGTCGGGCAATAACGATCAAGGCTTGATGGATGGAAAAAATATCCCAAACCCATTGACATTCAACAAACTTGCGTAACTTTACGCCGTCCTTCGGGGCAATTACTTTTCATTTTTTCAATTTTTTTAGTATGCAAACAGGAACTGTCAAGTTCTTCAACGAGACCAAAGGTTTTGGTTTCGTCGTCAACTCAGAAACGGGCGAGGAAGTTTTCGTTCACGTCAGCGGCTTGGTTGACAAAGTTCGCGAAGGCGACACGGTCACTTTCGAGACAAAAGAAGGCAAAAAAGGCTTGAACGCAGTCAATGTTCAACTCGCATAAGCGATTTAGACATCTTGACGATACGATTCAGAAACTCCGGCGGGCAACCGTTCGGAGTTTTTTATTTGGTTTGGAAAAGAAAAACCACCTGTTTTCAATAAATTATAGTACCTTTGCCCTGTTCTTCGGAACAATTATTTTTCATTTTTCAATTTTTTTAGTATGCAATCAGGAACTATCAAGTTCTTCAACGAAACCAAAGGTTTCGGTTTCGTAGTCGATTCAAATTCGGGCGAAGAAATTTTTGTTCACGTCAGCGGATTGGTTGACGAAGTACGCGAAGGGGACGCAGTCTCTTTCGACACTCAACAAGGCAAAAAAGGCTTGAACGCTGTCAATGTACAACTCGCATAAGCGATTTAAGCTTCTTGACGATACGATTCAGAAACTCCGGCGGGCAACCGTTTGGAGTTTTTTATTTGGTTTGGAAAAGAAAAACCTTTTTTTTAATAAATTATATTACCTTTGCCCCGTTCTTCGGAACAATTACCTTTCATTTTTTCAATTTTTTTAGTATGAATTCTGGAACTATCAAGTTCTTCAACGAAACCAAAGGTTTCGGTTTCGTAGTCGATTCAAATTCGGGCGAAGAAATTTTTGTTCACGTCAGCGGATTGGTTGACGAAGTACGCGAAGGGGACGCAGTCTCTTTCGACACTCAACAAGGCAAAAAAGGCTTGAACGCTGTCAATGTACAACTCGCATAAGCGATTTAAGCATCTTGACGATACGAATCAAAGACTCCGACGGGCAACCGTCGGAGTCTTTTTATGTTTGGGCCAAAGAAACACAACCATGTACCGACCATTTTTGAGCATACTTCTCCTCTCTTTTGCAAATGCCCTCCCGGCTCAGCCAGAACTTGAAAAACAACTCCAGACCCTGCTCATAATGGCAGAGGATGGCTCCACGGTCGAGTTCCCGGAAGGGACGTTTACCCTTTCCAACACGCTTTCGCTCGACGCGAAAAAAAACGTCACTATACGCGGTGCCGGGCAAGGCAAAACCGTGCTTTCATTCAAAAACCAAAAACAAGGTGCGGAAGGAATCAAAGTTACCAACGCGCAAAACATTGTTTTAGAGCATTTTACAATCGAGGATTCCAAGGGCGACCTCATCAAAACCCAACAAGTGCGCGGGCTTAGCTTCAGAGACATCACCGCCCAATGGACTGGTGAACCGAAGGCTACCAATGGTTCCTACGCCCTCTACCCTGTACAGTGCCAGAACGTCCGAATTGAACGCTGCACTGCTATCGGGGCTTCTGATGCTGGCATCTACGTTGGCCAGTCGGATTCTGTTTGGGTGACAAATTGTGTGGCAAAATGGAACGTAGCAGGTATCGAAATCGAGAACACCACCAACGCATGGGTGTGGAAAAACAAAGCCTTTGACAATACGGGCGGCATCCTGGTATTCGATCTACCTGACCTGCCTAAAAAACGGGGTGGCCATGTTAAAGTCCACGACAACCTCGTTACCCGCAACAACTTCCGCAATTTTGCACCCAAAGGCAACATCGTGGCAAAAGTCCCACCCGGCACAGGTGTGATGATCCTCGCTACCAACGACGTGGAGGTTTTCAACAATAAAATTTGGGACAACAAAACGGCCTCCACAGCCATTGTGAGTTATTTTATTGCCGAAACACCCATTAAGGACAAGGACTACAATCCTTACCCTTCGCGAATTTTTATACACGACAACATCTATTCCATCGGCAAACGAATGCCGACTTGGAAAAGCAAACTCGGCTTTATTTTTTGGTGGAAATTTGGCAAAAGAGTGCCGCATATCCTCTATGATGGTATTCAAAACCCTGATTGGCTCGATGTCAACGGTATTCTAAAGCCAGGCTACGAAATATGTATCCGCAACAACGAGAACGGAACTTTCGCCAACCTTCGAGCCGATAAACTTGGGCTTTTTAAAGGGAAAATCAGTAAAAACGCCAAACCGTATGACTGCGAATTTTAAAATCAGTGTATTATTTGTGATTGCGGTGACGATGCTGGGGGCGTCTGACAACTGTTTAATACACAAGTATATTCTTAGACAGGATTTGGAAGATGGAGCAAAACCCAAACTTTCCGATTTCGCATTTTATACCGGTAAAATATCAGAGCTCGTACCCGCGCCCAATGTGTTCCCATACGAGGTAAACGCCCCGCTTTTTAGCGATTATGCAGAGAAGGCGAGGTTTATCTATTTGCCGGAAGGACAAACAATGGTATATGATGCCGAGGAAGCATTTGAGTTTCCCACAGGCGCAGTTATCATCAAAAATTTTTTTTACTGGAATGATGCGAGCGTACCCCAAAAAGGCCGCCGTATCTTGGAAACCCGGCTATTGATCAAGGAAGAAAAGGGTTGGAAAGCCTTGGAGTACATCTGGAACACCGAACAATCCGATGCATTTTTGGAAGTGGCGGGTGCTGCTTTCCCCGTCTCATGGATAGACGAAAAAGGCAAAAAACAAAGTATTGAATACATCGCGCCAAACCTCAACCAATGCAAGGGCTGCCATTCCTACGATGGCCAGTTTGTCGCGATAGGGATCACAGCCCGACAACTTAACCGGGAGGAAAACAATGAAAATCAACTCCTTTTATGGCAGAAATCAGAAAGGCTTGCACTGCCAGAAGGTTTCGATCCTGCTACTGCTCCGCGTCTTACGGACTACCGATCAACCGATCACCCCTCTTACGTCAAAACTTCGGCGGGTAAACAATCCACCAATCACGTATCTGCCGCCGCGCGGAGTTATCTTGACGCCAACTGTGCCCATTGCCACAACTCGCATGGTCCGGCTAATACTAGCGGAATGTTTCTTGATATTGGACAAACCGACCCGGAGCGCCTTGGTGTTGGCAAAGCTCCAGTGGCCGCCGGTCGCGGCAGCGGCAACCGCCGTTTTGGCATCGTTCCGGGCAAACCCAATGAGAGCATCCTTGTGTTCCGTATGGAAAGCGACGACCCAGGGATACGGATGCCCGAGTTAGGTCGGCAAATGCAACACCGCGAGGGAGTAGAATTGATCAAAGCCTGGATTCGGGAGATGAATTGATGATAATTACGATTTTGGATTTACGATTTTGGATTTACGATTTTGGATTTACGATTTTGGATTTA
>CAZPTQ010000050.1:0-27559 GCA_964589365.1 uncultured Saprospiraceae bacterium
ACCCAACCCTCGCCCCTTCCTCTCCCGCCCAAGCCCGCATCGTCAACACATCCCCGTCCTGCAAAAAAGTCCGGGTGGTGCCGTCGTTCAGCGTGATCGGGTTTCTGCCGCCCCAGGAAAGTTCGAGCATCGAACCGTAACTGTCTGGAGTTGGGCCACTGATCGTTCCGCTGGCCATAAGGTCGCCTACTTGCACATTGCAGCCGTTTACGGTGTGATGCGCCAACTGTTGTGCCATTGACCAGTAAAGGTATTTTGTGTTGGATTGGCAAAGGAGTGTAGCAGCATTGGTTTTGGGTGAAGTTATCGTTACGGCAAGTTCGATGTCCAGATTCTTCAAACCCTTGGTTTTCAAATACTCCAGCGGGGCTGGTTTTTGCTTTGGGCTTTTCACACGGAATGGCTTAAGCGCTTCGAGCGGCACAATCCAGGGCGAGATGCTGGAGCCAAAATTTTTGCCCAGAAAGGGGCCGAGCGGCACATACTCCCAGCGCTGGATGTCGCGCGCGCTCCAGTCGTTGAAAAGCACCAGTCCGAAGATGTGTTCTTCGGCATTTTCCAAGGTGATCGGCTCGCCCAGTGTGCTTTCTTTTCCGATTACGAAAGCCATTTCCAACTCGAAGTCAAGTTGTCGCGTAGGCGCGAAAATGGGCGTATCGGCTTCGCCACCTGGCACAAGGATCTGTCCGCTGGGCCGCCGAATTGGCGTTCCGCTTACCACGATGGACGATGCCCGACCGTGATAACCCACTGGCATCCAACGCCAATTGGGCAGCAAAGGATTGTCGGGGCGGAACATTTTGCCTACATTGGTGGCATGTTCGATGCTGCTGTAAAAATCGGTGTAGTTAGGCACCCGAATGGGCATCAGCATCGTGGCGGTTTTTCGGTCTGCAAGGATTTGCAAGGCATTTTCGGGGGTCGCAGACCGCTCGAGCCATTCGCGGACTTTGCGCCGGATACGGTTGGTGACAGGTTTTCCGAGGGCTATAAATTCATTGAGCGTAGCTTGCGCGAATATTTTTTTAAAAAAACGGCGTTTACCAAACAACCCGGTCTCGGCAGCAACTTCCAAGTCTATGATGTGGCCACCAATGGCTATCCCTGCGCGGGGCCGGTGGTCGCCTGTATGGAAAATGCCGAAGGGCAGGTTTTGAAGGGAAAAGTCGGAGTCGGGCGAGACGTGTAGCCAGGGCATAGGTGGTGATTGGTGATTGGTGATTGGGTGAGGTTGGGTTTTTACCCGCCGAAGCTGAGGCGGAGGAGGGGGTGGACTGGCGGCAAAGTTCGACAATTCGATGGAAGTGGCTTAAAATTGCTGCCGGAAATACAAAACATGAACATTATTTATCGGCAATTGTCTGGAATTGGGGAGCAAAATTGATTTTTGGACTTACTTACTCGTCAGACGACTTTGAGTCGTCAGACGAGGCTGCGACGCGATCTGACGACTCAAAGTCGTCTGACCGCTATAACAATACCCTTCTATTCGAAAATCGGAAATCAAACAAACTGGAAATCGAATTGTACGGAGCAAATAACCAAATCCTCAAATAACCAAATCCTCAAAATACAAACGATCAAATTCCATGAAGATAGATATTCTAGAAACCCTCAAAACACCTTTTCTCGGTCCCGAAGGTGCTACTGTGCGCAAACGCTCTTTCCGCAGCGTAATGCTCTATGCCATTGCCTACCCATTCAGTACAGGAATTGTGATGTATGCGGGCTTGATGACTTTTTCAATGGTTTTGACCAATATCACGGGTTTTTTGCCTCAGATTGCCAAGGATTTGTACGAAGGGCAATTGAATACGGCTGGCTCGATTTTCCTGTGGCTGTTCGCGTTTTTCCTTGGAGGCTTTTTTGCCGGCATGTGTTCGGAGCGCGAGAAACTCATGAAATGGCAATACCTCCATTTACTGCCCCTGCTCACGGTGGTAATTTGCTACTTTGTCATTGCCGTTGCTGGTATAAACCCAGACACGCTCGACCCAGTCCTTTTTCCATCCTTGATTTTGTTCACTATCGGTGTGCTCAACGCAATGGTAAGCCTTACTACTTCATCGCTCGTCAAAGCCAGCCAAATGACTGGCATCGTGGTCGAATTGGGCGTAGACGTGGCCGAACTCTTTCATTCTGAGGGAGAAAAACATCGGCTCATTCGCCGGGAGGCTTGGCTGCGCATCGTAGTTATGTGCAGTTTTATAGGGGGTGCAATGATGAGCGTAGCATTTTTCCCAGTTATCGGCACCAAGGTGTTTTTTATCCCTTCAGGAATTGTACTAGGGGTGATATTGTATGATATTTGGAAATTTTAGGAGTTGGGGATTTGTTTATTGGGGGAGTTGGGGAGTTGTTTATTTGGGGAGTTGGGGATGGTGTATATTCTGACGTAATCTATACCACCCATTCCAGAGGAAACTATACCACCCTAAAGGTCAATTTCGTTGACTTAAGGGTTTTTAGCCACGTAGTGGCGACACCGTTTATAGAAAAATCGGGTATATGAACGAGCCACGTAGTGGCGGCACCCCTGACAAATCGTGCCGGGGCTACGCCCCTCCATAAAACACGCAAAATATTGTTCTATAAACGGTGTCGGGGCTACGCCCCTTTTATACACACAAAACCTTAAGTCAACGACTTTGCCCTAAAGGGGAGCAAATTCGAATAGGTGGATAATTGTTTGTTATCCATTGAGTTATGCACTCGACGGAATAAACTCCCCTTTAGGGGCAGGGGGTGTAACCGGCAGTTGACACAGATTTTTGACTACCCTCATCCTTAAATGCAGATACAAATGTCCAGCGTTGGGCCCATCACCAAATCCCCAAATAAACAAATCCTCAAATCCTCAAATAACCAAATCCACTATAACCATTGTCCCAAAAAACAAACTCGCAATGCCGTTGGTGGTGAAAAATGCCATGTTCACCCGACTTAGGTCATTGGGTTTTACCAAAAGATGTTGGTAGAGCAAGAGGGCCAGGAAAACGCCTGTGCCGATCCACAGCAACCAGCCTGTTTGGGGCGCAGCAGAAGCCAGGTGCCGGGCTGCCAAAACCATCAATACAGCAGTGCCCAAATGCATCCACTCCGATATGCGGAGGGCTTGTTTTTTGCCAAAAAAAGAGGGCATAGAGTAGAGCCGCTGTGAGCGGTCGAAATCCTCGTCCTGAAGTGAATAAACAACATCAAATCCCGCCACCCAAAGCAGCACCGCCAGGCCATAAAGTATTGGCAACCAATCGAAATGTCCCGTGACGGCCAGGTACGCGCCTACTGGTGCCAGGCTCAACCCAAGCCCCAGCACGAGGTGACAAAGCCAAGTAAAACGTTTGGTGTAACTATAGCCCAGCACCACGGCCAATGCTATCGGCGAGAGCCAAAAGCACATTGGGTTGATAAACCAGGTGGTTGCGATAAACAGCAGGCAATTGGCCATCACAAATGCTAGCGCCGACTTTGGGCTGATAATGCCTGCCGGGATTTCCCGGACTTTGGTGCGGGGGTTTACCGCGTCAATGTCGCGGTCGAGCCATCGGTTGAAAGCCATTGCTGCGCTGCGGGCAAATACCATGCAAAGCAGTACGAGCAAGAGTTTTTGCCAACTGAGTCCGCCTCCCGCCACCGTGGTGCCAATGAAAAAGCCAACAAGCGCGAACGGCATGGCGAAGATGGTGTGGCTGAATTTTACGAGCGAAAAGAAGTTTTTCATCGGCAGCAAAGATGAGAGGCTTGGACCAATTTGTGTGGAGAAAATTGTCCCGTCGAGAAGTTCAAATACTTTGTCAAGAAGTGGGGTTAGAGAAAATAGCAACGCACAAACATTTACCTTTGCATTCTTAGAAAAACGGTCATAATTACATAGTAAACATCATCTTTTTTGCAAATCAACAGTTTGGCTATGAAAACACAAGTCAAAATCAAGGGACAAGCCCGTTTGTTCAAAAACCCAGCCCTTGAATATCTCACCAAATCCTCTTTAATCGAATCCACCATTAGTTCAGTTGCAATCTCTGTCATTTGTATCTGGGCAGGTTATTGGATGGGCGCTCAACACACAGCAAAACAGGTTGCAATGTGGTTTTTGGGCGGTTTTATAGCCTGGTCATTTTTTGAATATCTGCTACACCGTTACTTTTTTCATATTGCGGAGACGGCATTTAAAGGAAGTGCACGGCTTCAATACATCATCCACGGGGTACACCATGAGTACCCGAACGATGCCCAGCGCACCCTTTTGCCTACGGCCCCAAAAATCATCCTTACTATCCCTTTCTTTGCGCTCTATTGGCTGATTTTTGGCAATGCGGGTGCTTTTTTCGCTTCGGGTTTTTTGATGGGCTATTATGTGTATTCGCTGATTCATTACAGCATCCACCGTTATAAAGCGCCCAAATTTTTTAAGCCCCTTTGGGAGCATCACCACCGCCACCACCATTTGAACGATGACAAGGCATTTGGCGTGTCATCCACCATTTGGGACCATATTTTTAACACCATGCCGCCACAAAAAGAAGCGCATAAAGTAGCAGAGGTAATCAACAAGTCTGATGCATAATAATCCCTCTCAGTTCCACACCTAATACTATCAATTCAATGGGTAAGATTCACGCCGCAATTACTGGCGTAAACGGCTGGTTACCAGAAACCAAACTGACCAACAAAGACCTTGAAAAAATGGTGGATACCAACGACGATTGGATCCAATCTCGCACGGGCATCCGGGAGCGTCGAATCCTCCGAACACCAGGCTGGGCCACCTCTGATATGTGCGCAGAAGCCGTGAAAGGCTTGCTCGAAAAGACAGGGGTAAAGCCCGGCGAGATTGATTTGATCATCGTAGCAACTGTGACCGGCGACTTGGTTTTCCCCGACACCGCCAATACGGTTTGCGACAAAGTGGGGGCAAAAAACGCTTTTGGCTTTGACCTCAATGCTGCCTGTTCCGGCTTTCTTTTTGCGCTCTCCACCGGTGCACAATTTATTCAAAATGAAACATATAGCAAAGTAATCGTGGTAGGCTCCGACATGATGTCGTCTATCATTGATTACACAGACCGCAACACTTGCGTCATCTTTGGCGACGGGGCAGGAGCGGTGTTGCTCGAACCCCGAAAAGACGGGACGGGAGTGCTTGATTTTGTGCTACGGGGCGATGGCGCCGGACGAGAACTGTTGCACATGAAAGCGGGTGGCTCTAAAAAACCCGCCTCCGCCGAAACCGTAGCCGCCCGAGAGCACTATGCATGGCAGGATGGGAAACGGGTTTTTGTCCACGCCGTAAGGGGCATGACCAGCACCTGTGAAGAAATAATCCGCCGCAACAGAATGACTACCGACGACGTACAATGGATCGTACCACACCAGGCCAATATGCGTATCATTACCTCCGTAGCCGAGCATCTGCACTTCCCCTTGGAGCGGGTGATGATCAACATCGAACGCTATGGGAACACGACCGCCGCAACACTACCACTCTGTCTGTGGGATTATGAAAAACAGTTGAAAAAAGGCGACAACATCATTCTGACGGCTTTTGGCGGTGGGTTCACCTGGGGCGCGCTTTATTTGAAGTGGGCGTATTGAGGAGATATTGGGATATTTTTACCCGCTGAAGCTTTAGCGAAGGAGGGGGATATTGGGATATAGCGAAATCAGCCCAACGATTTTACCAAAAGCCAGGCCAGCACCAATCCAATCACCACTGCCATAAAGACCAATGCGCCGTTGCCGCTATTTCTTCTTGCCAATGGCCACTCTGTTTCGATGGCTGCTTCTTGTAAAATTTCACGGGCCAGCTCGGCATCTGTCGGGCGTGTGTGTAATCGCACAATCCCTTGTAAATGAGGCACCACTGACTGAGAAATAGAATTAGCCAAAAAACAATGTATCCCCTCCGAGCGCAAACGCGCGGCAGCGACTTCGGCTTCCATCGAAGAATAAAATTTTGCCACAATCTCGCCTTCACCGGCCCAATCAGGCAGGTCTTCAAAGTCGAAATTGTCTAGGATATCGGGTGGGTGCATGGGTAGTAGCAGTTGGCAGTGGCAGTTGGCAGGGCAGCTCTAAAGCGCATCAAAAATCAACATTCATGATTAAACATCGTATCTAATGCAACAAAGCCGTCCTTGAAAGCGGCAATAGAAGCTGCACCCATTCCGTATATTGCTTTGCGGAAGGGTGTAGTCCATCAAAAGCAACCAAGTCAGGTTCGGAAATACCGCGACGTGAAACGCCTGTGACGTTCAAATAATGAACATTGTAAGCCTCGGCGATGTTGCGATTTGCGGTATTGTATTGGTCAATTTCCTGGGAAATGAGCGTCGGATTCCCAGAACCCTGCCCAAAAGTTGTAAACGCCCAATCGGGGATCGAAAGCACTACCACACGGTTTTTTCGACCGCCTGCGCGAGCGATGGCGTATAGGAGCAGTTCCTCAAATTGCTTTTTATAAGTGTCAAAATCAGCGTTTTGGTACTGATTATTCACCCCAATGCAGAGGGTAACGAGACTGAAGTTACTATCGCCCAACACAGGGGCTTGGCTGGCAAGGGCAGATTGGAGATTGTCGGTCCGCCAACCTGTTTGGGCTACCACATGAAGCCCGGCTAAATCGAAGCCTGCTGCGTGGAGACTGTCGGCCAGTTGCTTCGGGAAATTTTGTTCCCATGGTACGCTTTCTCCTTTGGTGTAAGAGTCGCCCAGTGCAAGAATGTCAATTCGTTCCATTACAGGCTCTGGTTGCTTTGGTATTGGATCTTCTGCCAAGTGTCGGCAAAAGAACAGTGTCGGGAGAAAAAGCAAAAGAGTGATTGGGCGCATGCTGGATTTTGTGGAAATGAACAAGGAGATTTTACAAATGTTTTCGCCACCCCTAGACATGACTTGGGTGTGGCGAAAAACAAGGAGCCAGTTTTCAACCATTTAAATAAATGTCATTCAAAAAAATTGTCAAGTCGCTCGCCATTCTGCTCACTTTGATTTTGTTGTCGGGCTTTTTTGTGGTGGAGCATGTACTTCCGTATTCAGGTATAAAGCCCTTGCGGCACAAACCTGAAGATTTGTTGTGGCTCCTGCCCAAAGGTGTAAAACCAGAAAACTACGGTCTCCACGCCAGAGCACTCCATATTCAAACGCCCGACAGCCTACAACTCAGTGCCCTGCTAGTGGACTCCAATACTGATTCCACACTGGCCACTGTGGTGCTTTTGCATGGCATTTCGGCATGCAAAGAAGTGGAACTGGAACGTGCTAAGCTACTCGCGGACGTAGGCTATGCCAGTCTCTTGCTCGACCTTCGCGCCCACGGCCAAAGTGAAGGCGAATACTGCACATTTGGCTATCACGAAAAAAACGACTTGCGTGCAGTGGCTGATACCCTGGAACGGTTATTCCCAACACGAGCTATGGCGATCTGGGGCGCATCGTTGGGCGGGGCAGTGGCATTGCAGGCCATGGCAGTGGAGCCTCGGTATGCGTTTGGAATCGTAGAAAGCACTTTCGACGAGTTCGACAAAGTCGCCATGGAATATGGGGCAGACTGGTTTTTTGGGTTGCGTAGTCAGTGGCTGACCAACAGGGTGATAAACAAGTCGGGTCGAATTGCCCATTTCGAGCCTGACTCCATAAAACCTGTATTGGCAGCTGCTCAAATTGATCGTCCGGTGTTGTTTATCCATGGCGACAAGGACGCAAGGATACCAATGTGGTTTGGCGAGCGCAATTACATTGCTTGTCCTGCGCAAGGCAAACGCTGGTACAAGGTATTGGGAGCGGGCCACAACAACCTATGGAAAATAGCGGGCGATTCGATGCGAGCGGAGGTGCTCCGATTTTTGAAGGAGCAAAGTGGAGGTTGAATGTATCTTTGACAGGTCATCCAACTGCTTGTCCAACGCTATTTGGCCGCATGGCAGATTTCGATTGATTGAAACCTATAAGGTTTCCAAAACCTTATAGGTTTGGATGCCAAAAATGAGATAACCCTTTGATGCGTCCTGTTTCTATCTTCTTTTTCTTAATTTTTATCTCAAAAACTTCCCTTTTCGCTACCCATATCGTAGGCGGAGAAATCACCTATCGCTGCATGGGCAACAATTTCTATGAGATTACGCTCACGGTCTATCGCGATTGCCAGAATGGTGTTCCAAACTTTGACATTAACGCAATTATTGGTATATATGAAAATGGTGTCGACAGTGTTTTGGTCAAAAAACTTTCACTGCCGTACAACGACAACACCAACGATACCCTGCCAATTATCCTTACCGACCCTTGTTTGACCATCCCTCCCGATGTCTGTGTCCACAAGGCTACTTACCGAATCACGACGCTTTTGCCATTTAATCCCAATGGTTACATCCTTGTTTATCAACGCTGTTGCCGCAACAAACTCATCCGAAATCTGCCCGATCCACTGAATACAGGCATCACGTGGATGACGGAAATTTCTGCTGAAAGCCAAATGATTTGCAATCAAGGCGCGACGTTCGACAATTGGCCACCAGTCGCCATTTGTGTCCATCATCCCATTGATTTTGACCATTCCGCCTCTGATGGAGATGGTGATTCGCTCGCCTATAGGCTTTGTACTCCGTTCAATGGCCCTGACTCGCTGCACTCAGCCCCCAATCCGCCTAATGACCCACCTTATGACGAATTGATTTGGCTTGAGCCCCCGTACAACCTGTCCAATATACTCGGTGGCGACCCACTTACGATTGACCCTTATACCGGGTTTATAACCGGAGTGCCGAACACTATTGGCAACTTCGTGGTGGGTGTGTGCGTTGACGAGTTCCGCGCGGGCGAATTGCTCTCTACCACCCGCCGCGATTTTCAATACAATGTGGCCGATTGCGGCGAACCAAACGCTGCTTTTTTTCTGCCCGATATATTATGCGACACCCTCAGCGTCCAATTTGTCAACCAAAGCACCAATACCAACTTTTTCCGTTGGTATTTCGACTGGGAAAATGACCTGAGCCAAACTTCCACCAATTTCTCCCCTACTCATACTTACCCGGATACTGGTCTTTACACCATCGCCTTGATCGCAGCGCCGAGTTTCCCTTGTTCCGACACCTTTTTTCAGCAAATACATTTATTGGAAACCATGGGTACGCTCTCCATTTCTGCCACACCAGAAGAGGTCATGGCTGGAGACGATTCGCAATTGGACGCCTCTTTTCCTGGAGCGATCAGTTATGCCTGGGTGCCGGCAGGAAGCCTTTCTGACCCCAACTTTTCAAATCCTGTAGCCTCGCCGCTTCAAACTACGACATACACGGTGACGGCATTTTTGCCTAATGGCTGTCAGCGTTCAGCGGAGATAACAGTACGTGTAATCCCCTTACCATGCGAAGAACCATTTGTGTTTTTTCCAACCGGTTTTTCACCCAATGGCGATGGGGAAAATGATGCCTTGAAATTGGAAGCCACTGTGCCGCCCGCCGAGCTTTTCTGGGCAATTTACAACCGCTGGGGAGAGAAGATTTTTGAAACTACCAATTTCAACGATGCCTGGGACGGCACTTTCCGGGGGCAAGAACAGCCAATGGAGACTTATGGCTATATACTGCGGGTGGTTTGTACCGTTGGGCAGGAGCCGTTGTTCAAGAAGGGGAATGTGACGCTGCTGCGTTGAGAAGTTCAACGAACCAGACTAAACGACCCCGTTTCAATAAACGTCGTCCCGTCAATCCGCTCCAGTTCGGCCCAGAACATATAAGCTCCTGGGTGCATCACTTGACCTCGATACATGCCATCCCAGCCACCGTCGGGATAACTGGGCAAAATGTCTTTCACGTCGAAGAGCAGTTCGCCCCAGCGGTCAGCGATGAAAAGTCGGCGAATGATGCGAACCCCATTGTCGGCACCGAGGAAAAAACGGTTGTTCGGAAACCTTGCATCCGGATTGAAAACAGTTGGAGCGTACACCCGGTTTTTGTTCGAGACCCGAATCTTGATCTCGTCGGTAAGCACACAACCCGTTGAATCTACAGCAGTTATCGTAAATGAAAGCGATTGTAGTGGAACAATACATTGGCTTTGGCAACTTGAATCTGGGCATGGCGGCCTGGGCGACCAAGTGAGACTCACGGGATTCATGCCGTATTGTACTTCAATACAAATCTCGTCGCCTTTGATGATTTCCGTGTCTTCGCCGATGTAGACCCAAAGCTCCCGGAAGGTGATATTCACCTGCACCAAGGAGTCGCAGCCATTGCTCCCGGCATTGGGCAATAGTTCGTAGCCCACGCGGTTTTCTTCATTGTAGGTGATGCCATTGATTACGATAGATGCGCCTGGGCAAAGCGTGTCGTTCAAGACCCGAAAAGGGATTGGAAGGGAGGTGAGTTTCACCTGAATGATACTGTCACAAGCCCCGTTTGAAATTACCTCCGTGCCTTCGCGGTTAAAAGCAGTATATATATGCCCGTTTACCAAAATTGAATCGCCCTCGCAGATAACTTGGTGGAAATCATGGACAACCTTTCGGAAATTGAGATTGACATGGATAATGCTGTCGCAGCCATTGACCGATCCACTTTCGATAAATTCTTCGCCAATGAAGAACCCTGAGTGGTAGGCGGTGCCGTTCACCCAAAGCGTGTCGCCCTCGCAAAGCGTTTGGTTGAGTGTGGATTCCATGGTCGAAAAGAACGTAAGTTCGACATGTATTACGCTGTCAATCCCTCCTTGCGCAGCACCCGTCAGCGTGACGGTGCCGGTCGGGTTGCTAGCATTAAAAAATTGGCTGACGACGAGTACGGTCTGGTTGTCGCAGAAAGTGTCTCGGAAGGTCGAATGTCCAGGCTGCGCGAATGCTGTACTGGCAAAAAACAGGAGGATAAAAAGTGTAATTGTGTTTGGGAACATACGGCTCGACATTTGGAGGCGCAAAGAAACGCCAATTTCTTACGCGAAGTGGGGATGGATTAGGGTGAAATGTAAATCTCAAATTACTGCTTCTTCAATACCGCTCGTTGAAATACTGAACACGGAAAGGTCTTTACTTCCGGGATTTCTTCTTCGCCTTGCTTGGTATTTCCGGTGGTGCTTACCGCAGTTTCCGTGCCAGAAATCACTTCAAAAACCATCGTGTCGTCGCTTGTTTTCTCATAGGTACAAAGAATACGGCTGCCCTGCACCGTGAACCAGCAAAGCAATTTAGGTCCGAACAAATAGCTTTCCATTGCGATGGAATTTTTCTCGTCTACCTTCCACACGCCTTTTTCCGGGGCGACTGGCACCAGTTCGTAGGGCCGCCAGTCTTGCTCTTTGGATCCATAAACCAGTCCGAATGTATAGCGACCTTCGCTGGAGGTATCAATTTTGTGGATTTCCACGGTCATCTCCACCGACTGAACCTTTCCATTGCCATTGAAAATATCAAGCGTTCCGTTCCAATTTCCTGCCCAGGATTCGGGGAATATTGATAGTTGGCTATTGCCCGGTTTGGCTACTTCAGCCTGGCCGAAAGCGGGTGGAAAGCTAAAGAATGAGAGTATCAGGATAGAAAAAAGTGGTCTCATGTATTCGAATTTGAGACAGCAAAAGTACCCAAGTTCTTGTTCACCTAGCACCAGCTGAATTTTCCGAAAGATTTAAACTTTCGGGAAGTTTGTTTCTTGCGCCAAGTTTATTAGGTGGCATTGGAGGCGTTAAGTAATTTTTGCCCTTCAGCCCCCACATCACTTCATCACTCTATCACTCAATCACTTCATAACCATGCACCTGCCTACACCTGGCTTTTTGATCTCCGCCTTTTTCCAAGTTTGCCGCCGATTTCCAGGCACCATGCTTTGCACCCTGCTGGGCACAATAGCCTGTTTTGCACTCATTGACAACAGCGGCCCCAGCGATAGCGAGGAGTTTTTTGCCCGCAACTGGATAACTTGCCAACTTGGCTTGCCGTTCCTGACTGCGCTTGTGGCCTATTCTGAATCAAAGGGTTGGAGCGAAAAACGTGGCTGGCTGTTGCAAATAATTGGCTTTTTAGCGCTGGTGGGTTGTTGGTTTTGGCTTGATACGAAAGCGGCGGATTTTCAATGGCGGATACTCCCGCAGTATCTGGCTTTGATGATCGTGATGCACTTGGCAGTGGCCGTTGCGCCATACCTAAATGCCCGTTCTATACGCGATTTTTGGGAATACAACCGCCAACTTTTTGCCAACCTTGTGGTGGGCGCTGCCTTTACCCTGATATTGTTTGCCGGGCTTGCATTAGCGTTACTAGCCGTAGACAATTTATTCAATATCAATGTCCAGGAACGAGCTTATGCCAAACTTTTCGTACTCCTTGCGGGCATATTCAACACGGCTTATTTTTTGTTCCATTTCCCCCCCGCCTTCACCTCGATCAGGACTTTGACCAGAGAGGAGGCTGTGGCGGATAATCCAACTGCTGTCTCTGACCCCGCCTATAACTGGGTTTTTCGCAATCTCTGCAAGTACATCCTGATTCCCATCGTGATTTTGTACTTTTTGATTTTGTATGCATATGGCGCAAAAATCGGAATACAATGGTCGCTCCCAAAAGGCTGGGTAAGCTCGCTGGTCATCGGGTTTTCTGTAGCGGGCATTTTTACCTACTTGCTCAACTTTTATTTAGCCGAGGAAGACAACAGCATGATTGTCAAAGGGTTCAAACGCTGGTTTTGGTGGGTAGTGTTACCGCTCACTGTTCTGCTTTTTGTCGCCATCGGCAAGCGCCTCAGCGATTATGGAGTCACTGAGGAGCGTTATTTGGTGGCAGTACTTGGCCTATGGCTCGCAGCGGCCTGCCTGTATTTTTTGTTCTCCAAAAACGACAATATCAAGTTCATTCCCATTTCACTGGCGCTATTTGCGCTCGTTTGGGCCTTTGGGCCGCTCAGCGCATTTGCAGTTTCAGAACGAAGCCAAAAAGGGATTTTGACTGAAATTTTGGAACGAAACGGGCGATTTGAAAACGGGAAAATAAAGCCCGGAACTGCACCGCTCACCGAGCCTGAGCAAACGCAGGCAAGTTCGGCCATTCGATACCTTGAAAAGCGCAACGCGCTATCTGATCTTCTGCCAGCACCTATTGACAGTGCTTTGCTTGAATCTAATGGACTATTGAACTGGCTCAATATTGGCGTGGCTACCAGTGCCAGTATTAGTAGCCTGAATATCAGTCCGCAAAATTCATCTGAGCCTTTAGACGTGCGTGGATTCGACATGGCATATAAGGCCGAACTCAACCAAAACAAGGACAAGGAAAGTGAGGAACCAGGCTATTTTTTCTGCCTTTCCGACGATGACAAAATGCTCGAATGGCGGCAAACTAAAGATGGGAAAACGACCCTTGTCGAAATGTTCAGCCTTAGCCCAAGCATCCAAAAATGGTTGGAAAAAAAGGACAAAAACGAATCTTACACCCACCTAAGGTTGCCCATAAATGAACGTACCATTACATTTAATGGCCGAAAGGGCACCCTCCGTTTCATTGTTCAGGAGCTACATATTGAGTTTACGGGGCAAGAAAAACGACTGGTCTATTGCAATGGCTGGATACTCTTGAAAGAAAAATAGAAAAGGATGTTTGCTAAGTTTGCCCTTTCATTCTCCATACTGTCTATGAAGTATTTGCCGTTCGCACTCTTCTTTTTCTCATCGGCCTATTGTGTTGCCCAAAACAACAATCACTACTTCCAACAGGAAGTAAACTACCGCATCGTCGCCACGCTCGACGACGTGAAGCATACGCTGAACGGCGTTATCGAGTTCGAGTATGTGAACAACTCGCCCGACGCACTGCCACAGATTTGGGTGCATCTGTGGGCAAATGCCTTCAAAAACCGCCGTTCAGCTTTCTGCAAACAAAAACTCCGCGATGATGACGGCAAATTCTATTTCGCAGACGACAAGGATTTGGGAGGATACAAAGACCTTGATTTCAGTGCCGATGGACAAAAAATCTCTTGGAAATACGACCCTAAAAATCCGGACATAGCAGTGCTGAACTTGCCCCAGCCGCTCACCCCAGGGAAGCGCATTCGCATTTCCACCCCTTTTTTGCTCAAAATACCCGCCTCGTTTTCGCGCCTCGGTCACGTGGAAACCAGCTATCAAATGACCCAATGGTATCCCAAGCCAGCGGTGTATGACCACAAGGGCTGGCATGCCATGCCTTACCTCGACATTGGTGAGTTTTACTCGGAATTTGGCTCATTCGATGTGACGCTGAGCCTGCCTGAAAACTACATCGTAGGCGCAACAGGCGTACTTCAAACTTCTTCCGAAATCGAATTTTTAAACAAAAAGGAAGTCGAAACGAGGGAGAAAATTCGAAAAAGTGAGCGAGTGACTTTAAGTCACCCGCTCACTGGAAGCGACACTTTTCCGGCTTCAAGCCTGAAAATGAAGACAATACGGTACATCGCCGAACGGGTACACGATTTTGCATGGTTTGCGGACAAACGCTTTTTGGTGCTGAAAGACACGGCGCGTCTTGCTTCTGGCAAGATGGTGGATTGCTGGGCAATGTTTCCTCCTTCCAAAGATCCTTCAGTGAAAGGAGCACAGTCTGCTTTGTGGAAAAAAGGCGCGTTCTACGTCCGCCGATCCGTGGAGTTTTATTCCGAAAAAGTCGGCGAATACCCCTGGCCACATGCAACAGCGATACACTCCGCCCTGAGTGCGGGGGGCGGTATGGAGTACCCAATGATCACCGTCATCGGAGACGCATCTTCCGCTCAACAACTCGATGACGTAATCACGCACGAAGTAGGCCACAACTGGTTTTATGGAATCCTTGCCTCCAACGAGCGAGATCACCCATTCTTGGACGAAGGGATTAATTCTTACTACGAGTCGCGTTACATGAAGGAGTATTATGGGAAGTATATGCCTTTCGAAATCCCCAAATTTATACTGGACGAAACCCGGCAAGGCTCCTTGATAGAAAACGGTTACCTCCTGTTGGCCCGCAACCACCAGGACACGCCGCCCGATACGCATTCCAACGAATTCTCGCCAATCGCCTACGGCTTACAGGTGTATATGAAAACTGCCCTGTGCCTACATTGGCTTGAACAATCCGTTGGAATGGAAAAGTTCGATGCAGCCATGCAGGAATACTACCGAAAGTGGCAATTTAAGCACCCTTATCCGGAAGATTTTCGAGCGATTTTGGAAGATAAAAATTTAGAGGCTGGGTGGTTTTTTGAAACTGTGCAAACACAAGAACAAGTTGATTACGCTTTGAAAGGCGCGAGATTAGACAATGGACAATGGACTTTGGACATTAAAAACAAGGGCTCGTTGAACACGCCATTTTCCGTAACCGCTTTTAAAAACGGCGAGCCAAAAGAGACGAAATGGTTTTCGGTCGCAGATTGGCAAGCTCGAAACAGCGTTTTATTTCCGATAGATTCTGCAGACGCTTTCGAGATCGACTGGCCGCGCAAAACCTTGGATATCAATCGAAAAAACAACTTCCGCCGGACTAGGGGAGTTTTCCCAAGCATGAGGCCGATTGAGTTCCGGCCCCTCGCCATTTTTCAAAATGCGCGCCGCAACACCCTTGCGGTGCTGCCCTGGGTTGGCTGGAATAACTACGACAAAACGATGTTGGGTCTGTTGGTTTACAATGCGCCCCTTCCGCAGCGGAAATTGCAATACTACCTGTTGCCAGGTTACGCAACAGGGTCGAAAAACTTCGTGGGCTTGGCGGATGTGCGCTACAAATTTTACCCCGGCGGACTCGTGCCAAAAGTGACGGTGGGTGTGGGAGCAAAAACTTTTGACTTTGACTACAACGCGGGCGACGACTACTATTCAAAGTTTTACCGAATCGCGCCACAGGTTACAGCGGAGTTGCGAAGCCGTTCTATGTCGTTCCGCCACGCGCTGAATTTCAGGACTTTATTCATCGGAAGGGAAGAAGATTTGCGCAGCATCGAAGGTGTTTATTTGGGGAAATCCTGGAAAAAAAATACAATACACGAACTTCGATACGAGGGAGAACAATTTGCTTTGCCCAATCCGTACCGCTTTCAAATCGCCTTGGAAACACAAGACTACCGCGACGTTTTCGACCGTCCGGCCAACTACCTGCGCGGCAATGCGGAGTGGCGACAGAAGTTTTATTACAAAGACAAAAAGAAAGTGACCATGCGGCTGTTCGCTGGGTATTTCATTCAAAGCACCCAACGCAATCGGAGTGTAGAAGAAACCGCGTTAAGTCTTAATCCTCAAGGCTTTAACGACTACAAATTTGACCAAACTTTTTTGGCTCGATCCGGTGCCGACAATATTATGGGGCGACAAGTGAGCCAGACGGAGGGTGGTTTCAAGGGTGCATTTGGCGAGGCTTTTGCTGGCGTAGTTGGCAACTCAAACAATTTCATCCTCTCGCTCAATCTCAAAGCCGACCTGCCGGTGCGGCTCCCGCTTGGCATTCCGGTAAAGCCCTATTTCGACCTTGGCTATTTCGATGATGCTACAATACTTGGCAAAGACCGCCCAAGCAGTGAGCAACTGCTTTGGAGCGGCGGTCTACTGCTCGAGTTTTTCAAAGGTGGTCTGGAAGTCTATTTCCCGCTTGCGAACTCAAAAACCTTGAAAAATCTCTACTGCGAACAATCTGGCGGCACCAATGCTTCTGCCATTTTCTGTGGCGGAGATTACCGAAAAATGATCTCCTGGAGCATGCGACTGGATTTTTCTGACCCTGTAAAAATGATAGAGCGTACCGTGCGGTAGGAACCTTCGATTTACGATTTTGGATTTACGATTTACGATTTACGATTTACGATTTACGATTTACGATTTTTTTGATTCGAAGAAGGCAAGACCTTATCTTTTTTCGGATCAAAAAAATCGTAAATCGTAAATCGTAAATCCAAAATCCAAAATCCAAAATCGTAAATCCAAAATCCAAAATCGTAAATCACAATTCCTCCGGCCCTTCCCCTACCCAGTCCTGCTGCACAAAACCACCCTCGCAATGCTCTATGAGGTGGTCATCAATAAACTTTCGCACATCTACAACCAGATCGCCAGGATAGAGCAGGTGCACGTTTGGTCCAGCATCCAGGGTAAAATACACCTGGTGTCCAGTATCGGCGCGGTACTGCCGAACCTTTTCCATGATGGCGAGCGAATCCGGGCGCATGAGCGTGTACGACGGATTGCTGCACATCATCAGTGCATGGAGCGTGAGTGCTTCGTCTTCCACAATTTTTCCAAATTCGGGGAGATCACCCGTACGCATCGTATCCAATAAAGTAAGAAGTCGGGCGCGGGCTTGCGCATAACGGGCTTCTGCGAATGGGTTGCCTTCCATCAAGGCATGGCCATCACGGCTGCTAACGGCCTTTTCTTCGCGACTCACGATAAGAATATCGTCGTGGAAATCTTTGAACGTTTCATGGATGCGGTCTTCCATCGGAACGGCAAATTCGTCGCTGCTGCCCGGCACCTGAGTCGTAGTGCCCCAAAGAGCCGCATAAGGAAAAATGCTCCTGCATGCCGAACCGCTGCCCAAACGCGCCAACATGGATGCTTTTTGATCGAATGCATCTGGGTCTTGTAAAGTCCCAAAAAAGCGATCTTCCAAAGAACAAAGACATAAGGCAAGGGCACTCATACCCGATGCCGAAGAGGCTATACCTGCTGAATGAGGAAACGAATTGCCCGTTTGGACAGTCAATTTCAGTTGTTTTAAAAACGGCATAGAAGGCAATAACCCTGTCAAATATTGCAGCACTTTGGCGCGAAAAGCCTCGTTTTCCTGTTCATGAAAAAAAAACGTGAGATCAATTTGGCCATCGTCGGGGCCTTCACGCATTTCGTATTCAAGTTGAGTGTCGGTACAGGAAGATGCCAAGCTGAGGCTCAAAGAAGGATTGCGAGGGAGTTGCAAGCCATATTTGCCCCAGTATTTTATCAGGGCAATGTTGCTGGGCGAACGCCACAGGATGTGACCAGGTTCTGGCGGGTTGGAGGAATCGAGGATAAGACGGGACATGTGATGGTGATTGGTGAACTAGTGATTGGGGCAGCAAAGAAAAACAAGGAGTGAAAAACGGACGTATTTTTTTAAAGAGGTGCCTACATTTGCCAATCTCAACTGGAGGTTTTCCCAATCACGAGTCCACCAGCAACCAGTCAACCAATCACCAATTATCCAATCACCTATAAAGATGTGGCAAAAATTCCGCCGGTTCGGCGTTGAACTGTATGCGTTTTTCACTACGCCGTTTGTGTTGAAAAACTGTCTCGGAATGGTCGGCTTTATGACTGGCCTGCTGATGCTCACGTTTTGGTGGCTCAAATGCTACACGAATCATGGGGAAAGCGTACAAGTGCCCAATTATAAAGGCATGAGCTTCCGCGATGCAGCGCGCAAGGCGCGGTCACGCGATTTTGGGGTAGCGGTGAGCGATTCGATTTATATCCCAGGCGAACCTCCAGGGCAAATAGTATCCCAAGACCCCAAGCCCAACAGTCGGGTGAAAGAAGGCCGCACCCTCTATTTCACTGTCACAAAAAACAATCCCGACATCCTAAAACTCCCCGACCTTAAAAACGGCGACGACTACGAAATCTATTCCCGAAGGCTCACCCGAATCGGCCTAAAGCCCCGCATCGTAGCCCGCGCTGCCGACCCAAATGTTGGGCCAAATACCATCATTGATGTTATTTACAAAGGCGATACCATCACTGAAAAACTCCGTTACAACAGTGTGCCTGTAGAAATGGGCGCGACCATAGATTTCGTTGTGAGCGAGGAGGTTACGCTCACCGTGAATATGCCCGATTGTGTATGCCACACCCTTGGAGAAGCAAAATTTCTATTGCAAACCAGCGAACTCAGCATCGGCACAGTCATAAAAGACGCGACCGTGTCCGACGAAGAAAACGCCTTCGTATGGCGACAAAGCCCAAAGTACGACCCATTTGGCACGATGCGCAAGGGCGAGCAAATTGACTTGTACATCACGCAGGAACGGCCAGCCAGTTGTGGGGGTGAGTAGGCAGGGCTTAGTGGTCAGAAGACCTTGGATCGTCAGACCGTTAATGGCCTCGTCTGACGACTAAAAATCGTCTGACGAGTAATCTGCCAAGAATCCTGCGACAGCCTGCTGCTACTCCCAATCTAATTACATCCCATCTCAATTCTGGACAGCGGGTCATTATTAGGGAAACAATTTCCAGACATTGTACTTGCTGGAACATACCGCTCCATTTCGGCGTCGAACAATCCATTGGCAAGGAATTCCGCCAAGTCGTCTATTTCCCGCAGTGTCATTCTCAACGGACGTAAAAACCCTGAAATCTGGCTTGCAGGAACCTCGGGGTTTTCGGGAACACCATCGTTGAAGTATTCAACCACTTCTTTCAAGCTATGCTTGCTGGCCCCGTGAAAATAGAAACCAACATCACGCAGGTTGTACAACTGCGGCACTTTGAATTTGTGCATGTCTTCTTCCCTGTACGTAAAACCGCCTCGACCTAGATTGCGCCGGTCATTTGGCCCAGTTCTAAAAACATTGAACCCACTTTGATAAAGGTTGTTGACGCCCAAGGCAAAAAACTCGTGCGGATGACTGTTTAGTGAGGGGCTGTTGTGGCAATTGGAGCAACCGGCCTTTCCAAAGAATAAAAGCGCCCCTCTTTTCTGTTGTTCAGTCATCGCTGACTTCTTGCCTTTCAGCCATTGTTGAAATGGCGCTTGATTGGTCAAAATAGTGCGGAAATAAGCCGCAATCGCAAAAGAGCCTGTTAATCGGCTGTAACGCTCATTGGTTGGGATTTCAGGGAAAGCTGCATCAAACAAGGCTGTATATCCCAGCGAATCAGTGACGTTTTTGTTGATGACTTGTCTGTGTACCGCCAAAGCCCGCGCGTTGTTCGCTTCCAGACCCTTCAAGCCCTTGAAATTGATTTCGATGAGCGTGTCTTGATTCCACACGGATTCGGTTCCTGTGTTTACATCAAAGGAGCCGAAGGAGCCAGCCCAAAGCGCGTTTGTAACATAGGTTAGATTGACCGTCGGCAAAGGTCTCGCACCTTGTGCATCCACCTCGTCACCAGAATAAATCGGGTGTTTAGACCGCAATTCCCCGCTTTCACCAAAGCCTACAGCGCCATCCGCAATTCCTTGAAAACGGCCTGCTGTAAAGCCTCGCGAAGGCACGTGACAGCTGCTGCAGGAATACGCAGATTTAGAATCCGGGTATTTGTTCTCCAAGGCAAGCCCAGTCTCATAAAACAGCATTCGGCCAAGTTCAACCTTGGCTTCAGTAACTGGATTTTTCTCATCCTGATTAGGCAACAAGGCATAATCATTGCTCTCGGGCATTATGTAACCTTGGTAAGAACCGGTAGAGGACCGGAGATTAAGTTGATCTTCCAACAGCCTGTCATAATTGAAGTCGGGATCGTGAACACAAGATAGGAAATAGCCCGTGGAGGCAATCAAAAGGAAAACTGTAAAAGTTTTATTCATGATGGATGACAAACAAACTTGATTTAGAAAAATGTAACAACGCAAAACAGGCCTTATTCGACTTCAACAGTCCGAAAGGGAATTAAATTTAAGGAAAGCGTTTGTTAAAATAATAGGAGCAAAACCGATGCCAAGACCCGTTAACATGGATTCATTAAAGATTGCAAGGGCATTTTAATTTCATTTTAATTGCTTGGCATCTGATTCAATTCGTCACACTTGACCTCGACTTTGTTTTCGTTCGATAAAACTTCAAAAATTTTGTACGCTCCTGAAAATGAGGCAATTATCGGTTCAATGCGCTCGCGCTGGGAGTCGGTGATGAATATTTGCCCAAAGTCCTGCCTAATCAATAAGGCCACCAATTGGCGCACACGCTGAATATCCAATTTGTCAAAAATGTCATCCAACAGCAAAATTGGCGTCACCTTTTTTTCAGTGCGAAGCACTTCGTACTGAGCAAGACGGAGCGCCAGCAAAAAGGACTTTAGTTGGCCTTGCGAGGCAAATTTTTTTACTGCCTGCCCGTCCATGAACAAAGCCAAATCGTCGCGGTGGGGGCCGACCGTGGAGCGTTGTAAGAACCGGTCTTTTTCCAAAGCCTGCCGCATCATTTCGGAAAAATCTCCTTTCCCCAAATCTGATTCATAGCGTACCCCAACGGCTTCACGACTGCCGGAAATACTGGCGTAATATTCGAGGAAGATGGGCTGGAAGGTTTCAGCAAATTTTCTCCTTTGTTCGAAAATTGCATTTGCAGGAGCGGGCATTTGACGATCAAGGCTTTCGAGCAAGACCGGGTCAATGTGCTTTTGTTCCGAAAAATGTTTGAGCAGCGCGTTACGATGCTTTAATAACGCATTGTAAATCAAAAGGTTTTGTAAATATTCGGGCGAAATCTGCGAAAGCGTGGAATCCAGAAATCGGCGACGGTCTTCGCTGCCGTCTTGCACAAGTGTTATATCGTCCGGCGCGATCATCACTACCGGAAACTGCCCGATATAATCCGAAAGTCGCTCGTAAGTATTGCCATTGCGTTCAATTTCTTTGCGCTGCCCGGCCTGAAATTTGGCGGCGATTTTCACAGAGCCTCCTTCCACTTCAAATTGACCTTCCAAGCGAAAAAAAGATTCACCGTGCCGCACCAAATGACGGTCGTTCAGTCCAGCGTGGCTTTTACACAGACAAAGAAAATGCACTGCATCGAGCACATTGGTTTTGCCCACGCCATTGAGGCCAGTCAGGCAGTTGAGGCGCGGCGAAAAATCGAAGGTTTGCGCCTCATAACTTTTAAAATTGCTGAGTTTGATCTGGGAGAGATGCACAGCGCGAAGGTAACGATGAACGATGAACGATGAACTATAAACGATGTTCATCGTTCATCGTTCATAGTTCATCGTTAGTTTTGCGCCATGGATACGATTCAAATTTCGGTGCTGGACCGCGAGGGAGAACTACACTCGCTGGAAGCACCTACTGATATGGCCTTGAGTATTATGGAATTGTGCAAAGCCTACGAACTCCCGGTAGAAGGCACTTGCGGCGGAATGGCCTTGTGCGCCAGTTGCCATGTGTATGTTTTGAGCAATCACGAGCTGCCCGAACCCAGCGACGACGAGCTGGCCATGCTCGATTCGGCTTTTTTTGTGAAAGCCAACAGCCGACTTGGTTGTCAACTCAAAATCAAGGAGGAAATGGATGGGTTGAGATTGGAACTTGCGCCGGTGGGGGCTGAGAACAACTGAGTGGATTCAAAGGGATGGAACACCACGTCGATGGAACACGGATTGCACGGATGAGACACGGATTTTCACAGATTTTTATTTTGACAGGATAAAATCTGTGAAAGTCCGTGTTCCATCTTGACCCAATATATATTATTTTTCACCAAAACCGTCTTTTCAATTGGTTATGAACAATCTACGCAATAATTCCCTTGCCTCAAGAAGCCTGATAGTATTTGGACTGCTCTCCTTTTTTACCGTTGTACCTGCGTTCGCGCAAGTCACTTGTCTGCCCGTTTTTCCCAATGCAGACGACAACGTGACCATCACTTTTGATGCCACACAAGGCAACGGAGCACTAGCGGGGGTAAGCCCTGTGTGGGGACACTTTGGTGTGATCACCAATTTGAGCACTGGCCCGAGCGACTGGAAGCATGTCACAACCAGTTGGGGGCTGAACAATGCCGCCGCGCAAATGACCAATGCCGGGCCTAATCTGTGGAATAAATCCTTCAATATCAACACATTTTTCAATATTCCAGCCAATGAGACGGTACTCAAACTGGCTTGTGTTTTTCGCGACGCTTCGGGCAATACGGTGGGTCGTGCCGCCGATGGAGGCGATATCTTATACGAAGTCTATCCCGTTAACGCACCCCTGCAAACCCTGTTATTGTCGCCTACCGCTTCTCTGTTTTTAGCCAATATTGGACAACCAATTCTGGTCAAAGCAGCATCTTCTTCACCCGCCACCCTTTTTCTGTACGACAACGGTATCCAGATTGCCACGACATCCAATGCCGAACTTTTGCAGCACACGCTGAACGTGAGCACGACAGGTATTCACAAAGTCGAATTTGTGGCCACCAATGCTACCGAAAGCGACACTTCCACTTTCAGTTACATCGTCCCGGGCAATGTCGTTTCCCAAGACCCGCCCGCCGGGACGGAGTGGGGCATCAATTATTTGACAAATACCTCCGTACGCCTCGCACTGTACGCACCAAATAAGCAAGTGGTATACGTGCTAGGCGACTTCAACAATTGGCAACCGAATACATCACAGCAGATGAAACGAAGCCTCGACGGCAAGCTCTGGTGGCTCGACATTACAGGCATTCAGCCCGGGCAACCCGTTCGTTTTCAATACCTTGTGGATGGGAACTTGAGAATCGCAGATCCTTTGAGCACCCTCGTCCTTGACCCTTGGAACGACGGTTTTATTCCGGCCTTTACTTATCCAAACCTCCTCTCCTACCCTGTTGGAAAAACGAATGGCATGGTGAGCGTGCTGCAAACCGCCCAGACGCCATTCAATTGGCAAGCTTCGGATTACGAGCGACCCAAAAAGACTGATCTGGTGGTGTACGAACTTTTAATGCGCGATTTTCTCGCCCGCCACGACTACCCTACCCTGCTGGACACCCTGGATTATCTGGAAAAACTGGGTGTGACGGCCATTGAGCTCATGCCGGTGAATGAATTTGATGGCAACATCAGTTGGGGTTACGGACCCTCTTTCCACAAGGCGTTGGACAAATATTATGGCACTGCTGAAGCGCTGAAAACCGTAATAGACGAATGTCATAAACGCAACATCGCGGTCATTCTCGATGTGGTGTTCAACCAAGCCACCGGGGCAAGCCCTTTGGCCCAACTCTACTGGGATGCGGTCAACGATCAACCTGCTGCGGACAACCCCTGGCTCAACCCCGAAGCGACACACGATTTCAACGTATTCGAGGATTTCAACCACGAATCGCAGGCCACGAAAACGTATGTAAAAAACTGTGTAAAGTATTGGATATCACAGTTTAAAGTGGACGGATTCAGGTTTGACCTTTCTAAAGGATTTACCCAGAATAACACGGCGGGGAACATTGCTGCATGGGGTGCTTACGACACGTCGCGGGTAGCGATATGGAAAGATTATGCAGATTTTATTTGGGCGATTGACCCGGAGTTTTACGTTATTCTGGAACATTTTGCAGACAACTCCGAGGAAAAAGAACTCGCCGAATACGGCATGATGCTTTGGGGGAAAATGTATGAAGCGTACAAAGAAACTGCGCTCGGCTATTCCATCTCCTCCAACCTTACAGGCATCTCGTATAAAGAACGAGGCTGGACAGTACCGCACCTCATCGGTTACATGGAAAGCCACGACGAAGAACGAATTGCTTACGAATGCAAAACGTTTGGCAATCAAGTGCCCTCGCACAACATTCGGACGCTACCTGTGATGATGGAACGTATTGCCATGCTTGAAAACCTGCTTTTTACTGTTCCTGGCCCCAAAATGCTCTGGCAATTTGGCGAACTGGGCTACGATTTCCCGATCAATTATTGTGAAGATGGCACCATCAACAACAACTGTCGTATTGTCCCCAAACCCATCCGTTGGGATTATTTTGACGATCCTTACCGCCGCAAACTGCACAATGTGACGGCTGCGCTTTTGCAGCTGCGCAAAAATAACGATGTGTTTGAAACGCCTGATTTTCAATTGAATATCACGACCGGGCAGGTACGCAGCATTTTCCTGAACCACGCGGATCTAAATGTTGCTGTATTCGCCAATATCGGTGTATTGGCTACAACCGTGACCAATCCGGGTTTTCAGCATATAGGAGAATGGTTTGAGTATTATACGGGCGACACCCTGTTGGTGACTTCGGGATTGCCAACATCGTTTCCACTTCAGCCAGGGGAATACCGCCTTTACCTCGACAAAAAAGTGGCCTTGCCTCCAGGCATTGTCATTTCTGCGACCAAAGAGTCGGTAGGCGTTGTGGATTATTTCGGGATTCAGCCTAATCCGGTTGGGGATATTTTGTCGGCACGTTTTTCGCTGCGGGAAGATTCAGACATCCAAGTAGAAATCTCAGACATTGCCGGGAAAATCATTGAAAAACAAAGGTTTGTGAACCTTTTGGCTGGCGAACATCAAATTCAGCTTGAATCAACAAGTTGGCAGCCGGGTATTTATTTCGCAGTTTTGCGCGACGAAATGGGCAGAACTTTGGCCAAGAAATTTGTAAAAATGTAACAGTCTATGAAACGTTATCCAAGGCAACTTTCTGCCGGAGCGAACAATATCGTCATAGCGTTGAATCAATTGGAGGTCGCAAAAATTTATGAAGATGAATTGGCGCAACTCGATAAAGCAGGCTTTGCCCATCGCGACATCTTTCGTCCCTCCGATATGGCTGGTGAGCGGTATGACAATGTTTTCCTCACAGACAAAGGTTTGCGATTGATTGATGTGGGTATTTCTGCATTACGTAGACAAGTAGGCGGTTCGTTGTTTGAGCGTTTCGTTGAACAAGAATTGAAAGAGGTCGCCGAGTTCAAAGTGTTTTTTCTTAATCGTTGAATCAAGATAGCGGTGGAACCCTTGCCTCTGAGCGGGGCCGCCGTCGTTCCATCCCGACACGTCGGGATGTCTCCATACTTGGGGCGGGCGAATACAATCGCTCGCCCCTTTTTGTAGACCGCTCTAAGGTTTTCGAAAACCTTAGAGGTCTCGACCGTATAAACAGCGCTACTTTTGCACCTGCTTCACAAAAACCTTCCCACCCACTTGTATTTTTAGCCAATACTGCCCCGCAGGTAGATTCTTTGCATCCACTGTTGCCTTGTTTTCGAGCAGGAGTAGCCTGACACCCAAGGCATTAAAGAGTTCTATTTTTTCTGGCAAAACCGCGCTTTCGATCTGCCATACGCTGTGTGCCGGGTTTGGGAAAACATGCACAACGGGTTCATTTTCAAAAACTTCCACATTTTCAACAGGGGCACATTCAAGTTGATTCAAGTAACTCCACAAATCATTGTCAAACAGGATCGGCACTGAATTGCCCCCGGCATTGGTGTAACCCGCGTCATTGCCCTGTCGCACCACGACCCAGCCTTTCGACGGCACGACGTGGATTTTTTGGTCATTTTTCCCTAAGGCCGAAAACATATCGTTCGGGGCGTTTGGAATCAATTTGAAGGGAAATACAACCTGTAAGCCCGGCAACATAAAACTTTCCTGTCCATTGAGCCACCATAGGTAACCGTAACTTTTATTGAGGTTTTGGGAGGAGTGGGTCATGTCGTACACATACTGCTGGTCGTGCAGCAGCGTGTCGCCGTCCCAAACGCCCTTGGCCAGCCCAAGCAGTCCGTAGCGAGCCATATCACGGGCTTTGCTGTACAGGATATGATTGATCCACACGGCTTTCATACCAGTTTGGTCTAAAAGGCGGGTTTTGGTGAACAGGTTGAGGGTAGTTCCACTGGCCTCTTCCAGCACATCGTGTATGAGGTGGTAGGGCGCGTTGTGGTAAGCCCACCGTGTGCCAGCGTCTGCCTTATACGTCAGGCAGGACGGGTCAGTGCAATTGTCGTCGGGCACGGCATCGTCCAGGCCATTGGTCATGGTCAGTTGGTGCCAGATGGTGATGAGGTCTTCCTTCGCTGGCGGCTCGGAAGTCCAGCCGTTGCCGAGGTATTGACTGGTTTTATCCTGGATATCAAGCAGTCCCTCCTCCTGCGCCTGGCCAACCAAAAAAGCCGAGAGTGATTTGCCCGCCGAGGCCCAATACCAGATGGAATCTTGCACGAAAGTGCCAAAATATTTTTCCAGCACGATTTTGCCGTCTTTCAAAAGCAGGAACGACTTCGTGTTTTTCACTTCCAGAAAGTTGTAGAGGCTGTCTATCCTTTCCTGGCAAATGCCGAGACTAGCGGGGGAAGTAGTTTGCCAACTGGTGCCGGTTTTGGGCGGGAAGTATAAGGCTGTACTTTGGGAAAAAAGGGCTAAAGTGCTGAAAATCAGCCCCAGTGTTGTCAGGATTTTGGCGGCAAAAACAAGTTGGCGTGAAGTAGTAGGCAATTTTGTCATGGGTGCATTTTATTTGTCCCAAAAAAGAACGTGCTTTGACTGGGAAAGTTGGGAAAAGTAAAGCCGAGGGACTGTACGATACTATAAAAGTATGTTTCCATACCTTTTTTACGCAGAACCCAAAAAAGAAATGGCGATTCAAAATAAAATGCGATTTTTGTGCTGTGGAACGGGTGAATGCTTATATTTTCTCCAGATTTGAATCAATCTTCAAATCCATATTTTTTCATGGCCGCCAAAACCAGCCCCCTTTTTGCCTTGGGGATATTGCGCAGGCCCAAAAGTATTTTGAGGAAATTGGTTCGGTCCATACCACACTCTTTTGCAAAGGCTGTGTGGTTGATAGCGGGGCGTTGTTCGAGAAAAATTCGGAGGGTTGCTTCGAAAGACATAGCGTAAATATACGCAATTTTGACTACAATTGTGTGGTCAGAAGTACGGGAAACAGTAGTT
>CAZPTQ010000051.1:0-4874 GCA_964589365.1 uncultured Saprospiraceae bacterium
GGGTGGAGGATTTATGTTTGGGGGGGGACATAGGTTAGGGTTAGTTGACAACTTCAATATTAATCGCAACAAGTCTACCATCCTTTGGATTAGTCGATATCATGTAAGAGACTAATCTTCCTTCAATCTGGGCAAAATCAACCCCTTTATTAGCATTAGAATGAAAGAATATATCCTCAGGCTGTCGTTCGATGAAGCCCCAAGGTTTGTCCTTTAATCCAGGCAACACTTTTTTTACTTTTCCTACGAATTTTTCGTTTTCATTTAAGGAAAGTTGTTGGTTATGGGGCTTAAAGTGTTTGTTTATCTCTGAAAGAAAAATAGTAGTAAAATCACTAACATCTTTAATGCCATGAACCGTTCGTTTTAGATCATAAACCCACTTGTCTTTAGTAATTCTAAACACATCACTTATATTCAGAAATCTTTTTTGGTATTTTTCTTTTGATTGCAAAAAATTAAGTACCATTTTAGAATGTTCATCGATCGCTCTTTCATTATTAATATTTGGACACTTCCCAGCTATAGATTCTCTAAAGGCAGCCATTAGGTGCATTCTAAATGCATATAATTCTTTTTTATTAATCAATTCAGATCTAAACATATCCTCAAGCAGTAAAAAAGTGAGGACGGAGACGTAATATGGCAATTTAGACTGGTGTTCAAGAAAAATTTTATTTGTATACTCAGATAGCAATCTGGATTCATGGGCATGTGCTTCATGAGGCTTATCAAGAAACATTCCAACGAAAGATTGAATTAATATTCTTAAATTAAATTTGTCTGTTTGCTTAATTGTAGGATTGTGACTAAATTGTTTAGATCTCCGTTCATAATAAATTCGACTTTGTCCTAATGGCATTGCCGCTACAAAATCTTCTAAATCCTTATGAAACTTTTTTGTTGCTTCAAATGCCTCATCCATTACAATATTTTGCCTGTTTGTGCCTCTAACAATCTGATTTGACACCTCTAAATTATCAGTTGAAATTATTTTAATATTCAGTGGGACCTTGGAGACATCCAATCCCGATTTATATGCAAAAAAAAGAACATGACTAGTTTGACAGCCATTGACGATTTGAGGATTTTTGATACTTAATCTTCTGTTAATAAATGCATAGTCATCACAGACAATTGTAATTCCATTGTTAAGTAATATGAATTTAGATGGTTCATCCTTAATTGTATTTTCTATTTCTCTATTGATATTATTTATGCCTTGATAGTCACGAACATTGTCATCGAATAGTGATTTCCTTATTAAACCTTCATCTGTTGATAGAATCTTCATGAATTCATCTGCATAACATAGTGCAATGCATGAATCTGTAACATTTTCAACACTGGTTAATGACATTATGTCAATAGTACTTACGGAAGCCGTGAAATTATTTTCATTATTATCGCAAATATTTTTCAGTCCATCTCTATCAACGAAATGCACTTCAATTTGATCATAAATATTTAAACTTTTTACGTCATCTTTGAGTTGTTCAGAAAGAGCAATTTGGTGTGGACTATCTTTCCATGTACCCATAGCAACATAATATAACCGAACAGACGGATTTTTTTCCCACATTAATATGATTTCATCACTTAATAAAAAGTTTTTTATTTTTAACATTTCTATTAATTTTTCATTCATGGGCATTCGATGTTTCTCTGAGAGAAAATCTCGCACTCCATCGATAAAATTGTTCAACTCTCCTTTGTCAAAATAAGGTTTATATTTTGATTGTACGAAAATAAATTCAAGACTTGCTCTTTTAAATTTCATTAAAATATCCTTAGCCTCTTGAATGTCACGAATAAGTAATCCATTTAATTTAATTGACAAGCCATCTATGCCAGCGTCATCTCTACCGCCAACACAGACTTTATCTAACAGTTCTGTATCCGCACTGAATGCATCGGGTTGATGCGAAGAGAATATGGCATGATTAACAAAGCGTTCAAAGGCTTCCCCATCAGGCATATTGTTTAAGCCATTAGAGTCTCTGAATTTTTTAAATCTTGCATTTATGATTGGCTCTACATTCATGATAAGATCATTTTTAGTGTGAGTGTTTAGATTTTCAGTGTGTAAATTGAGGTTATTATACTCATCAACTTCAGTCGTTGCGACAATGCTATCCTGCATGTATTCGCAAACAATTTCAATTATATTTCTTATCTCTACATTACAGTTTCTGAATTGTAGCATTTCTAAAATTGGTTCGCCAAGCTCTCTTATTGGATGACTCAATAAGACATGTATAAAGGATTGTGTAGCACTTTCAACTCTGGCAAAGTCAAGTACAACTAATCCTCCTTTCCGTAGAAAGGGTAGAATTATATTTTCGCGGATACCTTTTGCCTTTTTCTTGTTTTCCGCAAATGGGCCAAAATGTTCGTATATATATATATCAATCATATAAATCTGGGTTTTTTATATGAATTATTTTTTCTGGTTTTAACATCAATATGGTATGCTTGTCTAATTGCATTTAAAAGTCTGTCAAATTCAGAATTTGTTGACAAACAGAAATCCACCCCAACTAAAGTGCCAACCCACTCATTTTCATATTCTCCTAAAAAATGATCCTCATCTGCTGGATTAGGATGTAATATTTTGTCTTGTATATCCTCATTCAGCTTATATATTGCATTGGAACTGCACAAAACAAAGCTAGAGCCACTAAACTTGGAGATGCACCTCGTAAAGAAAAGCCCAGCACCTGCGTTGTAGTCATTTCCACCTATTACGTGAGTAACTCCAGTTATTCCAGGGGTTAAGGCCAATGCTAGGGCTGATGCATTGGAATTTACTTGATGACTTCTTGCAATTGATCGTGCAACCCCTATGCCCATGTCAGCAATTCCAATCGAAATTTTATTGGTATCTCGATTATAAATACAACAAATTGTAGCACCATAGGTATCGCCAGAATGCTCGAGTACATTTCTAATCATTTCGCTTAACACATATCTAATCGGTTTTGCCTGATCTAAGCTTCCGTGTAATATAGGAACAATTTCTTGAAGAAACACCTCTAACTCTTTATCATTTTTAATACTTGTTAAAGGAATGATTTCACCATCAGATTCAGCATTCTTTTGACTTGAAATTAAATTTTCGAGTCCCCATTTTTCTTTTAGTGCTTTTATTGCATCTGAATTTCCGTTATAAAAAACTTGTCCTTCTATTGCCGCAATCCTCTTAATTAAGGAGCCAATTGAAGCATAGACTAATGGGTGGTATGTATGAAATTTTTCCCCGAAATCAATAGTTAATACATAATTGTCATTTAGTCTAATGCAAGGCAGAAACTTATCGAAGTTCTGCAATTCAATATTTTCCGTAAAGTTTAGGTTCATGATCTATATAATTTGATTTATTTGCACATCTAAAAGGGATTTGATAGATTTCAAATCCCCCCCAACCTCCAAAAACCGCCACTCCCCACCACCCAATTCCGCATACAACTCCCTTACCGCATTCACTGCCGGCACCCAATACGTCTCCGTAAAGTGCTTTTTTTCGGCCTTGTACTGCTTGTTGGCGCCGGTGATCTCCAGAATGAGCATGATGGTTTTGCCCTCGCGGTTTTTGGCGCGTATAATGAAGTCGGGCTTGTAGTGCCGGTCTTTGCCGTCGGCTACGTAGGGTATTTGAAAGTCTGAAAAAGCGTTTTTGAAATAGGATTCCACTTCGGGCATTTCCTCCAGGACTTTGGCGGTCACGTGTTCCCAGAAGTTGGCGTCTTCCTTGGTGCTGATGGCATCGGCTACTACCACATTCACGTGACTTTTAGTGGTGTCCCAACAGGGTTTGGTGGTAGTACCCTGTATGTATTTGGTACTGCTAAAGGGATTGTAGTGATTGAAAATGGGGAGTACCTTTTCCTCTCCGCGCTCGCGCCGTCCCTGCCGGATGCCTTCATAAATGGCATCGCAGTATTGCTTGGCCGGGTGGAGCAGGATGAGTTTTTTCCATTGCTGGTCGGTGTCGCCCGTCACGAGCACTTTTTGGGTGTACCAATCTGCCACGATGGTTTTTAACTGACCAAACAGGTGGAATTGCTTGCCCTGCTGCTCATCGTTGAAATACAGCCGGATCAAGTCTTTGGTGATATGGTAAAATATCTCCTGATCGCGGTGATCCAAGGCATCCCGGACTTGCATTTCTTCCTTCGTTCCGGTAAAAACGCTGCCCATGATGGTGCGCAGGGGAATACGCCATGCTTCCACCTCGTAATTGGGCAATCCCTCGAAATTGGCGGAGATGGTCTCACCATTGAGTTCGTATTTGTAACCGATCAGGTTCGGGAAGATGATCTCGTGTTCGAGTTGGCGCTCTGGCAGGGCTTTTACGGTGGTATAATCCACTGGGTCCGGGGGCGTAGTCGCGCCTCCTTTGAACATCTTGAACGGCACGCCAATGATATGGGCGTACTCCGGCGGGTACTTGAGTAGCAAGGCCTCCGGCTTGTATTTGTGCTCGTCCTTGCGCGGCACTTCCTTCCAAACGGGTTTACCCGCCACTTCGGTTTCCTGATACAGCAAGGGAATGTACTGCTTGCGGCGCAGGGCGCGTCCGGCCACCTGCTCGCAAAGCAACTGGCTCCCAAAAGCCCGCAAACCCATGACGTGCGTCACGGTGTTGGCATCCCAGCCCTCTGTCAGCATGGACACCGACACCACGCAGCGGATATGGCTGCCGAGTGCGCCGGGTTTGCCCACGGTGTTCACCACTTCGCGGAGCATATCGGCATCTGTGAGGTTTTCCACACTTTTATCGGGATGCCGCAGTCGGTATTCCTCCTTGAATTTTCGAATTTCGGAGGCAAACACCTTTTTGAAATCGTCGTTGACCTGATTGGAGTTTTCGA
>CAZPTQ010000051.1:4974-23996 GCA_964589365.1 uncultured Saprospiraceae bacterium
ATTTCGGAGGCAAACACCTTTTTGAAATCGTCGTTGACCTGATTGGAGTTTTCGAGGGCATCCGAGTCAATGATAAGCGTAGGCGGTTTGCGTTTGGTGCGCCAATGCCCGTTCATCATTTCATAGTTATTGAACAGTTCGCAGCGTCCCGGAATAATGATCGTATTGCTTTCGGCGTCTTCTATTTCATAGCCGGCAATATGCTTGTAGAGTTCCTTGCTAACGTTGGTGTTGTTGCAAACGGCAATGAACACGGGCGGCTCGCTCAGCAGGTTCTGTCCGAGTTCGCCGCTATGGCGGATACCGGCTTCGTACGTTTTGTAGTGATTGTAGAACTGGTCGAGGGCGGTTTGGAGGATGTCCGGCAGTTCGGGCGGGGTTTCCTGTAGTTTGATACCTTCCTTTTTTGCCTCGCTTTTCTGCTTTTTCATCCCTTTTTTGGGCAAAAACTCCCTGACGTGCTCATACAGGTCGCGGAGCACGGGTTGTAGGTTTTGGGTATTGTCCAGTTCGGGCAGAAACGGAATTTTGACCAGGCCGCTTTCGATGGCATCCGTCAGTCCAAAATCTGAAACGATCCAAGGGAACAAGGTGTAAGGCGTATAGCCGCTTCCGTTGAGGAAATACGGCGTGGCGCTCAGGTCGTACACATTGCGCAGTTGAAAGCGTTTGGCCACTTCGCGTAAACCGGAGAACCAGACCGCAGCACGTTCGTTCTCGTCGGCAGTATTTTCTCCCTCCGTGTTTTTGCCTTTTTCCAGTGGCAAATAGCAGTGGTGGGCTTCGTCGTTGATGAAGAGCAGTCGACCGCCAGGCTTGAAGTTTTTGAGCAGTCGTTTAATGACTTGCGCGGATTCTTCCTTGGCTTCCTGCTTTTTGCCGTCTGCGCCGAGTTTGCCATCGAATACGCTGCGTTTGTTGCCTTGCAGGATTCTTGGTTCAAAGGCGTGGTAGTTGGTAATGACCAGGCGGGCGTTCAAGCCGTCCAATAACCGCTCGAATTTTGGTGGCACGAGATCTCGTTGGCGGTAGTAGTCAGACGCTTCGTTTTTGTTGTGGGTGGCATTGTCCACGTAGAGGACGCCAAGTCGGTCTTTGATGGTAATCCCAGGTGCCACCAGCAGGAAATAATCGCAAAAGCGGGTGTCTTGACGATATTCTTGTCGGTTGAAATAGTGGTACAGTATGAGGGCGGCCATTACAACGGTCTTACCCGTACCGGTGGCCATTTTGAAGCAGAGACGGGGCAGGTTGTTGTCCGGTTGCTCGCTTATTTTTTGCGCATCCTTTAATTTGTTGAGGATGTTGTTCCCGGCATTGCTTCGGGACGCGATTTCGTTGAGCCATATAGCCGTTTCAATAGCCTCTCGCTGTGCGAAAAACAGGCTTTTGGTAGCGTGCCGTTCGGGGTTTAGAAACCAGTATCGGAGGAGTTCGCGGGTAGCACCCGTGGTGTCGGGATAATCTGCGGTGCGCCATTTCCCAACTTCGCTGCGGAGGAGATTGATAAGGTGCGTTCCGTATTCCAATTCCATTTCATTCACCTCAAAAATGCTGCCCTGCTTTTGCTTCTGCACAGGCATGGAATACCCTCCAATCACGGGATCGAAGATTCGACGGTCTTTTCTGATGTCCTCGTAATTAAGGTGTCCCTTGAGGTCCGTCGCATAATGCCAGCGTGGTTCTGAATAGGGTGAATTCAGGATGGGATTACTTTCCATTGGCGAAAGTTGGTAATTCTGAGGGCAAGAATACCTCTATTCTTTGGTATGGCAAAAACCATGACAGTTTTTTTGATATTTGGCTATTGAGGCCGCGAACTCAGCCGCCAAACCATTGCCAACGGCGGAAGCGCTGACATTACTGCCCTGCCGAATGGCCTCTACCATGTTACTGCCACTACCCCAAAGGGCAAGGCCTTTTCTGGAAAATTCAGGAAGCAGGAGTAAAGCAAATCGTATTAAAATTTTGCCTTTGGAATACGCCTTTCGGATACGCTTCGTGTATGGGGTTGTGGTTTTTTTTGATCTACTTTTGCGCATGAAAAACTCGAAGAACCTTTGGATTTATGCCTTACTGGCGATACTTGCCCCGTTCAATGCGAAGTCTCAATCGCTTAAAGTAATGACCTAAAACATCCGCCTCGATGTGGCTTCCGACGGCGAAAACGATTGGGCACACCGTCGGGATTTTCTGGTTTCACAGATCAAATTTTACGAACCCGATATATTCGGCACACAAGAAGGGCTGCCGCACCAGATAGAATTTTTGCAAAAGAACCTGCCAAACTATGACGGTGAGGGTATCGGCCGTGAAGGAGGCGGGAAAGGCGAATCCACCCACATTTTTTTCAAGCGGTCAAAATTCCTGCAAAAGGATAGCCGAACGTTTTGGCTTTCGCCTACGCCAGACACGGTTTCAATGGGTTGGGACGCGGCGTGTTTGCGGGTTTGTACTGCCGTTTTGTTCAAAGAAAAAAAAACGAAAAAACGATTCTGGGTTTTCAATACGCACTTGGATCATGTCGGCGTAGTAGCGCGGCAGAAAAGTGTGGAACTGATTTTGGCAAAAATCAAAACGTTGAACACCCAAAAATTGCCCGTTATTTTCATGGGCCATTTTAATGCCACGCCGGAATCGCCCATCATTGCGCATGTGAAAACCCAGCTGGATGATTGTCGGGAAAGGATTGGGAGCGGTATTTCCCCAAAAGTAATTACCTGAGCCGCTTGCCAATTTTCATCAGTTTTGATGCCGTCGCAATTCCGACCACTCGTTGCGCCTCCACTCCTTCAGTATTCAAAAACAACAGGGTGGGGTAGCCGCTGATGCCAAATTGTTTGGCCAAGGCCACGCCTTCGCCTTTTTCGGCGTTGATTTTCAAGTTGAGGAAGTTTTCGTTGAAAAAGGTTGCAAGATTCCCATCCGTAAAAACATCCCGGTCCATCACCCGGCAGGGGCCGCACCAGTCGGTATAAAAATCCATAAATACCGGCTTCCCTGCTGCTTTCGCACTATCTATCTGTTTCAACAAGTCAGTTTTGACAAACCGGAGTTCCTGTTTTTGAGCCGGTTTTTCATTTTTCCAAGGGGGTGAAACTGCAACTTGGTACTTGCAGGAATCGCAGATACTGATGAGCAAGCAGAAGAAAGCAAGCACTCTAAGGCGAGGTATTGGCATATTCATGTTTCAGCCCGTGTTTTTGGCCGGGTTGGGAGAGGATGCAAGTTTTGGAGTTTGCGTTGTATGGGTTTGATCCAGTGTTTATCAACAGGAGCGTCGTGTCTCTATTTAAGGATTTATTAATCTGGTCAGTGCCTATCTTATCCCGTTTGAGCACCTTTTTACTGCCCACTCAGCGACTAAAATTTGTGTGCTCTGTTTGGCCGACCACACTTTTGAGCCATGCAAACAGCGTCCCGGCCGGAAACAGATTTGGTCCATCTTTTTTTCAAACTAAAAATTTATCTCGTCATGAGAACGAAACTTTTTCTCGCTATTTTCCTGGCATTCAGCAGTTTGTATGCCAACACAACATTTAATCCATACGCCAAAACCGCAATTTGCCTCGTTTGCGATGTCCCCAACGGACTGATTGCAAGCGAGCTGACCGGGGCCTCCGCCACACTTTCCTGGAATGCCGTCAGCGGCGCAACGAAGTACACCATCGAACTGGGGTAATTTTATAACGGCTCCTTCCTTCACCGGCACAAGCGGGGGAAGCAACCTGAATAGCCCGGTAACAAATCGGGAAGAGGAGCTATCGGCACTCGCTGCAAACCTTGATCTTCAAGTCTGGCCGAATCCGGTTCAAAACAGCACGACTGCTCGTTTACAAAACCTAAGTGCTGAGCCTGCCACTTTGCGCTTGTACGATCTAACTGGTCGGATGGTGCAGGAGCATGGTATTCAACAGGGAGCGGGAATTTGGGAAGGCATTTTGAGCCTCCAAAATTTGCCCAACGGCCTTTATTTATTGCAAGCACAAAGCGGTGCCAGCACCAAAACGATTAAACTGGTATTGAGCCACTAACAAGCATCATCCTACCGTCTTCTGCGGGCAGTTTGATCATCGTGGTAATCCAGCGCTTTGGTCGGCTGCCCGCTTTAAACACGCTCGTATACTTTTGAGACGCCCTTCATGAAGAATAAAAGACCGTCCCTTTTATTGTGGCATAAGGTCGTAATAACCCCTTCTTCGTGTGTTATCACATCATGACAGCCCGACATGCCACAGTTGGAGGCCAACATTTAAGGTAAAGCTTGGTAAAAATTCAAATGGTGAACACCCGCGAGATGTTGAACCCAAGCCGTATGCCTGCATTAGACCATTTATTGTTGGTGCGGAGCAGGAATTGGGGTTCTGTCAAGCCAATAGAATTGGTCAAAAACATTTGGAAAACGTGGCCTCCTGTTTCAAGGTCCCATCCAATGCCGAGCGAATCGTAATATTTTGTGCGGGTATATCTGGTGGCTCTCCAACCATATTCAAGCGTAATGGCGTTGCGTTTGGTGATCTTGAAACGGGTGGCGCCTGTCAGCACCACGGCATCGTTGAGGCCTGAAATGCGTTCCACCTGGTTCATGTGCACGAGCGTAGGCGCAATTTGCAGCGAAAAACGCTCACTGAATTTGCGTCCAATGATGATTTGGTGGGCATAAGACATCCGGCTGCTTTTTCGAGCGTATTTGTCAAAACCATTGGTGGTCCGATCCGGGTCGCGGAGCATGGTATAGTAAGCCGAAGAGAACAGCGTCACGCTCACTTGCCGCCAGCCATGCGGACGTTGCCGCAACAAGCGGTACTTGAGAAAGGCATCTGCCATCTTTTCCACTGAGGTACGGCCAATGCCAAACTCCAGCCGGCCATCGTAACTGTATTCAAGGCCCATGCGGATGCTGGCGCCCCCGTCCAAACCATAAAAGTCATACCAGCCTCCGTTGAAGGGGCCAAAGCGGTGTGCGATACGAAAGTCGAGCGTACGGCGACCAGGCACTTCGATGGTATGCAGGTTGATGAGCCGCGTTCCTTTGAATGTAGCTAAAACTGGGCTGTTTTCATGCAGGTCCATACCTGCAAGCAGGTCTTCTTCCTGCGCAAAAAGGCTGAGGGTTGACAACAGCATGAAGCAAAACAAGCATCTTAGTTTCATCTTAAAGTCTTGATAATCAATTAAAAAATCAGTTGTCCAATGCCCCGGCGACCATCCACTTTTGGATTTTGTTGATAGCGCAATCGTTGAGTTTGCCGGGGCTGTCCTTAGGCATCTGTATAGCGTTGCCGTCCCAAAGAATCGAACTGAGAAATTTGCCGTTGTTGATGGCAGATTTCACACCTGCATAGTTTTCCAGCACGACGCTGCCACTGGCAGACTGGGCATTGTGGCAGGTATTGTTTGCCCCGCATGAGTTGCTTAAAATGGGCTTTATGTGCGTCTGATAACTCATGGTGGCAGTAGTGTCACAATCGTTGTTCAACAGGAGTTCTGGGTGCAGTTCCTGTAAATTATCAAAGTAGCAGCTACTTTGATAAAACAAGCCCGCCATCAAGAGCAGGATGGGAATGAAGCCGGTTGTCTTTTTCATAAAAATTGGAAATCAACGAATTGTTAGAGGTTAATTTTCGGTTGCACCTTGTAAAATCCACACATAAATCTGTACGATTTGAAAATCCGAAATCGGATCGTTGGGCTTGGGTGGCATTACACCGCCTTCGTACAGCCGAATCACGTTGTAGAGCTCGCTATTGTGTGGCTTGTATGGCGTGACCAATGAGGAGAGGGCCGAATAAGAAAGTAGATTGAACTTCTCTGTCTGTTCCGGACCATGACAACCCGGTTGGGCGCAGTTGGCCGCGATAATGGGGGCAATGTCTTTCAGATAGCTAACGGTAGGGACAGAAGCATCGGGCTCCACCGTGGTGGTACAGGAAGACGATAACCCGATTAACAGGGCTATGGGAAGTAGCTTGTGCATAAATAATAGAAGAGGTAAGATATCTGCTCTTTGGCGAGCGTAAAATAGAAGCGTAAACGCATGTATTGGGGTTGGCTTAAAACGTATACAAGACGGCCGACGTTATCCCCCAATATCGAGGTATGCCCGGCTGATTTGAATCCATTTTGAACTGATAGCTTGCTCCTGTTTGCAAGGAAAGCTGTCGCCAAATGCGGTAACGTACTCCAATATTCAAATCCATGAGTGAAACAGCGCTGCCAAGCGCGGGTGCTTCTATGGAGCGTTCTATCTCTTGGCCCGTAAATTTATCAATGTACTCAAATTGTAATTCAAAGGGTAAATGCCATTGCATAGCATAGCCCAATCCCAGATACGGACTAACCAGGTGTGTAGCCCTCCACCAATAGCGCATCCCGGCAGTAAGTTGCACAATCGGTTTTAACCCTTCCTCAGGTTTGAAATATTTGAGAACATAGTCGTTTCCTGGCGAATTGGGCAAGGGCAAGCCAAGGCTTTGGTTGTACCTTCTTCCGGTAAATCCTACTTCATTATAGGCTCCTTCGAAGGTAAGTGCCAACTGCTCAGAAAAAGCAATTTCACCATTCAAACTAAACAGATATCCACCATTACCGGTCAAACCACTCGCGCTCGGAATTACGATGCCTGTCCCTGCTCCTAATCTTATTTTTTTGGGAATCAGCAGGGATTGTTGAGGCGTATGCGGGCGTCTTAGCGGGAGCAGTACAAAATCCTTTTCCGTTAATTTGAAAGGTCTCACGGGTATTTTTACGAAACATGGTGCTATTGGCAGCCATTCAATTGCGCCTTTGAGGGCAACGTTTTTTAGCATTTGTTCGCTCGTATCCTGGGGAAATTTTTGTGTATCCAGATTTGACAACAAGTCGCCTGTTGGGCTTGCCGTAGTTGACAAGTGACCCGAAGCAGCCGTTTTTTCTGGTATCAATTGAATTTTGTTTAGCAGCCCCAAAACTGCGCTGCCGCTTTGTGACACGCTTTCAGAGCCAGCCTGGAGCACCACGCTGCGATATATCGTATCGTATTGATAAACAACTACTTTTGACCAGCTCGTATCGCGCTTTGTTACTTCTGCTTGGCGGATTTGTTGCCACTCTGCCTGCATGACTTCAGAACGTTTTTCCGATTGTTGCCACATCCACCACCACCCAATATTGGAGCACAGCAACAGTGCGCTTAATGCACCCAACCACCAAAGGGGCAAAATCCGCCACCGCTTCCGCTGATCGGCATCCAGTGCGACCGAGAGCCGCTCCCAATCCTCATGACTTAAGTCAGGGGCGCCTGCCTGGCGCATTTTATCAGCGAAGCGTTTGTCGAATTCAGAATCGTTCATGGTTCGTCTTGGCTTGAGGCGTTGCCATCTCTTGTTGTAGTAGCAGTATTTTCAATTTAGCCCGGGCTTTGAACAGATTAGACTTGGATGCGCCCACCGAAATGCCTAGTATATCGGCAATTTCAGGGTGGTCGTATCCTTCAATGGCGTAAAGGTTGATCGCAGCGCGATAAGCCGGCGAAAGCCGTTGTACCAAACGCCGTAACTCCTCCGCTGAAATCGTAGAAATGATGTCAGCAGGGTCACCTTTCCCAACAATGGTCTCCAAATCATCCATTAACGGCTCATTTTTAATGTTTTTTCGGTAATAATCTATCGCGGTGTACACCGTTATCTTGTTGAGCCAGGGCTTAAATGGTTGCTCAGGCCGATAGTTTTCAATTTTATTGAACACCTTCAGGAACACATCGTTCACGATTTCACGGGCCTCTTCCAGAGAAGAAGCATAATTCAGTCCCACTTTGAGCGTGTACTGGTAAAAGAGCTGGTACAACTCTTTTTGAAATGCACGGTCGCATCGGCGGCACCCTTCGATTATTTGAGCAAACCGGTTTTTGTCCATTGTACCATTATATTATTCGGGGCAATATTTCGAATGGTTGCCTCGTGACAGATTTGATCTTATAAAAGTCCTTCAAGTTCTTTCAACCCGTTGGTGACCAATCTCAGCATGGACCATAATTCATGTCATTTGCTCAAATTCTTTTTTGCGGTCTGAATATGCCGACATTTGGCTGATTCGGCTTTGTGAGGAATACGTTTACTAAAACTTTGAAAGTTTAGTAAACGTGTTCCTCAACGTATTCCTCACAAAAAGCCAAGCCTTGGCAACCATCTGACCGATTATCTCGAAGTATACGCTATACAGAAAAACTAATAGCGGGTTATGTCTCCACTGGTTCATCGGATTTATATCGCAACACTGGTAAGTATTGTGGTTTTGACCACCGTATTCCTCCTTTACAAGGGGATCCCTTACTACATCACCCCGCTTGAAGAGCGATTTTACCATCCTGACCATGATTGGTTCAAGCCAAGCGGAGTCTTCGGGCATGGTTTGGGCATTGTCGGCACGTTGCTCATTTTGATTGGGGTATTTGGTTATATTGCCAAAAAGAAATACAAGTTTTTGCACCGCTTTGGGCGTTTGAAATATTGGCTGGAGTTCCACATTTTCTTGTGTACGATTGGGCCAATTATGATCCTTTTTCACACGGCTTTTAAATTCGGTGGCATCGTCTCGATCAGTTTTTGGAGCATGGTGGCGGTTGTAGCAAGCGGTGTGGTTGGCAGGTTCATTTATATCCAAATTCCACGTACCATCGAAGGACGGGAGTTGAATTTGAACGAAGTGAAGGCCATGAAAGTCAATCTCGAAGAAATCCTTAAAAGTTCTTATCAGTTGGACGAGGCAAGCCAACAATCCATTATACAGGCGGCAACAGTCAAGACCGGCAGGGGCTTTTTCAGCCAATATTTTGGAGACAAAAAGACTGTAAATCAAGTTAAAAACGTGCTTTTGGCAAACAGGCTGGCTAAACCTGACGTCAAAAAAGTAGTGCGCCTGGTGAAGGATGAAGTCTCCCTGAACAACCGCATTGAACGCCTGCTAACCATGCAAAAACTGTTCAGGTACTGGCACATAGTACACTTGCCTTTTGCGCTTATCATGTTGATCATCATGGTTATACACGTTGGCGTGACGATTACTTTTGGATATCGTTGGATTTTTTAAGCACTGAAAATGTTACTCGAACAGATCATCATATACGGGGTCGTTTTATTATTTTGCTTCATCGTCATTTATCTCTATTTGCGGAAGCTGGGGAAGGCCTCTCAGATTGTTGAGGCCAAAATTGAAAAAGCAATTCAAGAAGGCACCTTTGAACCGGTTTCCCTTCACCCGGTGATTGACTTGGGTACTTGCATCCAAAGTGGGGCCTGCATAGAAGCTTGTCCGGAAAAAGACATCATTGGGATCGTACACGGGAGGGCAACCCTCATCAATGCTTCTCAATGTATCGGCCACGGGGCCTGTTTCCATGCTTGTCCGGTGGAAGCGATTTCATTGGTGATCGGGACGGAGAAACGCGGTGTTGACCTGCCCCACGTCAACCAGTATTTTGAAAGTAATGTACCCGGTATTTACATCGCCGGAGAATTGGGGGGCATGGGATTGATCAAAAACAGCGTGGAACAAGGGGAGGCCGCTGTACAAAGCATTGTCAAGTCGGGGTTCAAAAAAGACCCTTCGATGTACGATTTGGTCATTATTGGCGCAGGTCCGGCAGGCATTTCTGCTACTTTAACCGCCAAAAAGCACGGCTTGAATTTTTTGACCCTCGAACAGGATTCACTGGGCGGAACGGTCTTCAATTTCCCGCGCTCCAAAATCGTAATGACCGCGCCCATGGATTTGCCCTTGCACGGAAAAGTAAAGTTGTTTGATACCAGCAAAACGGAACTGCTCGAATTGTGGCAATCCGTGATGGCAAAAAACAACATCAGTATCCGGGAAAACACCAAAGTAGAAAGTATTCAATCGCTGCAAGACTGCTTTCAGGTGACCACCCTCAAAGGAGAGGAATTTAAGACCAAAAACGTGCTGCTGGCGATTGGCCGTCGCGGAAGCCCAAGAAAATTGGGTGTTCCAGGCGAAATGCTCGAAAAAGTTACCTATCGCCTCCTCGAGCCTGAAAACGTGCAAGAGAAAAGGGTGGTCGTTGTGGGCGGTGGAGACTCCGCCATCGAGGCAGCACTTTCTCTGTCGGAGCAAAATCATGTGATACTCAGTTATCGGAGCGAGGCTTTCAGCAGGTTGAAACCTAAGAACAAAGAGAAATTGGATACTGCCGTCCATCAAGGCAAAATTGAGGTAAAACTGAAAAGCAATCTCTTGAAAATCGAGCCAGACAAGATCGTTTTGGCCACAGAACAAGATCCGGAGCCTTTGGCATTGGACAATGACCTGGTGTATATTTTTGCCGGAGGCGAGCTGCCTACCGAGTTTTTGAAAAAGGCCGGGGTGGAGATCACGAAGCGATTTGGGTACACCGTCAAAAAACACAAGTAGCATAATGCGCATTTTATTCAACATACTTTTTTTCGTCCTCTTCGTCGGAAAGATGCTGGCGCAACTCTCGCCCGGCGACCTGTCCAATGCCCACAAGGATTTGGAAGGTATGTCCAATTGTACAAAATGCCACGACCTGGGGAGCAAGGTCTCCAACGCAAAATGCCTTGATTGCCACAAAGACATCAAATCAAGGGTAGACCGAAACGAGGGCTACCACGCCTCCTGGGATGTGAAAGGAAAGGATTGCGCAAAATGTCACAGCGATCACCACGGACGGAAATTCGACATGATCCGTTTTGATGAAAACGCCTTTGAGCACAATTTGACGGGCTACGAATTGACCGGCAGGCACAAAAGCGGATGGTCGAGCAAAGGCAAAAAAATTGACTGCCGCAGTTGCCACACGCCCGATTTCGTGATCGAACCGGAGTTGAAAAAAAAGAATGAAACGTTCCTCGGCCTGGGGCAAGAGTGCATTAATTGCCACAAGGACGTGCACCAAAAAACGCTCGGAAAAGATTGCGCAAAATGCCACAACGCCGAGGAGTTTAAACCCGCAAAAAAATTCAACCACGACAAATCTGATTTCCCGCTCAGCGGAAAACACAAGGATGTGGCCTGTATTGAGTGCCACAAAAAGGAAACACGCAACGGTGCTGAGTTCCAGAAATTTGCCGATGTGCCATTCAAGAGTTGTGTAGAATGTCATGAAGATGTCCACAAAAGCCAACTCGGCACCAACTGCAAAGAATGCCACACTGCGCAAGCGTTTACTGACCAAAGCGGACTGAGAAAATTCGACCACAGCAAGACCCATTTCCCACTAAAAGGCAAACACCATAACGTGGATTGCCGGGAGTGCCATAAAATGGATGTTGTCACGCCGATCAATATTTTTCAGGACAGATTGGGCATTGCCACCAATGATTGTGAGGCCTGCCACAAGGACCCGCATGAAGGCAAATTCGGCGGAAAATGCGTGGATTGCCACAACGAAAGCGGCTGGCGAAAAACGGGGGATCTGGACAAATTCAACCACGATAAAACGGCTTTTGCACTCAAAGGCAAACACGTTGCGGTGGACTGCAAAAAGTGCCATACTTCGGAAAAAATGACCGACCCGCTGCCGTTCAAGAATTGCGCTGATTGCCATAAAGATTATCACGAAAAGCAATTTGCCGTTTACAATGTCAGCCCGGATTGTAATGTTTGTCATAATACCGATGGGTTCATCGGCAGCATTTTTACCATCGAGGATCACGCGAAAACGAAGTATAAACTTGACGGTGCACACCTGGCGACGCCGTGTTTCTCCTGTCACTTGAAGGAGGGCGATCTTTCGAGTACGCCGCCATCCAAAAACAAATGGAAGTTCAGGCAAATTGGCGAGCGCTGCGTGGATTGCCACAAAGACCCGCACGAAGGGCAAATCGCCGAAAAATGGTATCCAAACAAAACTTGCGATCAATGCCACGTCACTTCAAGTTTCCGGGACAGCAAATTTGACCACCGTACAACCGAGTTTAAATTGCTGGGCGAACACGCCAAAACGGCCTGCCGCGACTGTCACAAACCAGAAACGGGCTTCAAATACGGAAAATTTGATGGCCTGCCTGCTACCTGTTCGAGTTGCCATGAAGAGGAGCACAATCGGCAGTTTGAAAAGTTTGGCGTGACCGATTGTGCGAAATGCCATGGCAATGAAAGTTGGGAAATAAAGCAATACGACCACGACAAAACGAGATTCAAACTTGACGGCAAACACATAAAAGTGGCCTGTGAGGCTTGCCACAAAGAAATTGCGCAAGGCGGCAAAACCTTTGTGCAATATAAGTTTGAAAGTTTTGAATGTGTGGTCTGCCACAAGTGAGCTCAGCACCACACTACTGGACATTTTTTGAAACGAGACCTATAAGGTTTTGAAAACCTTATAGGTCTTACGGAAAATTCGGAAATGCCCAGTAGCATGACTCAGCACTTTGTCAGAAAATTGTCAGAAAAAAATACAGCCCTTGGCAACCATCTATACTGGGAATCTCGAAGTAAGAACTGAGACTTTAAATTTAATCAATTTTGGCCAAGCCGATTTTCACTGTCCTTCTTTTGGTTTTCGCCATGAAATTATTTGCGCAAAACCCGCACGGCGCAGCCATGAAAATGAACTGCGCGGCCTGCCACACTTCGGCGGGCTGGGAAATTAATGCATCTTATTGGCAAAATTTTGACCCGGAAAAGCCAAATATCTCCCAAGTAACGGGCATGGACCTGGGTTTTGACACCCTGCGTTTTCACCACGGCAAAACCAGTTTTGAACTTAAAGGCCGACATGCACAGGTTGATTGCCGAGGCTGCCACTCGACTTTGGTTTTTTCAGGAGCAAGTTCCGACTGTATTTCCTGTCATCATGATATGCACCAGCAGACCGTGGGGACAGAATGCGCTCGCTGCCATAGTTCGTCTAACTGGTTGGTAGACAACATTACAGAACTCCATCAGGAAAACGGATTCCCGCTCACGGGTGTCCACAAATCGGTGAGTTGCGAGGAATGCCACGTTTCGGCTTCCAACCTGCAATTCAACCGGATCGGGAATGATTGTGTCAGTTGCCATTTAGGAGATTTCAACGCTGCAACCAGTCCGAACCACCAGCAAGCGGGCTTTTCAACGGAGTGTTTAGCGTGCCACGATCCCTTGAAGCCGGGCTGGGGAACAGACAAGATAAACCACGATTTTTTCCCGCTTACCCAAGGGCACGAAATTACAGATTGTGCGAAATGTCATGTTGGCGGCAATTTTTCCAACACGCCGACCGATTGTTTTGCCTGTCATCAAAAGCATTTTGAAACGAGCGCCAACCCAAATCACGTCGCTTTGTCCATCCCGACCGACTGTGCGACGTGCCACACCACCGCTCCGGACTGGACGCCTGCCACCTTCCCGATCCACAACAACTATTATACTTTAAATGGGGCACACGCAGCCATTGCCAATGATTGCGCACTTTGTCATCCCGGAGGAAACTACAACAGCATACCGAATACTTGTGCAGGCTGCCACACCCCCGATTACAACGCGACAAACAACCCAAGCCACGTAGCGGCCCAGTTCTCCACCGATTGTGCCAGTTGCCACAGCGAAACGGCCTGGGCACCCGCAACGTTTGACCACGATGCGCAGTTTTTCCCGATTTACAGCGGTAAACACCAAGGCGAGTGGACGGCCTGTATGGACTGCCACACCAACCCGGCGAATTACACGGAATTTAGCTGCACGAATTGCCACACCAACCCCCAAACGGATAATGACCACAATGGGATTGGCGGTTATGCCTACGACAATTCGGCCTGCCTGGCTTGCCACCCAACCGGATCTGCAAACGATGGCTTTGACCACAATACAACGGCTTTTCCGCTGACAGGTGCGCACCTCACGGCAAATTGTGTCCAATGCCATGCGGGTGGATATGCGGGTACGCCAACACAATGTTATGCTTGCCACCAGGCAGATTACAATGGGACGACCAACCCGAACCATGCTACCGCACAGTTCCCCACCGACTGCGCCACTTGCCATACCGAAACAGCCTGGGCACCAGCCACTTTTGACCACAATACAATTTACCCATTTACGGGGGCACACATTACCATTGCCAACGACTGCGCACTTTGTCATCCCGGAGGGAACTACAACAATACGCCCAACACCTGCTATGCTTGCCATACCTCCGACTATAACGGAGCAAACAATCCGAAACACGTCGCTGCCGGCTTCCCAACAACCTGTCAGGATTGTCACACCACCAATGCCTGGGATCCTTCCAGCTTCAATCACGACCAGCAGTATTTCCCGATTTACAGCGGGAAGCATAAAAATGAGTGGAGTCAATGCGTCGAATGCCATACAACGCCGGGAAATTTCACGGCATTCAGTTGCATTGATTGTCATGAACACGACAACCCTTCGCAACTGGCCAACGATCACCAAGGAGTGAACGGATATCAATATGTAAGTTCAGCTTGTTTCAACTGCCATCCAGATGGCAATTAAATCAAATGCGTAGCCTGGCTTTAATCATACTATTCCAGTGGTTTTCTGCGAACCTGTTTTCGCAGAGTCCACATGGTGCGCAGCTGAAGATCAACTGTGCGGCCTGCCACTCTTCGGAGGGTTGGGAAGTTGAGGCAGATTTTTGGAAAAAACCGGATCTACAAAAACCAGGGGCTGGGGCAGAAACACCCCGTTTTCAACATGACAAAACCAATTTTGAACTAAAAGGAAGACATACTGCCGTTGATTGCCGTGGCTGCCATGAAAGCCTCGTTTTTTCGGAAGTTAGTTCGGATTGTGTTTCTTGCCACATAGATATTCATCAGCAAACGGCGGGCAGGGATTGTGCTCGCTGCCACAATTCGTCCAATTGGTTGGTGGACAATATCACAGAACTACACTTGGAAAACGGTTTTCCACTATTTGGACTCCATGCTTCTGCAAATTGCACGGACTGCCACCTTTCGGAGACGGCTTTAAGGTTTGACCGCATCGGAAACGAGTGTGTCAATTGCCACCTCGACAAGTACATGGCCACAACGAACCCCAACCATAATACAGAAGGATATTCGACGAATTGTATTGATTGCCACGATCCGGGACTTTCAGATTGGCTTTGGCAGGCTGGGGCTGCAAACCATCTGTTTTTTCCATTGACCAAAGGGCATCAGATAAACGACTGCGCGCAATGCCATACGGGGGGAAGTTTTATGAATACGCCGACAGACTGTTTTGCTTGTCATGCGGCAGATTTTCAGGCGACTACCAACCCTGACCATGAGGCGGGAAATTTTCCGACCGATTGTTTGGCCTGCCATACCACCGACCCTGGCTGGCCAGCCAGTTCCACGCAGCACGATGCATTGTATTTCCCCATTTACAGTGGCAAGCATGATGGAGCATGGAACCAATGTGCAGATTGTCACACTACTTCAGGGAATTTTAAGGCATTTAGTTGTACAGACTGCCATGAACACAACAATGCTGGAGAACTCGCCAATAAACATGATGACGTTTCGGGTTACAGTCATACAAGCACGGCCTGTTATTCTTGTCATCCTAAAGGAAATTAAAATAAAAAAGCAACGTGAACCGTCTATTATCCATCATTTTCCTTCTGGTTTTCACAGCAAGTTTGTGGTCGCAAAACCCGCACGGAGCAGCGATGAAAATCAACTGCGCGGCCTGCCATACCTCGGCGGGTTGGGAAATTGAGGCCGCATTTTGGCAGCAATTTGACCCGGAAAAGCCAACGGTTTCCAAGATAACAGGCTGGGAAATGGGGATTGACTCGATCCGTTTTCAACACAACAAAACCAATTTTAAATTGGAAGGGCAACATGCCATCATAGATTGCCGGGCCTGTCACTCAAGTTTGATCTTTTCAAAGGCCAATTCAGATTGTATTTCCTGCCATGCCGATATGCACCAACAGACGGCGGGAACAGACTGTGCGCGATGCCACAGTACCAGCAACTGGATCGTGGACAACATCACAGAACTGCACCAGGAAAACGGGTTTCCACTCACTGGCGTCCACAAATCTATAAGTTGTGAAGCGTGCCACCTTTCAGCTTCGAGCTTGCAATTCAACCGGATTGGAAATGATTGTGCCAGCTGCCACTTGAAAGATTTCAACGCGACCACCAACCCAAACCACAAACAAGCAGGCTTTTCGACGGATTGTCTGGAATGTCATGATCTGACGAAGCCCGGTTGGGGAACGGACAAAGTGAACCACGATTTTTTCCCGTTGACTAAAGGGCACGAAATTGCTGAATGTGCGAAATGCCACGTCGGCGGCGATTATTCCAGTACGCCGACCAATTGTTACGCCTGTCATCAGCCAGATTTTGAAGGTGCCACCAGCCCGAATCACGTTCAGGCCAATTTGCCAAACGATTGCGCTGTTTGCCACACGACCGACTTAGATTGGATGCCTGCACAATACACGCAGCACGATGCCGAGTTTTTCCCCATTTACAGCGGAAAGCACAAGGGGCAATGGATGCAATGTGCTGAATGCCACACAAATCCCTCCAATTTTGCGGAGTTTTCCTGTACTATTTGTCACAAGAATCCCGAAACCGACGATGGGCACAGTGGCGTGAACGGTTATGTTTATGAGAATTCGGCCTGTCTTTCCTGCCATCCGACCGGGGACGCGGATGTGGCCTTTGATCACAATGCAACCAATTTCCCGCTGATCGGAGCGCATCTTTCAGCGGATTGTCTGGACTGTCATGCGGCAGGGTATGCCGGCACACCGACGCAATGCTCGGCTTGCCATACCACAGATTTTAACGGCACGACCAACCCGAACCACGTTGCGCTGAATATCCCCACGGATTGCGCGATGTGCCACACGACGGCCCCCGGTTGGGAGCCTGCCACATTCCCGATCCACAACAATTATTACGTGCTGAACGGCGCACACGCCACGATTGCCAACGATTGCGCCCTTTGTCATCCCGGAGGGAACTACAACAACACGTCCAATACTTGCAACGGCTGTCACGCAGCAGATTATAGCGCAACGACCGATCCGAATCACCTGACCGCACAGTTCCCGACAGATTGCGCTACTTGCCACTCGGAAACGGCTTGGGCGCCATCCACTTTTGATCACAATGCGATCTATCCTTTCACGGGGGCGCACGTTCCGATCGCCAACGATTGCGCCCTTTGTCATCCCGGAGGGAACTACACGAATACGCCAAACACCTGCGCTGGCTGTCACACCGTAGATTTTAACGGCACAACCAACCCCAATCACGTCACACTGGGCCTCCCCACGGATTGTGCGATGTGCCACACGACGACCCCGGATTGGACGCCCGCAGCCTTCCCAATCCACAACAATTATTACGCGCTAAACGGCGCGCATGCTGGCATTGCCAACGATTGCGCACTTTGTCATCCCGGAGGGAACTACAACAGCACCCCGAATACCTGCGCAGGTTGCCATACGCCTGATTACAATACGGCGTCGAACCCAAACCACGTCGCACTCCAGTTTTCCACGGATTGTGCCTCTTGTCACACGGAAACGGCCTGGTCGCCCGCCACTTTTGACCATGATGCCCAGTATTTCCCGATTTACAGTGGCAAGCACAACGGGGAATGGAATGCTTGTACAGACTGCCACACCAACCCGGCAAATTATTCGGAATTTACCTGTATCACTTGCCATACCAACCCAACCACAGACGATGCCCACAACGGTGTGGGCGGTTATACCTATACCAATTCAGCTTGTCTGGCCTGTCACCCTACCGGCGATGCCGACAATGTTTTTGACCACAACACAACGATGTTCCCGCTCACGGGGGCACACCTTACGGCAGATTGCATAGCATGCCACGCGGCTGGATATGCTGGTACGCCAACGCAATGTTCGGCTTGCCATACGCCCGATTTTAATGGTTCGACGAATCCGAACCACGTGGCATTGAACATCCCGACTGATTGTGCGATGTGCCACACAACCGCCCCAGGTTGGGAGCCTGCCACGTTCCCGATTCACAACAATTATTACGTTTTGAATGGGGCACACGCGGGTATTGCCAACGACTGCGCCACTTGTCATCCCGGAGGGAACTACAACAACACGCCGAACACCTGCGTGGGCTGTCACCAAGCCGATTACAACGGCGCCAGCGACCCAAACCACATAGCAAATCAGTTCCCGACGGATTGTGCCACTTGCCACACGGAATCAGCTTGGGCGCCGTCAACTTTTGACCACAACACGGTATATCCATTTACAGGAGCGCATATTGCGATTGCCAACGATTGCGCACTTTGTCATCCCGGAGGGAACTACAACAACACGCCGAACACTTGTGAGGGTTGCCATACCCCCGATTACAACGGAAGCACCAACCCGAACCACATTGCATTGAATATCCCGACGGATTGTGCGATGTGCCATACAACCGCCCCGGGCTGGGAACCAGCCACTTTTCCGATTCACAACAATTATTACGCTTTGAATGGGGCGCATACCACTGCCAGTTGTTCGGATTGCCACAACGGGGATTACAACAACACACCGAACACTTGCGTGGGCTGTCACCAGGCGGATTACAATGGCACGAGCAACCCGAACCACGCCGCTTCGCAGTTCCCGACGGATTGCGCACTGTGCCACACCGAAACGGCTTGGGCCCCTTCCACTTATGACCACAATCAGATTTACCCATTCACGGGCGCCCACATTGCTATCGCCAACGACTGCGCTCTTTGTCATCCCGGAGGGAACTACAACAACACGCCGAACACTTGTGAGGGTTGCCATACCCCCGATTACAACGGAAGCACCAACCCGAACCACATTGCATTGAATATCCCGACGGATTGTGCGATGTGCCATACAACCGCCCCGGGCTGGGAACCAGCCACTTTTCCGATTCACAACAATTATTACGCTTTGAATGGGGCGCATACCACTGCCAGTTGTTCGGATTGCCACAACGGGGATTACAACAACACACCGAACACTTGCGTGGGCTGTCACCAGGCGGATTACAACGGGGCAAGTGACCCGAATCATGTTGCTAACCAGT
>CAZPTQ010000051.1:24096-27348 GCA_964589365.1 uncultured Saprospiraceae bacterium
ATATCCCGACGGATTGTGCGATGTGCCATACGACGGCCCCGGATTGGGAACCCGCCACCTTCCCGATTCACGATAATTATTGGCCTTTGAATGGCGCCCATACAAGCGCCAGTTGTGCTGATTGCCACAACGGCAACTACAACAATACCCCGAACACTTGCTATGGCTGCCACCAGGCAGATTACAATGGGGCAAACAACCCAAACCACCAATCAGCGGGATTCCCGACTACATGTCAGAACTGTCATACAGAAACAGCCTGGGTGCCTTCCACCTTTAACCACGACCAGCAGTATTTTCCTATATATAGCGGTAGGCATAAGGACGAATGGGATCAATGTGTAGAATGCCACACAATACCCGGCAATTTTTTGCTCTTCAGTTGTATTGATTGCCATGAACATGACAATCCCGCAGAATTGGCCCAAGATCATCAGGGGGTGTCAGGATATCAGTATTCAAGCCCGGCATGTTACAGTTGCCACCCGGATGGCAGCAACTAAACAACATAAAATCATGAGATGCCTTTTGCCTGTATTTGGCCTGTTGTTTTGCTCAAACTTCCTGTTTGCTCAGAAGGAGACGGTAGTTGAGAAAGGTATCGTCACGTATGTCTCCTCTCAAAATGTGTATGTGAAGTTCAGCTCTACCGAACACATCAATAAAGGGGATACCTTGTTTTTAAAAAAAGGCGAACTGCTCCTTCCAAGCCTGGTAGTAAAAGACAAGTCATCTACCTCCTGCGTGTGCACTGCGCGCTCGACGGAAAAAGCAAAGCTGGGAGACGAGTTTTATTCAAAAAGCGTCTTTGAAAAGAAACCTGAGAAGACAAAGCAGAAGAAAGGCAAAACTGCAGCTCCAGGGCAAGACAGTACCCTCAAGCCGCCGCCGATAGTAATTCCCCCTCACGACGACAAAGAGGATGGCCATGTCAAGCAAAAAATTAAAGGCCGGATTTCGGCGGCATCCTACAGCAACTTCTCTGGCGCTGATCAAACGCATCGGATGCGCTACGCCTTTACTTATCAGGGGAACAACTTGTCAAACTCGCGATTTTCGACCGACAACTATATCACGTTCCGGCACACCATCGGCGAGTGGAATCAGGTGAAAGAAAATTTCAATGATGCTTTTAAGGTCTATTCCTTGTCCGTCAAATACGATATAGACAAAAACTCATCCATCAGTCTAGGGCGGAAAATAAACCAGCGCATTTCGAGCATGGGCGCTATAGATGGCATGCAGGTAGAGAAAGGCCTGAGGCATTTTTTGGTGGGGGCCATCGTCGGTTCAAGGCCGGATTACAAGGATTACAGCCTCAATTTTAATTTGTTTCAGCTCGGTGCTTATGTAAGCCATGTAAATAAGAATCCGGTTAAACGAAGAGAAACCACTTTTGCCGTGGTCGAACAACGCAACCACTCTAAAACCGACCGGCGCTTTATGTATTTCCAGCATTCCAATGCACTGTCAAAAGAGCTGAACCTGTTTGGTTCTTTTGAAGTGGACATGTACAAAGTAGTCAATGAGCAAGTGAGCAACTCCATGAGTTTGACCAATTTGCTCCTGTCGCTAAGATATAAAATCTCCAAAAAGCTGGGTATTTCCGCTTCTTACGACAACCGCAAGAACATCATCTACTATGAATCCTATAAAAGTTATATTGACCAGCTCATAGATGATGAAACCCGTCAAGGATTGCGTTTTGGGGTCAATTACCGCATCAGCAAGCGAATCAGCTGGGGGGCAAATGCCAGTTGGCGCTTCCAAAAAAGCAATATCAATCTTTCCAAAAACGTCAATTCTTATCTCAATTTTAGTCGTCTGCCCTGGGTAAACGCAACGGCTTCCCTTTCGGCCAACCTCTTGCAAACCAATTATTTGGATAGCAGGATTTATGGTGCCCGCATTTCCAAAGAAATCGTACGGGGAAAACTGAACAGCGAGGTGTATTACCGTTGGGTCGAGTATGATTATAATAACTACGAGTATAAAATCCAGCAACAAATCGGGGGAATAGATTTATCCTGGAATATAACCCGAAAACTGGCTCTATACCTGTATTATGAAGGCACTTTTGACAAGCAAAGCAAAACCTTTAATCGGTTTAATACAAAAATCATTCAGCGGTTTTAAGTTAGGAACGGTGTCAAAATAACTTCCCAATTTGGTGCCATTCTTTTGACACCGTTCCTTACTCAATTCAAAAAAATAAAGAAAATTGACCATGCAAATTACGAAGTTTATAGCGCTCATTTTGTTTGGACTAGCGCTGCCTGCCTGCGGTTCCAAACCCAAGGTCATTGAAGCCGAATCGAATGGCGCTCAAAGCAAGGCACCCATATTTCAGGATGTGCCCAACGGAGCTGCTACACCTGAGGGCAATGCTGCTCCGCAAGACATGAGTGCCGCTGAGCACAAAGTCGTAGTAGCCGAAGCCCTTAATACCGAGAAATATACCTATTTAAGGGTAAAAGAAAATCAGGAGGAATTTTGGATTGCCATTACCAAACGGCCTGTGAAAATTGGCAGCACCTGCTATTACAGGGGGGGATTGTTGAAAAAGAATTTCCAGAGCAAGGAATTCAACCGAGTTTTTGAAACGGTTTATTTGGTGGGCGAATTCCGGGAAGAGGGCGCGGAAACCAGCCCTGCTGTCGGTGGAATTCCAGCCGCTGCAGAAGCCTTGGCGCCTCCTAAAAATGTTCAAAGAGCACCTGGTGCTATTAAAATCTCGGATTTGGTGGCCAATGCTTCCAAATACGCTGGCAAAACAGTGAAAATAACGGGCAAGTGCGTCAAAATCAACCCCATGATCATGGGCAGAAATTGGCTGCACATTCAGGATGGCTCAGGCAAAAACCTGGACTTGACGGTGACTACAACGGAGATGATTGAACTAGGCTCTATTGTTACTTTGGAAGGTGTTGTAGCCGTAAACAAGGATTTTGGGGCCGGGTATAAATATGATTACATTTTGGAAGCGGCGGTTTTGAAATAGTTTTGTTAGCATACCAAATACAATGGCCATCCCGATATTTCGGGATGGCCATTGTATTTGATATTAGAAGAAAACTCTCCGTGCTTTCCTTGCAAGCAAACCTGGCTTTACTTCATCCTCAATCTCCATTCCAACGATCACTGTATGTGAAAGGTTTTCAATCCCATGCGCTTCGATTGTATAAGGGTCGTGGTATGTTAACAACTCAATTTCTAACACACTCTGATTCATTGAGATAGTTTTTGAAAAAA
>CAZPTQ010000052.1:0-27165 GCA_964589365.1 uncultured Saprospiraceae bacterium
CGCGCTGATCAACACCACAGGCATGCTGTACTACAAGTTGGAGACTTCTACGGACGCTGCAACGAAGAAGATGATCCAAGCGAAGTAAGAAGTGCAGGGTCGAAAGACCCGCGCACGGCGGATTCCCGCCCGAATCAATAATAGCAACAGCCCCGGCCCGTTTAAACGGTGCCGGGGCTGTTGCTATTTCAGCCGACGGCTTTCGCCGTAAGGAGTTCAAAATCGTCTGCCGGTTTCCTTTTCTGCTCCAGTTGAAGCCGCCAGTGTTCATTTACATTATACGGATTCTGAAAACAGGCATTTATGATAGGCATACCTTTGCAGCTCAATACTATTTTGCCATGTCACATTCCAAATCCAGCCGAATCCGAAAAGCGTATTGGACGGCGCTTGTGGTTGCTACCAGTTACCTCCGCCTTATGTTACTGCGCTGGTTCTTAGGGCGCCGCTGGTACAATAGCAGGATCGAGGCACTGCATATCCGCAATGCCGAGCGCGTCAAAACAGCCATCCTCGAATTGGGAGGCCTTTTTATTAAAATCGGGCAGATGCTTTCCGCTATGTCCAACTTTCTTCCCGAGGCTTTTCAACGCCCTTTGGAAGCCCTGCAAGACCGTCTGCCGGCACGGCCTTACCCGGAAGTGCAGCAACGTTTGGTAGAAGCGTTCGGTCAGTTGCCAGAAGCATTTTACAGCCGATTCGATCAAGTGCCCATCGCTACTGCTTCTATTGGGCAGGTGCATAGGGCGGCTTTGTTGGATGGCACGGAAGTCGTAGTTAAAGTACAACATTTTGATATTGAGGAAATTGCTCAAACAGACTTGGGAATTGTGCAGCGTTTGACCCAGATATATTCTTGGTTTATGGACATCAAGGGCTTGAATTACATGTATGCCCAAATCCGGCAGATGATCGAGCAGGAGTTGGATTTTGCCAATGAAGCCCGTGTGATGGAAACGATTCGCCAAAACCTCGTGGATGAACCAGAGGTGTCAATTCCAGAAGTGTTTGCAGCATATTCTACTGGAAGGGTGTTGACAACGCGCTACAGTGCCGGAGCAAAAATATTGGACACGGCACAAATTGATGCTTGGGGCATAGACCGTCGGCAACTGACCGCCAGGCTGCTCAGAATTTGGTGCCGCATGGTTTTTAAAGACGGTTTTTACCACGCAGATCCGCATCCCGGCAACCTGCTGGTTGATGAAAAAGGGCAGGTAGTGCTGCTTGATTTTGGGGCTACAGCCGCCATTTCCCCCAAATTCCGGGCGGGCATCATCCAACTCATAGAAGCCACGGTGATAAATGACACGGACGCGATGTTGGACGCTTGCCGCAGCATGGGCTTTCTGGCGGATGGCCCGGAGGCAGAAAAAATGGCGCGTAAAATGATCGCCGCGCTCCGCAATTTCTTTCAAAATGAAATCCAAATTGAAGGCTTGAATTTCCGCGACATCCAGATCAATCCATTCAACAACAGTTTGTCAGACCTTATCAGCGAAATTGGTTTTCGCGGCATTTCGGGCACGGTTCAGGTGCCCAAAGATTATGTATTGCTCAGCCGCACCATCTCGCTCCTGCTAGGACTTTGCAACACCCTTGATCCCGCTTACAACCCGCTCGATACCGTGCGCCCTTTTGCCCAGGAATATTTGTTGAAAGAGAAAGGCGGTACGATCGGCTACATACGCGATCTGCTCCAGCGTACGCTCACGAATGCGCTTGCCCTGCCCGACGAGATACAGAAGACCCTTCGCAAAGCTCGAGCGGGCGAAATTGAAATCCGTACGCCCGATATTGAGGCAAGTGTAAAATTGTTGGCTCGTGTAATGCGTCGGCTTGGTTTCGCTGTGCTGGCGATTGGTTTGGCATTTTTCAGCCTTCGTATGTGGGAAATGGGTTGGGTGGAAGAAAGCCGTTGGGGATTTTGGGTTGCAGGCGCACTGGCTTTAGCTGCAGTTTGGCGGATAAAACGAGCATGATAGTATTTAGAGCAGGTTGGAAAGGCGGGCTGGCCTAAAAACCGCAATAGAAATATTATTTCCATTCAGGCAAGGAACAAAAGCGAAAATTTGCTTGAAATGCATTCGTCGCCGAACTTCAAAACAGGTAAAAATACCCTTTTATGGGTAATATTTGTTTTTCACCTTTGCCCGTCAAATGATATTCATTCGTTATTCAATTAAAATGGCAAATGGCGGATTCAAATTTAAAATAGTGACCATGAAAAAACTTATACTCATAATCCTCTTATTAGGATGGAATCAAACTGCGTATGCTCAAGAAAAAACCATAATGGGGACTATAACAGATGGAGATGGCGAGCCCTTGACCGGCGTTACCATCAAGGTGCAGGCAAATTCAAAAAGTGCAACCACTGATCAAAGCGGGCAATATCAAATAACAGCCTCTGTAGGAGATATTTTGGAATTCTACATGCTGGGCATGAAACGGGAACAAGCCACCGTGGGAACAAGTGGTGAAATCAATGTTCGTTTAACTGCAGAGGATATTACGTTTGGTGATGTAATTATAACCGCTTTTGGCCGGAAAAAAGAAAAACTAAAACTGGGCTACTCCGCGCAGAATTTGAGTGGGGAAGACTTGGAAAATACAGGAGAATCCAACTTTGTCAATGCAATGAATGGAAAACTTGCGGGTGTGCATATTACTCCTGCTGGAGGCGGGGCAGGTGGAGGCTCTAATATTGTTATACGCGGATATTCCAGCATAAGCGGCAACAATCAACCCTTGTTTGTGGTAGATGGTGTTCCGATCAGCAATCAAACGGATCCAAGCAATGCTGGAGGCAACTTGGCAGACTATCGCGATGCCTATAGCATTTATCGGGGGACAAACAGGGCCATTGATATCAATCAATTTGATATAGAATCTATTGTTGTTTTAAAAGGGGGCGCGGCTACGGCTATGTACGGCAGTCGGGCGAATAATGGGGTAATTATTATTAAAACCAAAAGTGGGAAAAAAGGCTTTGATATTTCACTGAACTCCTCGGTGGAAATTTCTGAAATAAGCAGATATCCCAAGATTCAACATAAATTCGCTCAAGGCTCAGGCGGCGTTTTCAACGGCAATTCCACCCGAAAATTTGGCCCGGCTTATGCGGACAATCCTGTTTTTCCAGCCGGAACGGTCATTGATTTGAATATGGACGGCAGCTTGGAAGATGTGTCCGGCCAGCTTATTCCAAACTACACAGGCTATTACGACGATTTTTGGAGAACCGGACTATCCACAAACAACGCCCTTGGTTTTTCTGCCGGGAATGACAAAGGAAGTCTTTTTGCTGGCATTACGCATGTAAATCAACATTCTATTATGCCAGAAGATTCCTATCAAAAACGCTCTTTTCTTTTGAAAGGTGATTACCATCTGACCGACAAACTGACCCTGAGCATGAGCTCCAATTACATAGGTTCGGATATGGTGGTTTTCCCAATAGGTTATAGAAGCCCAACGTATGGCTTGAGCACCATTTTTGCCTCGGTGTATAATATAAACGACCCATGGGAAGATAGTCAAGGGAACTCAACCTTCTATTCAAAATCAAATTTTAAGCCTTCTCCCGTCTGGATTGTCAAAAATGAGCCGGAAACCTGCAACGTGAATCGCTTGATCGGGAATGTTGGCCTGGAATACAAACTTGCCCGAAACCTTGATTTAAGTTACAAACTTGGAATAGACAATTTTGGAGAAAAAAGAAAACGGGTTCGCCCCATAGGTTCCGCTTTTATTCTGGAGGGAGATATTTACGACCTGTATGCCAACTCCATGGATATTAATTCTGATTTGATATTGTCGGGTAACAAAAATATCCTTAACGGTAATTTGAGTATCAATTACTTGATTGGCAATAATGTTTTTGAACAACACTTCGACCGTTCCTTTATTTACGGTCAGTCATTAAACCTTAAAAATTTTGACGACATCTCCAATGCAAAAACGGTTACAGTGACCAACAGCACTAAAAACCGAAGAATTATCGGTGCATTTGGACAAGTGGATTTTGGGTATAAAAATTTTATGTTTCTGGAACTTTCTGCGCGAAACGACTGGTCCTCCACCTTGCCTAAAAACAATAATTCTTATTTGTATCCTTCCGCTAGTGCAGGTTTTGTTTTCTCTAAATTCCTCCAAACGAATTGGTTGGATATAGGAAAAATAAGGGCTTCTGTCGCTCAGATAGGAAATGATGCCCCCATATACGCCACGACCAACACCTATTATTTGAGCAATATCGTTGCAGGCCAATCCGCTTTTTCAATAGCCAACGGTTCAAAGAATCAAAATATCAAACCAGAAATATCCACCGCCCTCGAATTGGGCTTGGATTTGGTTTTTTTGGATGAATTGTTCAACCTGAATTTAACCTACTACAAACGGACCACCAAGGATCAAATCGCGCTGGCTACTTTGCCGGGTAGTACCGGATACACTTCCTATATCCTGAATGCAGGCGTTATTGAAAACAAGGGTTTGGAAGCGACCTTTTCTATCTCCAATTTGTTGCGAAATACAAAAGACTGGAAATGGAATGCCGGTCTGAATTTTACAAAAAACAAGAACGAGGTATTGGAGATACCAGCGGGCTTAAATGAGATCATCATCGGTCAATCTGCCTGGTTTGGCGCCAATATTATTGTAAAACCAGGCTATGCTTATGGGAGCGTGAGCGGTTCTTATTACGAACGGGACCCTCAAAACAATCTCCTGATCGGCGACGATGGGTATCCGATTAAATCCAGCGATCAAAAAATTATGGGTGATGCGAATCCAGATTGGACCATGAATTTATCCAATACACTCGCTTACAAAAACTGGAGTCTGAGTTTTTTATTTGACATCAAACAAGGTGGATCCTTGCTGAACGAATCGAGGCTTGCCATGTGGGCTTTTGGCAGCGATATTGACGTTGAAAAACTGGGTACAAAGACAGTTTTTGAGGGAATCGTAAAATCTACCAGTGCTGTCAATAATAAAGAAGTAGCCTACACGGAAGACTATTTTAGATCAAAACGCAGTTTCGTGGACGAAGCTGGCATGGAAGATGCCTCCTGGGTTCGCTTGCGAAATATAGCCCTGAGTTATCAGATCAATCCCAATTGGTTGAAGCATACCTTCATTAAACGAATCGTATTGGCAGCCTCCGGGCGCAATTTGTGGATTAGCACTCCTTACAGTGGCGTTGACCCGGAATCGGCTAGCGTGTTAGGCCCGGGTAATGTTCAAGTGATTGACATGTTTGGTGTGCCAGGAACCAAAAGTTATAGTTTCTCTCTAAAAATGAACTTTTAAACCTGTAAAACATGAAAAAAATATTCCCGCTATTTGCAATGCTCTTACTTTTTAGTTGCCAAAAGAGTTTTGAAGCATTGAATACCGACCCCAACAACCCCGTCACGGCAGACGTCAAACTGGTATTGACAGCGGCTGAAGACAATATTTTGTCCGAGTTTTCAAGCAGAGAAGAGAGTTATGATTTTATGAGTGGCACATTTATCCGTGCATTTGCAGGGACTTACAGCTTCTATGATAATTGGAACGAGATCACCAACAGAGAATCCGATTGGGACAAGCACTATAACGGACTCTTGGACGCAAAAGATGTGATAAAACGGGGTACGGAGCAGGAGTTATGGCATCATGTAGCGGTGGCAAAAATTTTGACGGCGTATACTTTGGGGTATTTGACGGACCTATACGGCGATATCCCTTATTCTGAAGCACTACAAGGCCCTTTGGTGCCAGCACCTCGTACCGATGCACAGGAAACGGTTTACAATACGATTTTTACCCTTTTGGAAGGAAGTGTGGGTGATTTGAGCCGTACCCCGATTAGACCGTTAGGCTCGGAAGATTTTGTATACAACGGTAATATACAAAAATGGAAAGGGCTTGCGTATTTGTTGTTGGCGCGATTTCACAACCACCTAAGTATCAAAGATCCAGCAGGCTCTGCCAATGATGTGTTGGATTATGTAGACAAGGGATTGGCGGCAGGGCTTATTTCCTCAGAAGGCGATTTTGTTTATCCTTACAAGAATTCAGGCAGAGACAATCCTTGGTCTGGTTTTTATTCGCAGAATCCCTGGATGGTAGCGGCTTATGATTTTATGAATTTGTTGGAAACTTCCCATGATCCACGAAAGGAGAACTACTGGACCAAAGCCATCATTGACGGCGCATACCGCGGAAAAGATAACAGCAGTCCTACTACGGGCAATTTGATCCAGACCTACTCCAGATTAGGCGGCTATTTCGACAAAAAAGATTCCCCCATGCATCTTGCTACCTATGCTGAATTCCGCTTTATCGAAGCAGAGGCTGCATTTAGAGCGGGAGATTTTCTAAGGGCCGCGGAGGCCTGCAATAAGGGGATCGTTGCCTCCATTGACAAAGTGTCTCCCTGGTACACTGGGACGCTAAGTGGCAATGATCTGACGCTGTATGTGCAAAAGATAGCAGACTACAAACAAAATAATGCCCAGGAAGGCGCTGCGAGCATTACTTTGGAAAAGATCATGACACAAAAATATATTGCCATGTTTCCAATGAATGTCGAAAGTTGGGTAGATGTGCGGCGTCAAAATTATCAATATCCAAGCTATCATGCAATACCTCGGGATGACAATGACGTTCCGGTGGCCAGCAGTTTTGCATGGAGGGGATTATACCCTCAGACGGAGCTTAGCACCAATCCCAATATCCCGCTAGCTACGCTTTATCAAAAACTTTGGTGGAATGAATAGATTGTATCTGTTCGCCTTTATAGCCATCATTTGCAGTGTAATTTATCTTGTCAGCAAGACGAGCATAAGTACGCCGCAAACAGACATGCCAGACCGACATTCAGGCCCAGTTGAACGGATCATCAGTCTTTGCAAACACCCGATACCAATTATCGTTATTGGGCTTGACGCCAGCGACCGACGTTTGGTGGGCATTAACCCTGCGGCAAAAATTAGCATGCAATCCAATATCCTGAACCACTATTTTCCCGGCTTTCAAAACTTGTCGGATAAGGTTTGTACCCAAGGATTTGTGCCTAATATCGAGGAGATAATGGGGTTAAAGCCTGATATGATCCTGACCTGGAGCAGATTCCCGGAAGCGATCGCGCAAATGCAGGGTTTTGGCTTCAATGTGGTGGGTATCAACTATGACGGGAGCGATCAAAACGATCGGGACATGGTGAATATCATAGCGAAGGCTATTGGACGCGAAACCATGGCGGATAGCATCATGCAATTGCGGGATAGTACTCTTCAACAAATAAAGGCAATTGGCGGCCCTGTTCCAAACGAGAACAAGCCCAAAGTGATCTTCTTCTACAATTATGAAACCCTCAACGTAGGCGGGGAAAGGTGTTATGAGCATTTTAGCATAAATGTGGGAGGAGCTCGGAACCTGGGCGCTGGATTAGGAGTGGGCCGTAGCGTAAATCTGGAGCAAATAATGGAATGGAACCCGGATATAATTCTTTTGGGTGGCTGGCTAAAAAATACAAATCCGACAGATATTTATAGAAATCCGATACTGGCAGACCTAAGCGCGGTACGGAACCGGCGCGTTTTCAAAGTGCCCTTATGGGGAAGCAACGAATCCGTCCTTATTTGGAAATGGATGGCAGAAGTGATACAGCCAGCTCTTTTTGATTTCAATTTGCGAGCGGAAATTCAAAAATCCTATTCCTGGCAATATAAAATAAACCTGACGGAGGAGGATATAGATCAAGTATTGTTTTATCATGAAAATAGTGTATCTCCATCCTATACGAACTTTAAAGGCAAATAGTAAAAATGGCAAAAAGGCAGATTGCGCTTCAGGTGTTTTTATTAGTTGCTTTATTGCTCACTATTTGCCTGGCAATGATGCTGGGACGCTATACCATTTCATTTGAAAAATTATACCACGCGACTTGGGAAAAGCTCATACATCCCGATTCAGCTGGCAACTCAGTTGAATACAGCGTGATATTCCAGTTGCGCCTGCCCCGGATACTATTGGCGGCGCTTTCTGGAATGGCGCTTTCTGTCTCTGGAGCAGTGCTACAAGGCATTTTCCGAAACCCCTTGGTGGGGCCGAGTATGATTGGGGTGTCTTCCGGGGCGGCATTCGGCGCGGTTTCGGCTATCTTTATGGCATTGAGCGGGGTCGCGGTAATGGCCTGTTCCTTTGTGGGCGGCGTATTGTCCCTTTTATTCACCATGAGCATCGCCGGAAAAGTGGGCAGTAAAAATATACTGGCTATCATTTTGGGCGGTATCGTGACCGGAGCCCTATTCTCTGCACTGGTTTCGGTAGTCACCTTTGTTGCGGATCCAAGAGATACCTTGCCCGTCATCGTTTATTGGTTAATGGGGAGTTTTAATGGCGCTGATGTCAATAAAGTCCTTTTACTCGGGGCGGTATGCTTGATTTGTTTTTCCGTCATTTTTAAAAGCCGTTATGTGATTAATTTGCTGGCTTTGGGCGACGAAGAAGCTTATGCGTTGGGCGTTGATGTAGTTCGGTTAAGGATATTGTTCCTGGCCTTGACTACTTTATTGACGGCGGCAACCGTTTCCGTAAGTGGTACCATCGGATGGGTAGGGCTGGTGGTTCCACATATAGCGCGAATGATTACGGGGAGCGATTTTAGAAGCCTGGTGGTGACCTCCGCGCTTATTGGAGGTATTTACCTCGTGGTGGCCGATACACTGGTGCGTATTTCCCCTTTTGGAGAAATTCCAATTGGAATATTGTCGGCATTGGTGGGGGCCCCAGTTTTGGCTTATTTGTTACATACTCGAAAAGTATCCAATTGATTGATCTTACGCCCAGATACTTATATGCTCAACATCGAAAAAATAGCCTACACCTATCCCGAAAGCCGGCACCCGGTTTTTAGGAATATTTCCTTGTCGGTAGCGCAAGGAGAAGTGTGTGCCATTCTTGGGAAAAATGGAAGCGGAAAGACAACGCTCCTTAAATGTATCACAGGGATTAACAAGCCTCAACAGGGCAAAATTGATATCCTTCCACCAGTAGGTTATGTGCCTCAAAAAGTAAATTTCGTGTACGACATGACCGTGCTGGATACGATTGTAATGGGCCGATATCAATACATCGGAGCTTTTTCGGTGCCAAAGAAGTCCGATTATGAAATTGCCAGAATATGCGCAGAAAAACTGGGCATCACAGAACTCCTGGATAAAAATTTTTCCCAACTGAGCGGTGGCCAACAACAAATGGCCTTGATAGCCCGCGCTTTGACGCTCGGCAGTAACTGTATCGTCTTTGATGAACCCTGTGCCTCCCTTGATTTTGGAAATCAGAACCATATCTTGTCTATAATCAGTGCCTTGAAAGTATCCAATACTACGGCTATTTTTTCAACGCACGACCCCAACCATGTTATCCATGTTGCAGACAAAGTATTGATCCTGCGTGGATTAGACGATTATTTGTCGGGTACTACGGAAGATGTGATCACGGATCAGATATTGTCTGATTTGTATGGAATGCAATTAAGAAAAGTGATGGTTGATGACCGGATCACCTCGGTTGTTGCACTGTATGATTAGAGCATGTCTTAAAAAACATCCACAATGCCCTCGAAATCTGCGTCTAAAATCTATAATATCGGAGAATACTTTGCTCCAGCAGCAATGATTCGTGCTATAAAAGACCTGGATCAGGAGGGCGTTACCTCCGAAACCGTATTGCGTGTGGCCAGTGCACGGGTTGTTTATGCCAATTGTGCGTTGCTTCAACACGATTTTCCACAACTTCAGGATCAGGTGCTGGAATTAGAATTTCCACGCTTGAAACCCTTGAAAGGAAAAGCAAAGCAGCTCGCTATTTGCCAAAAAATAGAAGAATGGATGCTGCGCAATACAGCTTTTGTTTCCCAAAGTCAGGCAAAACAATCGGTGGTCAATACCCCCATCGCGCTTGGAGAAGAACGGGTAAAGGCATATCGTCCCCCAGGATATGGCCGGGCGCTGGTATTTTCGATTGAAGACAACAACCAAGGACTTTTACTGGGCGGCAATCGGGACACTCCTGCCTTTGAGAACAGGTTGATAGACGTAAAAGGCATCGGTGTGGGGCCCAATGTAATACCCGTCAACGGCTCGCACAGCAATGGTGTGTACCAGCTTGGGTATGCTTTTGTAGAGCTGGTGGTGCAGGAATTGCTCCAAAGAATTTTCAAGCATAGCAAAACCCATTTTCAAACCTTGCCATCTTATGGAATCATAGACCTTGGTTTTGACGAAATAAACGATTTTGGTGTCCATTACCCTGCCGGCTTGTTGGTCAGAAGAGCCCATCAAAGGCCCAGGGATTCAGGGGGACTTTACCCTTATGGCTCAGCGGGTCAGCAAGTACAACTGGAGATTGAGCAATTGCTTCGAAAGTATGGCATTACGTCTGCCAACAGTGTAACAACTTTAAGGATTTTGAAAGAAGATGGACAATTGCAAATACATTATGGAGACCAGCATGTTGATTTTTTCAATCGGGAGCAAAAAGCCGAAATAGAAAGGGTCTGTCACTATCAAGATGGCATGGGGGCGCTTGTTTTTGAGGGCATCAACATTCAGCATACCCGCGCAATAAGTTTAGAACCTTCACGGGCTACCTTGCTTGATTTTCAGACCTATATGGTGAAGGAAAAATTTGACCACCCCTTGCTTAGCCTGGTTTCTGACAAGTTGTTGCGCTGGGGCGGTACGATTTGGCCGGATTATGATGAATTTGTTTGCCCGGATCCAGGATTAAAGATTCCCTATCATTTAGTAAACGCTCCAGGCAGCATTTGGGGGTATAATATGGGAGAAGGGTCGAAAAAGATCAATTCACTGTGTTTTGGTCTGGCAGCAGATTTTAGGGCAAACCAAATAAGTCGGGAAATGCTATTGGGGACGCTCGAATTGTATTTGGATGCACTTACGGCGCATTGGGCGGATATAAAAAACTTTAGATAGCCTCTATGACTAAAGACGCCGATATAATTCATTCCCTTTATCAGTTTTCGGAATACCCGCTTGATTTGAGTCATCCGGTTTGTAAGGAATACCCTTTGTTGAAGTTAGGGGTTAACACCAGTGTGCAATATTTTGCAGACATGCTCACGCCTGTGGTAGTGGAAATCATAGTGGCCAATCCTACCTATACTTCCTGGGTGCTGACCGCTCCTCCAAGCCGACGAATACCAACCGCAGCCATTCTTTTGAGCTTGGAAATTTACGAGCGGCTGAAACTGAATTACCCGAATTTGTCGGTCGTCCAGTTGTACAATAACCGAGAAGAAGGCTCTATACATGAAAACGCCCGGGATTTAAATACTTTTAGCGGCTATAGCAGGTACACCTGGAAAGAAAGGAAGGAATTAATACAAAGAAACCAGTTTGTTATTGAGGAGGACGATTTTCGCAACCGGGGCATCGTTTTTATTAACGATATCAATGTCACAGGAGCGAGTCAGGAACATATAAGCGAGGTCTTTTCTTCAGTATATCCCGACAAAGTAAATTGGCTTTATATTATTGACTGCGATAAGGGAATTGGAAGAAAACACCCACACCTTGAAAACGAACTTAACAATATTGATATCCATACGGTACAAGATTTTGCCGCTATTCTGGCGAAGAAGGATATTCAGTATACCGCCAAATGTATTTCAAAGCTGTTCAGTTACGAACCGGGCGAATTGGAACAACTGCTTGGATTGTTGAGTCCAGTTAAAAAATTAAAACTTTGGGATGCAATCTCAAGAGAAGACTTATATCAGGGAGATTTTTTTAAAGAAAAAAGGCAACTGCTCAGGTAGAACACGGATAGGATACGGATTTGCACAGATTTCTGAGAGATTGCACAAAAAATCTGTGCAAATCCGTATCCCATCCGTGCCATCCGTGTTCCACCTAAGCAGTTACAATCGTAGTATAATACTCGAGGAACTTCTGTTGAGCACCCCCAATTATCTACTTACTTGGTATTATTTTGAAATTAGGCAGGGGTTGAAGCGAGTCGTAAACGTGGCTCAGATCACCTGGTAATAAGCCATTGTTATTGTTATGGCAGCCGAAGCAACTATTGGAATTGGATTGTTTAAAGGTCTCCATAGTGCTGTTAGCCAACAAACTGGTGCCAATGGCAGCGCCAGGGTCGGTTGGGCTGGTTGAAAAGTTTTTCCCGGAAGGCGCAACGCCCCCACTCGTCCAGGTAGCGCCAATAAGCAGATAGTTTTTTCGAATGTCATTTCCGACCAGCCATCCGAATACCGAGTTATTGATAGCGATCACCTCGCTGTTTGATGCTGCTGAAGAGCCATCCTCTTTATTTGGAGATACGCCCATTTCAGAACCCCAAGGGAATACTAAGGAAGTATTGCTGGGACTAATCTTAAAACCAGCCTCCGCCACGAGGGTATTTCCATTTGCAGTAAAATGAGCAATATTTGAACCGCTGCCGTTGGGCGCTGCGCTAAGTGTCCATTTGCCTTGAGTTTCAGCGGGTACTGTATCCACTACATTATTTTTGTTGAGGTATTGATATGCGGCAAAGGGCGAATTCTCTTGATGCTCAAAAGTTGCCCATACCATTTCGGGGTGTCCAGCGGTACTGCCCACCACATGCACACCCAACAGGGCGAGCTTCACGGTCTGCTCCCCCGTTGGGGTCCAAAAACTATCTGTCTTGTTGTAGGTCGGGATTATAGCATCTATCGTTATGTAATTGGCTGTACTTGGCAGTGTGGAAGCCTCTACCCATGATGTTTTGATTTCAATGGCAAGTGCATCTGGGTCCGGGAGGTTAATACCATTTGCAGTTGCAAGGGCCACAATACTGTCTCTTTGTGCTGCGGTAGTTGGGAATCGGAGATTTGACATTTGGTTGGTTTTTGCTGCACTGAGATATACAGCAAAAACATCATTTACCATAGTTACATAATAAACAATCGAACCATTCTGGGACATAAGCCCATGGCTTCCTCCCGCCTGGCCTTCTTCCGATTCAACGACTCCATTCGGCCCGAGTAGTACCGTTTGACCATTGGTTGCTGTAAATGCCTGCGCTACACGGCCTTTTGCATTGGTTAAGGCTTTGGGGTTCAAAATCACCTTTCCAGCCAGGTCTTTGAAAATAGCTTTGCCATTGGCATCTATTTCAACCTTGCTAATTCCGGTTTTTTGTGTCCCTTTGAGCAACATAAGTTTGGCTTTGGGGGCGGACTTTTCAATCTCATGCAAATTCCCGGCTTTGTCCATGATGGTGGGAAGCCCATTCGGCCCGGCTTGGGTAATGCTGCTTGAGACGCGAAGGGCCTGGCCTTTTATATGCGGGATTAAAGTGCGCTGATTTGATGCATTCGATGGTGACACCGTATAAAATACCGGGCTGGCCATTACGGTTTCATTTGCAGCCAACGGAGACACCAACCAGGCAAACATTTGCCAGGACCACTTATAAAAATCGCAGTTGTTATTATGTCCAAACGTGACGCTATTGGCAGGCTGTACCAAACCGTTTTCGGAGGCTGTGCCAGAAGCAAACCAGCTATTGAATTCGGCCTGACTCAGTGTGCAGGACTGCATTGCATCTTGGGGCAATCGGGTGGGCATTCCCGCTACCAGCACATTGGCCTGAGGGGCTGAGGACTTAGAGGCATCTGGTGCTCCCTGACCACATCCAATATAAAGGGCGTATATTGTTATGGCTGCAAAAAGAAGGGTAATCGTCGTTGTTTTTTTCATGATTGTTGATTTTAGTTTTAGAAAAATGAATGCATGCTCTTGATTGAATAGGCTTGCTTCCAAAAGAATGAAGCCGGGCTTTTATTTGCCTTTTGAACCTTTTGGGATCTTGTCTTCAGCACCTAAAAAGTTAGATATATGCGCTACAGACTTTTCAGCCGTGCTGGCTACTTTCTTGAGGTTCGCAAGATGCTTTTCTGAACTGCTGACCATTGCCTCGGCGGAAGCGACATGGTTTTCGGCAGCACTGATAAAACGCTCGGCAGAAGATTTCAAAGATTTGACATCTTCCGCACCACTAACAAACATTTCGGCAGATGAAACGAGACTGTTAGTGCTTTTGATGTGCGATTCAACGGAACTGTTAAGTTTTGACATGGCAAAAAATTAAATGTTGAACAGGAGTGGTTTCTACAACCTGATGGCCAAGTTGCGTGAAGAATGATTTTAATTTATCTGCAAAGGTGAAAAACAAACATGTCCTATTAGCAGGTATTTATACCTGTTTTTAAGTTCAGGGAGAAATACCTATTTGTAAAAAAGACTATTTCCAGAACAAAAAATGATTTTTGCCGTAATCCTACTGCTTAGTGCAGCATCCGCAGAATGGCACCTTAGTTTGTTTGAAAAAACGCGCACACTTGTATATTCGCCCCCATGTTTACTTTTCGCAGCGACGCCAATTGGTCGCGTTTCATCTGGATGTTGGTATCTGCTGTTTTTGTAGCAGATTTGTTGTTGCCCAGGCAGTTCGACATTGTGTTCGCCTATTTGCTGGCACACTTTCTGGCTATTTTTTTTAAGGAAAAAAGCGACGTGTTGCTTCTTGCAGTAGTCACAACGACACTGACAGTCATCGGTGCAGTGATCAAACCACAAGAACTGCCTTTGGAGCAAATGTTGTTGCAACGACTACCGCCAGTTCTGAGTTTTTGGGCGGCAGCGTTTTTTGTGGTCCGATTTATCACCCTGCGCGAATTGGAAGGGCAACAAGAGGAAAAATTCGGGGCACTTTTTCAGTATGCCACGAATGGTATACTGCTCACCAATCAAAAAGGCGTGATTGTAATGGCCAATCCCGCCATCGAAATACTCTTTGGCTACCAGTCTGGCGAGTTGCTGGGCAAGCAAGTGGAAACATTGATACCTGGCCGATTGGGCCGACGGCACACGGAACATCGTGAGCACTATCATCAAAACCCTACCCCAAGAAGTATGGGCATTGGCCTTGATCTTAAAGGGCTAAAAAAAGATACTTCAGAGTTCTCCGTAGAGGTGAGCTTAAGCCCGTTTAAAAGTTCGGAAGGGGCCTTCGTTGTGGCATTTGTAGTGGACAATACCTTCCGAAAAAACCACGAGGACTCCATATTGAGACAAAAACAAGAACTCGCAATCCTTAGCGGAGCCTTGAAGGAACTTAACGAAGGCTTGGAAAGCAAAGTGGCGGAACGCACCGTCGAATTAGAACAAGCCAAAAACGAACTGGCGGAAGCCCTTGACAAAGAACGCGAACTGGGCGAACTTAAAAGCCGTTTTGTCAGCCTGGCCTCTCACGAGTTTCGCACCCCGCTCACCGCAGTGTCTTCGTCGGCAGGATTGGTGAGCCAATATGCGGAACGCAAGGATTTCGAGAACGTAAAAAAACACGCTGAGCGCATCAAAAAAGTAGTGAACGGGCTGAATAGTATACTCTCGGAATTCCTCTCCTTGGGCCGGCTGGAAGAAGGTCGAGTTGCAGTGAGTTTGGAGGAAGTCAGTTTGGTAGACTGCGTGGCAGAAGTGCATGAAGGCATGAAAAATTTGTTCAAGCCAGGGCAAAGCTTCGAACATCGCCATACAGGGGAAACAACCGTGCACCTGGACTGCAACCTGAGTAAAAACATCCTTATCAACCTGATTTCCAATGCAATAAAATACTCACCGGAGGGCGCGCCGATTCTGGTAGAATCCACAGTTGACAAAAAAAAGATACGGATAGGCGTCCGCGACAAGGGCATGGGCATTCCGAAATCGGAGCAAAAACACCTGTACGACCGATTCTTCCGAGCCAGCAATGCTGCAAACACCACGCAAGGCACGGGCCTGGGCCTATACATTGTGCAGCGCTATGCAGAAATGATGGGCGGATCGGTGGGTTTTGAAAGTGAGGTGGAGGAAGGGAGCGTGTTTTGGGTGGAGTTTGAGGAAATAAAAACAGCATAAATTTTGCACAAGGCCAATTGTTTCCTTATCGTTGCACTCGAAATCCTTTTTTTACAAATTAAGTAGCGAATATGGAATCAATGCACAACTCAAAGCAAAACTTTCAGGCAGCCGAACCAAGCGTTGAACCAGTTGATTCAACGCTTGATGCGCTTTCAAAAGAGAAACATCAGCGCCGTTTTCAACGCGGCATAAAATGGATGGGAGTCGGCGCACTCACCTTGGTACTCAGTTTTGTTATCAATTTTCTCTGCTTCCAATGTGCCGTGGATTTTCATACGCCGATGTATATCCTGACCAGTTTGGGTGCGCTAGGCATTCTGAAAGGGATGGTTGATATTTTTTGAAGATTTGGTTAATTGGGGATTTCTAAGAAAAAATATCAAAATGAACTACGTTTCCGCCCAACAAGCCCTTCAAATCATCCAGTCCGGACAGCGCGTTTTTGTACACGGTAGCGCTTGTACCCCCATTTTCATGCTCCAGCAATTGGCCGAACAGGTGCCGCGCTTGCGCAACGTGGAATTGGTGTCCATCAGCCTTTACGGGGACGTAACGCTGGACAAGCCGCAATACCACCCGAATTTTCGCTTCAATTCGCTGTTTGTTTCGGGCAGTATCCGCCAGGCGGTGAATGAAGGCCGTGCCGACTATGTGCCGGTTTTTTTGAGTGAAATCCCCGAATTGTTCAAACGAAACATCATTCCGCTCGATGTTGCCATTGTGCAGGTGTCCGAACCCGATGCACATGGTTACTGCTCACTGGGCACTTCGGTAGACATCGCCCGCTCAGCCGTCAACGCCGCCCGGCAAGTTATCGCACACGTGAACCCTCAAGTGCCGCGAACCCACGGCGATGGCATGATCCACATCAGCAGTTTTCATGCGATGGTATGGCACGATGACCCTTTGCAAGAAGTGCGGTTTGGAGAGAAATTAAGCACAGCGGAGATACAGATCGGCCAACAAGTTGCAGCATTGATCGAGGACCGAAGTACCCTGCAAATGGGAATCGGTTCCATCCCCGACGCGGTGTTGCGCAGTTTGCAACAGCACAAAGACCTGGGCGTACACACAGAAATGTTCTCGGATGGCTTGGTGGATTTGCTTGAAAAGGGCGTTGTGACCAACCGATTTAAAAAAATTCATCCCGGCAAAACCGTGACCGCCTTCGCGCTCGGCACCCGGCGACTCTATGACTTTGTGGACGACAATCCGGCCGTTGTATTTCTTGATGTAGATTATGTGAACGAAGCCTCGGTCATTCGGCGCAACAAACGAGTGGTAGCCATCAACAGTGCCATCGAGATAGACATTACGGGCCAGGTTTGTGCCGACTCCATTGGCACCTACCATTATTCCGGGGTAGGCGGGCAGATGGACTTTATGCGCGGTGCTGCGCTGTCTGAGGGAGGCAAACCCATCGTCGCGCTCACGTCGCGAACCGCAAAAGGAATCCCGCGGATTGTTCCCATGCTCAAACCTGGTGCTGGCGTGGTAACCACCCGCGCCCATGTCCATTATGTAGTGACGGAATACGGAGCGGTGTTTTTGTTTGGGAAAAATCTGCGAGAACGCGCCAAGGCACTGATCTCCATCGCACACCCCGATGACCGGGAAGCTTTGGAACGGGCGGCAGAAGAGCGGTTTAAAGAATTGCTTCTTCTTTAGGATTGCTCGTTCCATTGTCAGACCGCGTGGAGGTCTCATCTGACGGGTAAATAGCGTGAACAGTTCAGTAAAGTGTGAATTCTATAAATTTTTCTCCAAATCCTATAACACGATCCCTTATCAAGTGCCCAACCTTTGCGGTGTGAAAACTTTTTCACGATTTGCACTATTTGACTATGATAAAGGATATAAACAGCTCCCCCAAACTGTCTGGTGACAGTATGCTAAAACAGAAAACGAACGAGGATTTCAACAAAAAGCAGCCTGATCCGAAAGATCCGAACGAAGAAAAAGAACATCCGGATTCCTTGCTTCCTGACTTTGGGGAAGATGACTCTTATCCAATGGAAACCGAAAGACCAGACGGAGTGAGCAAGCAACAAAAACCGCCAAATCTTAGTGAGGGTAGCGAATAAGGGGGGTAGATATGGCCTGAGATCGGAAGGCCTATGCCATCCAGGTACGCAGCGCTTTATACACCTCAAACCAGACTACGCTGAGGAATCCCGCCAACGCACACCATCCCAAATCAGCGACTGGGAGCACCCCCATTTTAAACGTGTTGGCTAAAAACGGGACGTACAAAATTGCCAGAAGCAACAGAATCGAAATGCCGAGTATGATAGGCAGCGTCTTGTTTTTGTAGAATATGGTCCGGTGTAGCGGATAGTCGAAAGAGCGGTTGGCCAAGGTCAAAAACAGGTTAGCAGTGACCAAAGTGGCAAACACCATAGAGCGGACTCCCTCCTCGGTTTTCCCCTGTCCGATAGCAGTATGATACATAAAAAACACGCCAACCGTTATTGCTACGCCTTGCAACAGGCTGAATCCCAATTCTTTGCCCGAAAAAAGGGAGGCCTTGCCAGATCGTGGCGGCTTGCGCATCAGATTTGGCTCGGCGGGTTCGTTTTCAAAAGCAATGGCTGCTGTGGGGTCCATCACGAGTTCCAAGAAAATGACGTGCAAGGGCAGCAATATGTGTGTGTAAGGCCAGCCGAACAACAAAGGCAACAATACAACCAGTACAATCGGCAAGTGGATAGAGATAATATAACGGATGGCTTTTCGCAGGTTGTCGTAGATGCGACGACCCATGTGGATTGCGGTCACCATTGCATTCAGGTTGTCGTTCAGGATCACCAGAGAGGCCGCGCTTTTGGCTATTTCAGTGCCTTTTTTCCCCATTGCAACGCCGATTTGGGCGGTTTTAAGCGCAGGGCCGTCGTTAACGCCGTCGCCGGACATGGCCACCGTCTCGCCATTGGCTTTTAGCGCATTGACGATTCTAAGTTTGGCATCAGGAAACATCCGGGCAAACACATTGACCTTTTGGACAGTGTCGCGCAGCTGGGTGTCGCTGAGTTCCATAATTTCATTCCCTATCATGGCAGTTTCCCAGCCTTTCAAACCAGTGCTCTGGGCAATGTTTTTCGCGGTCGCCGCGTGATCGCCGGTAATCATCATTACCCGTAAGCCGGCCTGGTAAAATTTCTTAAAAACCTCCCCGACGTTTTTCTTAGGTGGATCAAAAAAAGCGACCAGGCCTTCAAATTTCCATTCAAAATTATCCTGATCTGCAGGAAAATTCTTGCCCTCCAATGTCGCGCTTGCCACACCCAGCACCCGATAACCCTGTCCGGCCATCTCCTCAGTCTTGGTCAAAATCTGTTCGCGCAATTTGTCTTTAACGCTTGAAACAGCCAATATCCGCTCCACGGCACCTTTACAGGCAATGATTCGATTGTTGCCTTGTTTTTCCCAAACGTGCGTCATCATGGGAGGTCTGCCGGAAAGCGGGTATTCTTTTATCAATTGAAAATGCTTGCGCGGGTCGTTTGTCGAGGAGGTTGCTAAAAGTTGGCCTTCTAACAGGGCTTTTTCCATCGAGTCAAAAGGTTCTGGCTCGCTGGCCCATAGTGCGAATTCCAGCGTACGACCCTGCCCTGAAATGTCAGCCACTTCGGCGACAGACATCTTATTCTCCGTGATAGTCCCTGTTTTGTCTAAGCAAATTACCGTGGCCGAACCGAGGCTTTCCACCGTCTTGGGCTGCTTGGCAAGGATACCGTGCTTGATCATCCGAAAAGCGCCCAAACCCATGAAGGCGCTAAATGCAACGGGGATTTCCTGAGGCAAGATCGCCATGGCCAGTGTGAGGGAAAAAAGCAGCGCTTTCCACACATCGTTTTCGATCCAGAAATTCAGGGCAAAAACCAGGACGAACGCCAAACCACCTGTGATGGCCATTTGTCGCACAAAGCGCTTGATCTGTACTTGTAAGGGTGTTTTTTCGGAGTCAATGGACTCGATAGATTTGCCCAATTTGCCGAACTCGGACTTTGTCCCGATGGCAATCACTTTGAAAACACCTTTCCCGGAGGCCACGGTGGTGCCTTGGAAAAGACTGTTGATTGGTGATTGGTGATTGGTGATTGGGGATTGGTGATTAGTGATTGGTGGCTCATCGCCTGCCACCGATTTTTCTACTGACAGACTCTCGCCGGTGAGTGCCGATTCGTCTACAGAAAGATCGTGTTGTTCGAGTAAGATGCCGTCTGCCGGAATGCGTTCACCTTCTTCTATGCTCACAACATCGCCAGGCACAAGGTCTTCGGAGGGCAGCTCCACCCATTTGCCATTGCGCAAGACGCGGACCTGGGCACGGGTAAACTTGCGCAGGGCTTCCAGGGCGCGGTCGCTTTTATTTCCTTGATACAACTCAATACCCGTCACGAATAAAATGGACACCACCATCATGACCGCCTCTGTGAAATCGCCAAGCAAAAAATACAACACACAGGCGACCGTGAGCAGCAGGAACATTGGCTCAGTTGCGATTTCTCGAATGCTATCGAGAATAGGGTGGCGGCGAGTAGCTTCGAGTTCGTTTTTGCCAAAAATGCTGCGCTGGCTTTCTGCTTCCGCAGTAGTCAGTCCAGTAAATGGTGGGGATGTGCCAATGGGATGAGGCTGCTTGTTTGCGGGAACTTTTGGGCCTTGCTGCATATATCGTAATATAAACCTCGTAGGGTTTTTCAAAACCTACGAGGTTTTAAGAAGGCGCAAACTTACTTAGAAGCGTAATCAATCTCCGGGGCAAGTACCCTTTCCAATACCTTTATCAAATCGTGGGTGGTAAGGATTCCAACCAAATGGCGGTTGCCTTCTACCACAGGAATAGCATGGAAATGATTGGTTTTGAATATCCGCAGTGCATCTTCTACGGTATCTGTAGGCGCCAGGCATACAGGATGTTTCGTCATTACTTCTTTTACTAGCGTGGTATGGAGCAGGTGTTCGTTGGCTAGTTGCTCCTTTGCGTTGGCATACAGATCGCGGATGATGCGCAGATAATCGGTGTAACTGACGATGCCCGCCAACATATCATTTTCAACTACCGGCACATGGTGGAAACCCTGTTTTTCGAGAAGGTTGCGCACAGTCTCAAAATTGTCGTCCGGACAAACGGTGGCTGGTTTTCGGGTCATGACTTTGGAAATCGGTGTGGTATTTTGCATAACAGTGTGACTTTTATGCCACAAAGTTGCCCAACGCGGAGTATGCAGGAGGATGATGAAAGTCAGGGCAGGGGATGACTTGTGCGGGTTAGAGATGCTCTATTGTTCGCAAATACAATTCCTCCACTTGCTGTCTTGCCCAAGGCGTTTTGCGCAAAAATTTCAGACTGGAGGTAATACTAGGCTCATTTTTAAAGCAATTGATGTCAATATGATAAGCCAAACCCTTCCAGTCATAAGTGGCTAATAAGTGCTCCAAAATTGTTTGCAGGGTTTTGCCGTGCAGGGGGTTGTTGGCTTGTTTTTCCATGATGGTTACCCAAATGTCGCCGCTATGCGGCTTTTCCCGATAGAAAGTAGAATAATCAGAACAAGAAATCGAGCAGGCGATTCCACGTCTTGCTCCACCAGCTGGTGCGCCGGAGGTTCTCGATTTTTCCCCAGGACAAATAGAGCGGGTTGAGCAATGCGAGGTAGAGCCAGAACAAAACCATTACAAAGACCGAACCAATGGCCCAAAGGGCTTTTTTCAAGACGAAGCTTCTGATCTCTGCAAATTTACTCATCCCAAAACCCAGGAATGCGTCCAGCCCAAAACCGATTGCTGCGAAGATAAGGGTCTTAACGGCCAAGGAGGGCAATGTAATTTGGGTTTCCCAGTTGTTGTTTGCCAACCAATACGCACCGTACACAACGGTCACTACCAGCACCGTTTTCATCAACGTCAGTACTCCATAAGCGCGGAGCACTTTGAACGGGAGGTCCCTACCCACGTCGAGGCGCTTTTCAAGTGGTTTCTTTTGGGCAGCATCCTCCATGAACGGTGCGACAGAGAGAAATGCCCAGTCATGGCTGCAGGCTTCTTTTTGCGTTGACAATTGTTCTGCCAAACCTGATTCCTTGAAGGCCCACTCCGTTTGTTTATAGGCACTGTACATGAGTGCATACGCTTCAGCATCATTGAACGCATCGAGGTCGGTGCGCAGATTGGCCAAACGCTCTTGCACACTTTTTTGAATGCCGTATTGGGTAATCGTACTGTTGGGGTCTTGTTCTTCAGTCAGCCAGGCGCGCCGGGTCGGGTCGTTGCATCCTTCCCATTTTAGCGGGTTTTTGTTCAAGTCTCTTTTCAGGTGGATGTACATCAAACCTTTTAACTGGTTCGTGTCGCGTCGGGCTTCAATATCCATGAACTGTAATTCTCGTACCCGTTCCTGTAACACAAAATCGGAGCGGAAAAAGGACCCTAGTGTTCCCGCTCCAGCGTTTTCGATGTTAAGTTGACCACTTGCATCGCTCAAGATCAGGATGCTGCATTCCTGCTCAATCAAACCGGAAATTCCCTGGTTATCGTGTACCCCACCATCCGCCAACCGCAAATCCACGCCTGGGTAAAGTCCAGGCATATAAAGCGGCTCGAACAAGGCGGGCACGCAGGAGGATGCACCCACGGCCGCACCCAAACGGATGTTGTTGGTATAAGGTGCAGGCGCTTCGTCGTAGTACATTCGGCGCAGACGGGGCTTGCTGTCCACCTTTTGGATGATGTTACCTGGTGGTTCGCCCATCCAGGAAGCGGTGAATTGCCAGTTGTGGCCTGTGTTAAGGGTTGTGGCATTGAGCACCAGCATGGGCACTTTGTTGATGCGGTCCCAATTGTCAGTTTTGGGATTGAATGTTTGAGCGCCGCGTGGCACAATTTTAAGGTTTTGCATCAACAGCACTTTCTCGTCATAATTCCCTGTGCCGTCTTCGCCCGTAAAGATTTTTTTGTAAAAAAACTTCTCATAGAGTTCGCCGATTCGATTCGAGCGGGTGTAGCTCCGGTCAAGGAAAATGCGCAAGTTTTTCCAACTTGACAGGATCCGCATGCGCAAGTTCTTTTGAACTCCGGCCATGAACTGGGCTGTCAATTCCTCTACAATGTCGAGGTAGTCTCGTTGCGAAAGGGTCAACTCGGCTTTCTCCGTGGGATGCATATAACCATGCGACTCGTCGTGCTTGGCCATCAGTTTTTTACGGAGGAGCAAGTAATAGTGTGCCCCAACGATACTGCCGCCCGAGACGCAAGACAGCACTTCAACATGGCGCAACACATCCAACTCAGCCAATTTTGCCAAGGTGCCGATATGATAAAGAGAGGCTCGGAAGCCACCGCCCGACAAGCCCAGACCGACTTTCCCTTGCATCACCAGGGGAAGGTTATTGCCTTCACTTTCATCTGCGGGTGGCAAGATGGCGAACAAGCATTGGCGGACGTGTTCGTGCAATTCATGGAGTCTGGCTTGCTTCTGTTTTTTCTCTTCCTCCGAATCGCTGGGCTTCACCGCGCCAAACCGGGCACGGATTTGAGCTAAGGCCAAAAGTTGTTTGCGACAGGTTTCAGATTCCCAGAGCGAGGGTTTTTGACCACCGTATTTTTTATAAAAAAACAGTGCCTCGTCGAAACGGTCCAATCCAAAATAGGCTTCGCCGAGCGTGGCATAGGCCCAATCGTCTAACCTTTCTATCAGTTTTTCATCCTTGTATATCGCGTCACCCGTCAGATAATCCACAATTTCTTGTCGGATGTCGTTGGCTCTTATTTGCCACATTCCGATTACCGGGGGCAATGCTCCATCCAATTCGAGGGTTTCGCCAGTGCGCACATCGGCAAGGAGGTCGAGTAGAAATGCGTAATTGATCGCTGTGTAACCAGCGTCATAGTCCCTTTTGTTTCCTTTGATCTTTTTATCAAAAATGCGCTTTGGAGCTCCTTTTTCCGAAACGCTGGGTTTTGCTCCTGATTTGGTTTTGGAGGTTTTGCCCTTCACATTTTTAATCGGATCAACATGCTTTTCTTTCCACTTTTCAAAACCTCTCTGATAAAAGTGCCTCGAAAAAAGCAAATGCCGGAATTGATTGTCGTACATCCACCGCCTCTTATGGATTCCCCCCATCATCCCGAGCACCTCGCTGTTGTTTGATTTAAGCGGATCCCCGATTTTGGACAAAAATGACTCCGCCAGATCAAATTTAATGGAAGAGGGAAGGTCAGGGTCTTTGTAGGTACAAAGTGCCAGCTGCTCGTAGTAGTTGGTCATTTTTTCAGCAGCACCAACCATGGTTAGCTTCTCATACAATTGAGCCGCATAAGCAAAGCCATTGCGGCTTTTGAGATTTTTGGCCAGTTTCTCTATTTCAGCAATATCGAATGATTCGCCATTTAGAATTCTGCGTGCGTCGCGAATGAGGATTGCGTTAGATTCCATCCTATGATAAGGTTTGAAAGGTGTAGACCGAATGTAAAAGTACTGTCTGGTATTGAAATATTTTAATGCGACCAAAATCACCCTCCACCCTGACCTGCGTCATTCGGCATCTTTTTCTACCCCCCCGATCTTGCAGCCGATTTCAAGCATTCCTGGAATCACACTCGGTGCAATGAAGATCATGTTATTCCTCATCCTGGTAAGCCTACTACTCGCTGCAGGTTTTTTGATTGCCTACCTGCGTGCAGCACGCGACGGGCAGTTCGACGACGATTATACGCCAGCCATTCGGATGCTGTTCGACACCCCAAGCCTTGATCCGCCCTCCCCAAACCCCTCCCTGGAAGAGAAGGGAGCAGTAGAAAAGAAACTACAAGACGACGATTTAAAGCCTTCTTTATGAATAACATACAACAATTTCAGTACGACAACAAAATTGTGCGGGCCTTCGGGATAGCCTCCTTTGTATTTGCATTGGTGGGGATGCTGGTAGGTCTGATAATGGCCCTTCAAATTGTGATGCCGGAACTCAATTTCGGCCCCTATTTGACTTTTGGCCGCTTACGTCCTTTGCACACCAACGCCGTCATTTTTGCCTTTGTTGGCAACGGTATTTTTATGGGCGTTTACTACTCCCTGCAAAGGCTCGTGAAAGCCCGGATGTGGAGCGACAAACTTTCCTGGATTCATTTCTGGCTCTGGCAGGTGGTAATCCTGTTGGCTGCAGTAACCCTTCCAATGGGCCTTACCACCAGTGGTGAATATTCCGAGTTGATTTGGCCATTGGACATCCTAATCACACTGGTTTGGGTAATTTTTGGCGTCAACATGTTTGGCACCATCCTGACCCGTCGGGAAAACCATTTGTACGTGGCAATCTGGTTTTACATCGCCACCTGGGTCACGGTTGCTGTGCTGCACCTCGTGCGCAGTTTGGAAATGCCGGTGAGTTGGACAGAAAGTTACCCAATCTTTTCGGGGGTACAGGAAGCCTTGGTACAATGGTGGTATGGACACAACGCAGTAGCGTTTTTCCTTACCACGCCTTACCTCGGCATGATGTACTACTTTCTGCCAAAAGCCGCCAACCGCCCAGTCTTTTCCTACAAACTTTCCATCATTCACTTCTGGGCACTGATTTTTATCTACATCTGGGCTGGACCACACCACTTGCTGTATTCTACCTTGCCTGATTGGGTACAGTCGCTGGGAACGGTATTTAGCATCATGCTGATCGCCCCATCCTGGGGTGGGATGCTCAATGGATTGCTGACCCTGCGCGGTGCTTGGGACCGGGTGGCCAATGATCCCGTGCTTAAATTTATGGTGGTAGCGGTGATCGCTTATGGCATGGCGACTTTCGAGGGGCCTATGTTGTCCATCAAATCAGTGAATGCTATCAGCCACTTTACGGACTGGACGATTGCACACGTTCACGTGGGCGCCTTGGGTTGGAACGGCTTCCTTACCTTCGGTGTGTTGTACTGGCTTTGGCCACGAATGTATCGTACGGAGTTGTATTCCAAGCAGTTGGCCAACGTTCACTTTTGGGTTGGTACGCTCGGCATCATTTTTTATGCTGTGCCTTTGTACTTCGCTGGCTGGACGCAGGCGCTGATGTGGAAAGAATTTACGCCCGAAGGAACGCTCGCATGGGGTAATTTCCTTGATACCGTGAAGCAAATTCTTCCAATGTACTGGTTAAGGGTAGTAGGGGGGACTTTGTTCTTCGTGGGTACCATCATTGGTGTGTACAACCTGTACAAAACTGGAGCCAAAGGACAGTTTATGGCCAATGAAGCAACGGAAGCGCCTGCACGTTTAACCGCCGTAGATTTGGCGAATGCGGACGACCCCTCCTCCCCCCCTGCCCGCCAAGACTCGGCAGGCGGGAAGGCTACGGCTGTCAAAGAACACTGGCACCGTTGGATCGAAGGCCGCCCAATGCAAATGTTGCTTTGGAGTACTATCCTGATCGCCATTGGTGGCATTGTTCAAATAGTGCCGATGGTGTTCGTTGAAAGCCAAGTGCCAAAGATTTCTACGGTAAAACCCTATACTCCGCTCGAACTCACTGGACGTGACTTGTATATCCGAGAGGGATGCGTAGGCTGCCACTCGCAGATGATCCGACCCTTCCGTGACGAGACTGAACGTTACGGAGAATACTCAAAATCAGGCGAGTACATCTACGACCGCCCCTTCCTTTGGGGCAGCAAACGCACTGGTCCTGACCTCCATCGCGAAGGTGGCAAGTACCCAGACAGTTGGCACTACAACCACATGGATGATCCTACCAACCTGTCGCCCGGCTCTATCATGCCCGCTTACCCACACTTGCTGACGGACAAACTAGACTTAAGCGATTTGCCCGCCAAAATCACGGTACTGCGAAAACTTGGCACCCCGTATTCAAAGGATTTTGAAAAATACGCAATCAGCAACGCCCAAGAACAGGCGCAAAAAATTGCGAAAAACCTTGCCGAACAGGGGGTGAAGGATCAGAATATAGAAGACAAAGAGATCGTGGCCATCATAGCTTACTTACAGCGGCTTGGCACAGACATAAAAATTCAACCTAAACAGTAGTTTATGAGGGTTTATGAGGGTTTATGAAGGTTTATGAAGGTTTATGAGGGTTTATGAGGGTTTATGAAGGTTGATAATCGAGAGCATAAACCCTCATAAACCTTCATAAACCTTCATAAACCCTCATAAACCTTCATAAACCTTCATAAACCCTCATAAACCCTCATA
>CAZPTQ010000053.1:0-27127 GCA_964589365.1 uncultured Saprospiraceae bacterium
ACGCCAAAATAATTGGCCTGAAATTGGAAAGTTATTTTGACACCGTTCCTTAGCAGCAATGAGTTTCAGTTTTTGGAGGTATTTATTCAACTCCAAAGAATTTGCCGCTGGAGGAGGTTCTCTGCTCCAAATTTTTGTAAATCGTCCAAAAGGCTTAAGTCACAGTGAAGTATTTAACCATCTATCGGCACTCAATCATATGAGAAACCGTATAGCTCATCACGAGCCTAATTGCTTTGCGAGCTCTGGCACATATATAGTTAAATCAACACCCGCTTCTAGTTATGTTAGAAAGATTCACGCATTGATTCTCCAAATTTGTTTTTGGCTGAGCTGTCCTTTGGGGCTTCTTTTCAAAGAGATTGATTTTGTGGAGGCAGAAGTCATAAACTTTGAGCTATTATTGAAGAGATTTGAGGATTGAAATCTCATCCTTGAAGCCGACAAAGTGACCGACCAATAGCAAGCGTATTTGTAGCCAATCCCTGCGTATTTTGAGCATAAAAAAAGCCGACTGACCTAAGTCAGCCGACCTTTTTTTTGTACTCAACAGCGTCCGAATGGCTTTCGCCCCTCAACGCCACGTCTTGATACGTCTCTGTTGAACTACGTTGCAAAGGTAAGGGCAATATCCGGCCCAAGCAATACTTCAATTTTGAACCATCCAAGCTTTTTATACTATGGCAAATCCAGAACACTTGAAAATATTGAAACAGGGCGTGGAGGTTTGGAATAAGTGGCGGGAGGAGAACCCGGAAATAAAACCTGATTTGAGCGAAGCAAACCTTACCATGCACCACCTTCCTGGGGTAGACTTCACTCTAACAAACTTGTGTAATGCAATTCTATATGTTACAAACCTTTCCAAGGCAAACTTATCGTTTGCAATTCTTATTGGAGCAAATTTATCATATTCAAAATGCGCTGAAGCAAACTTTTTTGGGGCAATACTTTCAGGGGCAAACATGTCTCGAATAGAGCTGACGGGAGCAAACATGTCTTGGGCGAAACTTGATAAAGCGACTCTCGTTAAGGCAAGTATGTCGGGAGCAAATTTATTCCGGGCAGACCTTTCTGAGGCCAACCTTACTTCGTCGAACCTTGCCGGTGCAAGCCTTTCTCAGGCCATCCTTTATGAGGCTAATCTTACCGAAGCAAGTCTGCACGAGGCGAATCTTGTTAAAACAAATTTTACAAACGCTATCCTCGAAAGAACCTGGATATACGGGATCTCTGTTTGGGACATCAAAAAAGATGGCCTTGTCCAAAAGGACCTTATCATAACTCCTCCCGGTGAACCAGAAGTCACTGTAGATGATCTCGACGTCGCCCAGTTCATCTACCTGATGCTGAACAATGAAAAAATCCGCGATGTCATAGAAACCATTACCTCGAAGGCGGTACTGATACTTGGGCGTTTTACGCCAGAAAGAAAAGCCGTGCTGGATGCTATTAAGGATGAGCTTCGACTACGAAATTACTTGCCCATTGTATTTGATTTTGAAAATGCCGCTAATAAAAGCGTAGACGAAATAGTGAATCTGCTTGCGCGTATGTCGCGCTTTGTAATTGCAGATATAACCGACGCTAAATCTATTCCGCAGGAATTACGCGGATTTGTGCCAGATAATCCTTCTATTCCTATCGTGCCGCTTATCTGGAAAGCGCAGCACGAATACGCAATGTTTGACTATTTCCGTAATTTTCCATGGGTTTTACCCTTGCACGAATACGAATCACCAGAGCAGTTGATGAAAAACATTATTGCTGCTATTATCATGCCTGCAGAACAAAAAGTGCAGGAATTAAAAAATAAATAGCAAAACATAGAGCGCAATCTATTGCCAATAATAGCGTTTTGGCCACATAAAATAGAAGCGAATAAATATTTTACTACAATTTACCGAAAATCAATTTCCTTTGTCCGATGAATCCGCAAGCTGCAATAGCGCATTTACAAAAAGAGACGACCATATCGCCGTTGTTGACGCAGATAGAAATGCCAGATTTTACGCCTTCTGGCAGAATTTATTACGATCTATTGGAGTCAATTGTGTCCCAACAATTGAGTGTAAAAGTTGCGGATGTTATTTTCAAACGCTTCCTTTCTTTGTTTCCTGACAACTATCCACACCCGGATAGTGTTGTTGCTATTGAATTTGAAAGATTGCGCAGTGTCGGGTTGTCTGGACAAAAAGCAAGTTACCTTCAAAACGTAGCAAAATTCGCCATAGAAAACGACCTTGAAAAAATAGATTGGAATACTATGAGCGATGAAGAAATACTTTCGTTTCTCACTCAAATTAAAGGAGTGGGTAAATGGACCGTTCAGATGCTGCTTATGTTCAGCTTGGGGCGCCCGGATATATTCCCGGTGGACGATCTCGGAATCCAGCAAGGCATGCAACGGCTATTTAATATAGAGGAACAAAATCCCCGCTTGCTGAAAATACGCATGACAGAACTTGCCGAACCATGGCGGCCATGGCGCACCGTCGCTTGCCGATATCTATGGCGTTGGAAAGACCGTTGAAAGAACAAACACGAATCGGTTTGGGATATATGGCTGTTAAATTCCAATAGCTAAATTCCAATTTTGATAAAACAGCAGAATAATATTAATTCAATTTTTATGAAAGAAACAACAGATCGCCGTTATCCCACAGGGAAATTTGAATACGGCAAAAACTACTCCCTTGAAGAAACGCGCAAGCAAATAAAAAGCATTGCGCGTGTTCCCAAAGACCTTAAAAAATTAATTAAAAAACTCCGTGACGGCGCGTTGGATAAATCCTACCGTGCAGGAGGTTGGACGGCTCGCCAAGTGATTCACCACCTCGCTGACAGTCATTTGAACGCTTACGTTCGCTTCAAACTCGCGGCCACCGAAAACGCCCCCATCATCAAACCCTACGAAGAAAACCTCTGGGCCGAAATTGAAGATGCAAAACATGGCTCTCCCAAAACCTCCCTTAAACTCCTCTCTGCGCTCCACGAACGTTGGATAGATTTTCTCATGGCGCTCTCTGACGACGATCTCGATCGTGGCTATTTCCACCCTGCCAGCAAGCGCACCGTTTCGCTTCGCGAAGCCATTGCGCTCTATGCCTGGCACGGCAAGCACCACCTGGCTCACATTAAAATGGTGGCTGATGGCAACTTTGAAAAAGCATCGGACAGTAAAAAGGCTGCGGCATCAAAAGCAAAAGACTCAAAAGGCGGGAACAAATCCATTGCCAACGTATCCTTGGAAGTCGGTGCTAAGCCCAAAAAACGGGTGATGAGCGAAGCGCACAAGGACAAAATCCGAGCCGCACAGCAAGCTCGTCGGGCCGCAGAAAAAGATTCGAAGCCCGGGGCGGCTGTACCTGCAAAGCGTGGCCAAATAAATACCATTCAGGCGCAAATGCAATCTGAGAATCAAAAGGCTCAAGCCCAAAGGACAGCTGTTGCACCCGGGAAAGCCAAACGTGGCCGTCCAGCAAACGCCGCCAAGCCGGTCGTTCAGAAAGCAGCACCTGAAAAAGCCAAACGTGGCCGTCGCAGCAGTGCAGAAGTTGCCGCAGAAAAAGCTGCTAAGGCTGCTGCTCCAAAACTATCTCGCGGTGAAATTTTGGCCAAAGCCCGAGCAGCCGCAGCAGCCAATCGCGCTGCATCTGGCAAACCTGCCGCAAAAAAAGCCGCCGCTGGGAAGGCAAAACCTGGTCGTCCGAGCAAAATAAAAGCAGCCGTCGTCAAAGCGGCCAAGCCTGCCGCTCAAAAACCACCAGATGAAAAAGGCAAACGCGGGCGTCCGAGCGGTATAAAATCAGCCGTCGTCAAAGCGGCCAAGCCTGCCGCTGAAAAAGGCAAACGCGGGCGTCCGAGCGGTATAAAATCAGCCGTCGTCAAAGCGGCCAAGCCTGCCGCTGAAAAGCCTGCCGCTGAAAAAGGCAAGCGTGGGCGCAAGCCTAACCCGGCCATCGCAGCCGCTAAAGCCGCCAAGGCTGCCGCACCAAAACTTTCTCGTGCCGAGGTAATGGAAAAAGCCCGTGCCGCCGCCGCTGCAAACCGTGCCGCAAAAGCAGCCAACGCACCGAAAAAGGTTACACCTGCCAAGTCCACGCGCGTTCGTCGTAGCAGTGCAGAAGTTGCAGCAGAAAAAGCCGCCAAGGCTGCAATGCCAAAACTTTCCCGCGCCGAGGTGATGGAAAAAGCCCGCGCAGCAGCTGCCGCCAACCGTGCTGCAAAAGGCCAACCAGCCAAGCCAAAAAAGGATCCGAACGCGCCCAAACTGACTCGTGAACAGGCTTTAGCTAAAGCGCGCCAAGCCCGGACAAAGAAGTAATTACAGTAGATAAATAGATCGAAATCAATCAACAGTAAGCGGCTTCCCAGCGAAAGTTAGGAAGCCGCTTTTTTTCGGACTCTGGGCATTAGACGTTTGACTCTGGACTTCGGACATCTAACGTCAAATGTCCAGCGTCCATCAATCCATCTCCAGATCAATATCCACTTTTTCGTGCCAGGGAAGCCCGTCGGCATTGAGCCGTTCCATAAATGGATCAGGGTTCATTTCTTCTACATTAAAAACACCTTTTCCTGACCATTTTCCTTCCAAAATCATGCGTGCGCCGATCATAGCAGGAACGCCGGTGGTGTAGCTGACCGCTTGAGTGCCGGTTTCTTTATAAGCCTCTACGTGGGAGCAATTGTTCCAAACGTAATAAGTACGATCTTTTCCGTCTTTCACACCTTTGATGCGACAGCCGATACTCGTGAAACCTGTGTAATTTTCACCCAAGTCTTCCGGTGCGGGCAAAACGGCTTTAAGGAATTCCAGGGGAATTATGTCTATTCCCTTGAATTTGATTGGCTCAATACCCGCCATGCCGATGTTCTGGATTACACGCAGGTGTGTCAGATATTCTTGCCCAAAAGTCATCCAGAACCGTGCTCGGCGCAAGGTCGGGTAGTTTTTAACAAGGCTTTCGAGTTCCTCGTGATAGATAAGGTAAGAGCGTTTGGGGCCAATTTCAGGGTAGTCAATGTCTTTCCAGATTTCGTGCGGCTCGGTCTCAATCCATTGGCCGTTAAGCCAGTACTTTCCCCGTTGTGTCACCTCCCGAATGTTTATCTCAGGATTGAAATTTGTGGCGAAAGCCTTGCCGTGGTTGCCCGCATTTGCGTCTACGATGTCCAGTTCATGGATTTCGTCAAAGTAATGCTTGGCGGCGTAAGCAGTGTAAACGGAAGTCACACCCGGATCAAACCCACAGCCCAGCAAGGCCATGATACCTTTTTCACGGAAACGATCTTGATATGCCCATTGCCAAGAATACTCGAACTTGGCCACGTCTTTCGGTTCATAGTTCGCGGTGTCCATATAATTCGTGCCCGTTTCGAGACAAGCATCCATGAGCGGCAGGTCCTGGTAAGGCAAGGCGACGTTGACGAGCAGATCGGGCTGAAATTGGCGGATAAGCGCAACTGTTTCTGCCACGTTGTCGGCATCTACCTGGGCTGTTACTATTTTCTTGCCCCCATACGCCTCATGGATAGCATTGGCGATGGTATCGCATTTTGATTTGGTGCGCGATGCGAGCATGATTTCGCCAAACACGTCTCGGTGCTGGGCACATTTGTAGGCAACTACGCGGCCAACGCCACCTGCGCCAATAATGAGGACTTTTGCCATGATGAATATGTGGTCAATGTGATGCCCACCTACGTTAAAACTTCGGCGGGTAAAACGGGTAAAAATGTGGTCAAACTAAGCGCGGCAAAAGTAAGCAGAAGACCGGCTTTTTTGAAGGCTTTGATACCTTCGCGCTGTTTCGTAATTTTTTAATTCGCAATAATTTAAAAGTCCACTATGCATACCCTCTGGCACGGCGTTTATCCCGCCCTAACTACCCCATTCACCGAGTCTGATTCTGTTGATTTCAAAATGTTTGAAAAAAATATGGAAGCCCAAATCGCGGCAGGTGCGGAAGGTCTGGTGCTGGGTGGCACCCTTGGCGAAGCAAGCAGTTTGCTCAAGGAAGAAAAATACGATCTCGTGCATTTTTGCGTCGAGAAAGCTGCCGGGCGGGTACCTGTTGTGATGAACATCGCAGAGCAAACTACCCGCGCCGCAGTGGATGCCGCCCAGGAAGCTGAGCGTCGCGGCGCAAGCGGACTCATGCTACTGCCCCCTATGCGTTACAAAGCCGACGATCGGGAAACCCTGGAATATTTCCGTGCGGTAGCCGAGGCTACGCTCCTTCCAATTATGATTTATAACAACCCGGTGGATTACAAAATCTTGGTGACGCTCGAAATGTTTGACGTGATGGTGGATTGGCCTACTGTTCAAGCAGTCAAAGAAAGTACCCGCGATGTCAGCAACGTGACCAGGATGCTCAACCGATTCGGCGACCGATTCAAAATACTCTGCGGGGTTGACACGCTCGCACTCGAAAGCCTATTGCTCGGCGCACACGGCTGGGTAGCTGGTCTGGTGGATGCTTTTCCACGCGAGACAGTTGCAATTTACCGCCACGCCAAAGCAGACAGGGTGGAAGAAGCGAGGCGGCTTTATCAGTGGTTTTTGCCTTTGTTGGAATTGGATATTCACCCCAAATTGGTACAATATATAAAATTGGCTGAAGTAGCCACCGGGCTTGGCACGGAAAACGTCAGAGCACCGCGCTTAAAACTGGAGGGTATTGAACGCGAACAGGTTTGGAACGTTATACAAGAGGCTTTGGCAAAAAGGCCGGTGTTTTAAGTACTAAAACCTTTGTTAGTGGGGCTCAATAAATGATACGAACAAAAATTGCAGACGTATGCACTTACTTGCCCAAACGGCTCGTAAGCAATACGGAAATAGAGTCGCTGGTAAACTTCCGCACGCAGCTTCTGCCCACAAATGGGTTGGAAAGGTTGTTCGGTATCCAGGAGCGAAGGTTTGCCGCGAAGGACGAGCAGGTTTCCGATTTGGCGACCCAGGCCGCGAAACCAATTATTGAGCGTTTTGGCAGACAAAATATCGAGTTTTTAATTTTTGCTTCGGCTTGCGCCGACCTTATTGAACCTGCGACTTGCAACATTGTGCAGCACAAACTCGGGCTTCAGTGCCCAGCCATGGATGTAAAAAATGCCTGCAACAGTTTTGTGAGCGGCTTGATGACTGCAAGTAGTCTCATTGTTGCAGGAATTTGCGATAATGTGCTGGTTGTGACCGGTGAAAAGCCCAGCGATGCAATCCGTTTCGACTTCGAAAACGCTTCGCAGATGGGGCCATATCTCGCAGGCTTCACTTTTGGCGATGCCGGTGCGGCTGCGCTTGTGACTGTTTCTGAGGATGACAGCGGATTTCATTTTCAACGCTTGATGACCAAGGGGGAGCATTGGGAGCTTTGTACTGTAAAGGGCGGAGGCTCACTTTTTCCACACAACGCGGAGCAGAACTTTTTTGAAGGAAAGATGGTGGAACTTAAAGATGTGTTGGCCACAGAAGCGCGTCATTTTTTTCGGACCTGTTTGAAAGAAGCAGATTGGCAACCCGATGAAATCAAACATCTTTTCACACATCAGGTTTCTACGAGCACCATCCATACCATTTCAGAGATCACGGGTGTGCCGATGAGCCGAATAGAGCCAATTTTTCAATCTTATGGAAACACGGTGTCAGCCTCTATCCCGCTTGCTTTGCAGCAGCGTTTGCAAAGCGGGTTAATTCAAAAAGGAGACAAAATCGCTTTGCTTGGCCTCGCTGCAGGTGTGAGCGTGTCGGTGCAGTTGATGATTTGGTGAGTTTCACGCAACGCCGCTACGGCGCAACGATGGTATTTCACGTGGGCTGGGTTTCACGCAACTCCGCTACGACGCAACGTTGGTATTTCACGTTGCGCCGTAGCGTCGTTGCGTGAACCGCTGTTGCGTGAAACCCAGCCCACATGGAATCACCGCAAAATCTGCAGCCAGCCGCTCAGTTTTTCTGCATTTCCGCCAAGTTCTACGAGGTAGAAATAAGTGCCATCGGGGAGGTCTTTTCCATTCCATTGACCGTTCCAAGCCTCTGCGTTGGTGTATGCTTTTTGCTGAAAAACAAGATTTCCCCATCGGTTGAACACCTGCACCGTATTGTCGGGGAATTGCTCGATGCCGAGGATGTGCCAAAGGTCGTTGCGTCCGTCGTCGTTGGGCGAAATGCCTTTGAATACCAAGATCTTATCGCAAGAAATGGTCACTGTGATCGTGGTACTAGACTGCTGCCCAGCGGTATTAGTAATACGGTAGATGAAGAAGTCCACACCACATTTGCCCTGATCTGGCGAGTACGATACCATGCCGTTAGAGGGGTTGTAACTGAATGAACCAAGCGTTGGATTGCTCAAAAATTCCACATTCGTCAGACCGCTCAGATTGCCCATAATACCTCCCACTATGTCGTTGGCGATGATGTTGAACTCCAGTGCTTCATTTTTTAAAGTGAATACCACATCTGGTATGGCGAGCAGACTGTCGGAAGGGGTACCTGAAACGTTTATAAGCAAGATGTAATCGGCGCATTCGCTAACGTCGTTGCAAAGTTGGATGCACAAGGTATCTGCCCCAAGGTTTTGACCTGTTATCTGGACACACCAAGTTTGGGCATTAAGCGAGTAACCAATGATGTCGCTTCCTTCATCTTCACAGATGTTGACAATACTAGTGATGGGGCTGTCGAGAAAACTTGTGTCAAGACACACATTGACAACACCACCCAAGGGTACATTGACAGGGATGGTCTGTTCGTTCAGCACATTCTTGCATTCCAAATAAAAACGGACACTCCACTCGCAGGTGGTGCTGTTGTTCCGAATAAAAAGTTGATGGAATCCAGTGTCCAGGTTCATTCCTATAAAATTTCCACACAAGGTGAAATCAATGAAGGGTAAGCCATTATCGGTAACAAAATATTGGCCCAACTCATCATTGAGAATATTGGTGCAAAAAACCGTGTCAGACGCGCAGCTGGAAGCGTTCCATTTTACAGTACCGATAGCGTCCACGGGATAGCTGTGAATAGGCGCACAATCAAAACACCGCGCATCAACCGTCACCGTGTCTGAACAAGCCGTCAGCACATTGCGAAATACAAGCTCATGAAAGCCTGGTGTGAAACGCAGTTCTGTGCCAAGCGGCACCAGCACGGTAGATGGATTGTAAACAGCCGTGCTGCCTCCTGCTGATTTTACCTTCAAAGGCCCATAGATGTTTGCCAAGCTGCCGCCCCGAATAAGGCCAACACCCTGTGCCGCCCAACTGGCAGGCCCAACATCAAGTAGGTTCATCAATTCCACCAAACCATTGAAATTCAAAAAATTGCCTATAAAAGTCTGACCGTTTATTTTCCATTCCGACAGTTCATAAGGTCCCCCGCCAGATGGCAACACGGCGACATTATAACTCAAGATGCTGTCAAGAGCACAAGCCGAATAGCCTGTGTTGTAAAGGGCACCATTGTCAATAATCGTGTAGTTCACGATGTCATCGTAAGGAATTGGCACACAACCCAGGGTCAGTCCGTTACAATTGGTCGAGATGAATTGGAGCGTGTCGGCAAGGTCTACTGCACTGGAACAATCCTGTTGAGGCAGTACCGTTGGAAAATACGAAATAATATGGCACTTGTCCGCAAGCGTGTCGAACACAGCCACTCGTATTTCGTCCACATTGAAGCCCGGCGCATTGTTTGCAAAAAATGCGAGGCAGGCACTTGCGTTGTCAATGAGGTAAGAACCGTAGGTGTCGCTTGTACCGTTCAGGCCTGGCCGACCCAGTTGCAGGATATGTGTGCTGGAAAACGCAGAAGGTATCGTGCCACAGGCGGTAGCGGAATTATTCACCTGTACAGAAAAAAATACGGACTGCTTGCTCGGTTGTTGTTGCGTTATGCTGACAACCACACAGGTGGTGTCTTTCAGGCCAATTTGCGTTGCTGTGCTGATGATGCAAATCGTATCCACACCGAAACCAAGGTTTGAACCTGCCGAATAGGCCAAACAACCACTGGAATTTAGGGACCAACTGCCATAAGCAGAACTTCCTGCAAGCCCTCCTCCCAAAATGCTGAACACAGTAGTGCCGGGTGCAAGGCCGACAGGTGGAGGCACACAGAAAAAATCCGTAGTGTTCCTACCCAGTACCATGTGTGCCAAAGTCAAGTTGTTGCAATTGGGTGCAATTAAAACAGTATCAACCGAATAGATGCAAAAAAGAGAGTCATAAATTATTGCAGAATAATACCCTGCTCGAAGATTTGTCCGATCCTCTGGGTTATTGTCGCCCGGCAGGTCGGCCCAATCCACGATGTACGGTGCGCCGTTGCCGCCAGAAATGGAGAGCAGAATTTGACCTCCGGAGCTGCATGTTTCTGGGGTCACTTGCACTTGTGGGCTAAATACAGGCGGCCCGTTGATAGTAAAATTTTGAGGAGGCAAGGTACAACCGTCCGCATCGGCGACTTGTAGGATGTAATTGCCTGCCGGGAGACTCCCTGGAGCGTAATTTGTGCCGCCCGCATCTTTTAATGTGAACACGAATGGGAGTTCAAAATTTTGCCCTGCTGACACGTTAAACGCTACAAAACCCGTGGCCTGACCGGAACATCGCACATCGTGCGGCGTGATGCTGACCGTGCCATTCACCTGCAAATCCTGAATCGTAAAACTGGCGGAGCTCATACAACCGGTCGCGTTGTCCGATACCTGAATCGTGTAATTGCCAGGAGCCAAATTGTTGTACTGCGGCCCGGGGCCGGGGTTGTACGAATATTGTCCAGAGCCGCCTACTACAATCACTTGGGCTCTGCCGTTGTTCAGGCCGCATTTGGAATTCTCCTGCACCAAAGCATTCACCGTCAGGCTGTTGAGGTTTTTTGGCACAAAATATTTGAAGATCGAATAACAGCCGTTGTTGGGGTTTGTCACCGTCACATAATAGTTTTTACTTGCCAGCCCCGTAATTGTGGGTCCAGAAGATCCGTTGCTCCAATTGAACAAAAAATTGGTCGGCGTGAGCGAAATGGAGCCGTTAGATGCTAAGCATTGGGCTGGGTTTATGGTGGCCTGCACCTGTGGCCCATTGCTGTTGTTGACCAGTATGAGCGTATCAAGCGTACAAACCGGGTTATTAGCCCTTATTATGTGGACATTATAGGTGCCTGCAGCGAGATTGGTGGCTACGTTTGAAATCGAGACCGCTGGGGTCCATTCAAATGTAAAAAGCCCAACTCCAGCAGGCTCAAGGATGATAGTGCCCGTACTTGCGCCGCACTGCGTGTTCGATACTGACACCGAATTGAGGATGATCGGATTGCTGCAATTTTGCGCCTGTAAGATGCCCGCAGACAAAAGTGCCGCAGAAAAAAGTATGTGTGCTAGATTCATGGTATAATCGGTTTGAGCAAACGGCCACTAATGAACTATACAGCACCTGCGCCAAAAGAGTGCCAGTTGTAGTTGTTATTGATTGGACTATCAAAAGATTGGTTTTCAGGTTTTTAGAAAATATATTCTTAATTTAATTCCCCGACAAACCATTAAAATTGTCCTTTATACTGGCGAATCTCCTGCCTACTTTTGTACTGATAAAAACTTTAATCAACACAAAATCTGCTGCTCATGGACAAGAATGCGAAAATTGATTTCCTCAAAAAATTGCCCATGTTCGTTTCGTTGAACGAAATGGAACTGGCGCAACTCGCTGAATGTGCACAATTCCGAACCGCACCCCGCTACCACTTCGTCTTTGTGCCCGATGAAGCGGCAGAATACCTCTACTTTTTGATAAGAGGCCGCGTGAAAACCGGCACTTTCTCCAGCGAAGGTCGGGAGATTATCAAGGAATTGATTTCTCCTGAGGCGTTGTTTGGCGATTTGGCACTGGCTGGCGAAGAAATGCGCAGCGAATTTGCCCAAAGCTTGCACGATGGCGCCGAATACCTTGTTATCAAGTTGACAGATTTTAAAAAGTTGATGCAGGATAATCAACGACTTGTGTTTGCCTGTATGCACCATATTTCTCAACGGCTCCAGCGAGTAGAAGAACGTCTGGCAAATCTAGTGGTGAAAGATGCTCGCGAACGGATCATCGAGTTTTTACTGGAAACGGCCACCCGAGAAGGTCGTCGTGTCGGTTACGAAACCCTTGTAAAACATCACCTTACTCAGCAAGAAATCGCCAGCCTCACCGGCACCAGCCGCCAAACCGTGACCTCTGTTTTCAACGAACTAAAACGCTCCAACCTCATCTATTTTAACCGAAACAGTATCTTAATCCGAGATGTGGACAAACTCGCCTAGAGCAAGTAAACACAAAATATTTACGCTGCAAGTTTGAATGCGTGAAGGCTTCCCAACTGTGGGAGGCCTTTCGCTTTTTACTGACTTGTAACTATTGAAATTCCTTCCAATTTACGTCCCGGTATGCATCTGCTAAAAAAGCCGCAAAAAGCGTGAAAAGAAAAGCCGCCACCACCGCCCCTATCACGATGATGCTACGGCGCGGGCGATTTTTCATCAAAGGAGGCTCAGCCATTTCTACGATCTGTACCGAGGGAATATTGGTGTTGTAGGCGGCCAGAATTTGGTTGTAGCGTTCCAAATCATAGCTCAATTGTTTACGTGCTTGATTGTGCAAATCGTTGGCGATGGCGACCGCACTAATCCCTTCATTATAATCGCGTATGGTGAGATTATCGCTTTTGATATTTGGGGAGAGGAGCATTTGGCGTTGACGTACGGCACCCCTCAGGTTGGCTTTGATGTATTCAATGGTATCGAGAGGTATCAGCGGATTTCCATCCAGTACCTCGAGGCGGGCTGTATTGCGAGCAATGTCTTCTTCTGCTCTGGAGAGTTGTCTGGAGAGTTGATTGCCTTGTTCGCCCCCACCGTAGATTTTGTAGCGGCGCTGCACGATACTGACACTATCGCCGAGCCTTGAAAGCTCAAGGGTCTTTCGCTTCAGGTTTGAATCGAACGAGGCCAGGAGTTTGGCCTGACTGTCTTTGGTAAGGCGTTGCCCTATTTCGTCAATTTTCTCGCGGGCGGCATTGGCCATATCGGAAGCCAATTGAGGGTCGGTGTCTTCGATGGTCAGTTCGATGGCATCGTTGCGGTTTTTCTGCACCACATAAAGGTCACGGAATTTCAGTCGTGCCCAATACCGCCCTTCGTGGCTCGCTGAATCAATGTCATAGTGTTTGAATAACCCAAAACGCCTGATCATGTAATCCACCAGTTCGTTACTAGCGGCAATTTCTAAAATACGGTCCACGTCCTTGTCAGTGCCGAAATACTCGGTCACCTTGCTCATGCCGCCAAAAATCAGTTCAGGCTTGGAAAGGTCTTGGTTGCTGGGGTAGAAGATGGTGGTGGCCTTGTAATAAGTGTCCATCCAAAGTGCGATACCAATGCTGCCCACGAGAGCGATGATGCAAGCATTGCGGAGGGCTTTTCTCCATCGGTAAATCGTCCCCAAAACGCCGAGGAGGTTGTCGCGGTTGCTCATAATTGAATTTTAAACGAGGCGCAAAAGTAAGAAATCTAGCAGCCAAAAAATGGGATCATAATCAAGCCTTGGTAAAGCAACCATTCTTTTCGTAAGCGCGTCATTGCCCCACTTATAATCCGTATGCCGGGCACCAACACCGGCACATTGATCCGTTGACTGGGGATTTGTGGATTTGGTTATTCGAGCATCCAAGCTTGGCCACTCGAATAACCAAATCCACAACTCCCCAAATCCACGTTTGTAAACCATCCTGCTTTTTTTGAAAATGACGAAGAAGAACAGCCTTCTCGCGGCTATCGCCCTGTTTTCCGTTTGCGCACTTTATGCCTTCGCTTACCCCGAAGTCATGCGTGAAAACGTGCTCACGCTATTTTTTCCCGATGGCGAACGGCCAGTGGCAGCCATTGACGATTTGCCATTGACCATTGACAGTCAAAAGTCAAGCGCCAACAGTCAACAGTTAACAGTCAAGGGCCAACAGTCAACCGTAGACACCTTCCCTCCACTGGGCGAGCGTTACGACGATTTTATCAATGCAGGCGGCAGCAACCCGATAGATCTGCGCGACCCAAAAGCCATAGAGCAGCAAGTGGAATACGATGCGGCCTCCAATATGTATATAGTCACGGAGCGAATTGGCGACGATTTTTACCGCGCTCCTACTTACATGACCTTTGATGAATACTTACGCTGGCGCGACGAACAGCAGCAACGGGAATACTTCGACCGTCTGCAAGGTGTGGTATCCGCCGATGGCAAAAGCGCGGACGGCACGGTAGACCCGGTGTCAAAATTCAATTTCAAAACCTCACTCATTGATCGCCTTTTTGGCGGCACCAATGTAGACATCAAGCCGCAGGGGAATATAAACCTGACCTTTGGATATGACTGGCAAAAAATACAAAACCCCATCCTGACCCTGCGACAGCAAACCAACGGGAACTTCGATTTTGACATGGACATCAACATGAGCGCCCAAGGCAAAATCGGGGAAAAACTTAACCTCAACTTCAATTACAATACGCAGGCGACCTTCGATTTTGACAACCAGATGAAGATCAACTACGACACGAAGGGTTTTTCGGAAGACGAGATTATCCAAAACGTAGAAGCCGGCAACGTGTCCATGCCCCTCCGCTCCAACCTTATAAAAGGGGCGCAAAACCTGTTCGGCATTAAGACAGAAATGAAATTTGGCCACTTGCGCACTACCCTCGTGGCGAGCCAACAGCGTTCCAAACAACAAAGCATAAAAATTCAAGGCGGATCCCAGGTGCAGACTTTCGAAAAGCCGATTGACGAATATGACGAAAACCGCCACTTTTTTGTGAGCCACTGGAACCGCGACGAGTTCGAGCCAGCCATGAAATGCTTGCCCGTGCCGCAGTCGCTGTTCAACATCACGCGGATGGAGGTGTGGATCACAAACGATAAACAAGAATTCCAAAATACCCGCGACGTAGTGCCGCTCACCGATTTGGGAGAAGCGCTCCCGGAAAAAATGGTGGATTCCACCTGGGTAATTCCCAGCCCACCTGGCAAGGACATCAATGGCAAAGCACTTCCTGCCAATCAGAACAACGGACTTTACCGGGCTATTTTGGATGAGCTGGGCCAGGATTCCACGATGCGTTTTAGCGACCGGGTGGTGAGCAAACTGACTAGCATGGCGTTTCACACGCCCGCCATGAGGCAGATCAAGGATTTTGAAAAAATGAACGCCCGTCTGCTTTCCCCGCAGGAGTACAGCTACCACGATCAATTGGGCTTCATCAGCATCAACCTCAATGTGCAACCCGACCAGGTGGTCGGTATCGCCATGTCGTACACCTACAACGGCATACCGTACAAAATCGGTGAATTTTCAGACGAGGTGCCCAAGAAAAGCTCTGAGGATACCTTGAAAACCAACGTGTTGTTCCTTAAAATGCTGAAAAGCACCACGGCCAACGTCAAGTACCCCATCTGGGATCTGATGATGAAAAACGTGTATGCGGTGGGTACGGCCAATGTGGACCCGCAGGAATTCCGCTTTGATGTTTATTATGAAGACCCGGGTAAGGGACAAAAGCGTTTTCTGGATGGTCCGCTTATCCCTGCTGGTTTGAGAAGTCGCCCATTGCTTCAAGTTTTTAATCTTGACAACCTCAATCTGCAAGGCGATCCTGGCCCCGATGGCATTTTTGACTTTGTGCCGGGCATAACCATCAACCTTCGTTCGGGGCGCGTCATGTTCCCCGTGCTGGAGCCGTTTGGCAGTGATTTGTACGGAAAAATTGTAGCTGCAAATGGTGCTCCTTACCCCCCAATAGATTCCGCCAGGTTTTTCAACCAGTTGATTTACCAGCAACTATACGACAGTACCACGTTTGTGGCGCGGGAATACCAGCATTTGAACCGTTTCATGTTGCGTGGCACCTACAAATCGAGTGTCTCCTCAGAGATCTCTCTTGGTACGTTCAACCTGCCTCCGGGTTCGGTGCGTGTCACCGCAGGTGGAACGCCCTTGCGCGAGGGCATTGACTATTCGATTGACTACAATATTGGTAAGGTGCGTATCCTGAACGATGCCATCCTTCAGTCGGGTCAGAGCGTGAACGTGAGTTTTGAAGACAACACGTTTTTTGGTTTTCAAAGTCGAAGCATGATCGGGGCACGATTTGATTATGCATTTAATAAAGACTTGAGTGTGGGTGCCACTTTCATGAATTTGTTTGAGCGACCGCTCACTCAAAAAGTGAACTTTGGCGACGACCCCATCAATAACAAGGTGTACGGCCTTGATTTTAGCATCTCCAAGGACGCACCCTGGCTCACCAAACTCATTGACAAACTTCCGCTCATCTCTACCAAGGAGGCTTCTTCTATCTCGGCACAGGCCGAAGTGGCGGTATTGCAGCCGGGCCACAACCGCGCCGTCAACCAGGGCGGGGACAAGGGTGGCACCGTTTACATTGACGATTTTGAGGGCAGCACAGCCAATATACCGCTTACCAATCAATTCAACCAATGGATTATTGCTTCAGTGCCTCGGGACGATGATGATGCACCTGCAGCCAGTAAGCTGTTCCCCGAATCTGACCCAAGCAATACCACGCTTTCTTTGGGCGCAAACCGCGCGGGACTTTCCTGGTACATCTCCGACCCCAGCGCACGCGACGGAAACGACAATATTGATCCTTATACGCGCCTTATCCAGTATCAAGATATTTTTCCAAACCGCCAACTCACGCCTTTTGAGCAATCAAGCCTGCGCCCGCTGGATGTGACGATTTATCCTCGTGAGCGTGGCCCCTACAACTTTGAGATCCCTACGGGCTACGCCACTTCGGCGGGCCTCAATACCAACGGAGAACTCAATTTGCCCAAAACCCGATGGGGGGGCTTTATGAAAGAGTTGAATAACAACGACTTTGAAGCCTCAAACATTGAATTCATCGAATTCTGGATGCTCAATCCCTACATGGAAAAGACGGATGGCGAACCGGTTTCGGACGCAGGCCAGATGTACATTGACCTGGGCTCCATTTCAGAAGATGTAATGCGCGATTCGCGGCAGTTTTTTGAAAACGGCCTCCCAACAGGGACGAATCTTGTAGCCACCGATATGTCGCCTTGGGGCCGCGTGCCAATCGAAGCGCCCGTCGTGAATGCTTTTGACAACAACGAAGCGAGCCGATTGCAGCAAGACGTGGGCCTTGACGGGCTTGACAATGGTTTGGAAAGAACTTTTGGCGATATTGGAGCATGGTTTAACATTATCCAAAGCACACCGGCCAATATCCTATCCCCCAATTTTAAAGCCGAGGTGGACGCCGATCCCTCAAACGACGACTTTGTCTATTTCCGGGACAATTCCTTCCCGCAGGCCCCCGCAGGTCCGGGTCTTTTGAACCGTTACCGCAAATTCAACAACCAGCAGGGCAACTCGCCCGTGAACCAATCGGACAACCAAAATCCTTCCAGCACGAACTACCCCGATCAGGAAGACCTCAACCGCGACCGTTCGCTGAACGAGACCGAAGCGTTTTTCCGCTACAAAATTGACCTGAAAAAAACCTTTCTGAATGGTCAGGAAGTTATTGACGAAAACGACCCCGCCATCACCGACTACATCACGAATACCGTCACGTTCAACAAGGACAACCGCGAATATATTTGGTACCGATTCAAAATACCACTTGATGATGTAAAGCGTCAAAGCGTAGGCGGCATCGAAGACTTCCGCTCCGTGCGCTTTATTCGTATGTTTTGGAAGGGCTTTGAAGAGCGCACTACTTTCCGTTTTGCCACACTTGAGCTGGGCAGAAACCAATGGCGGCGTTTCAAGCAAACCTTGGGCTGTTCCGACGACCCTTTTGTTAAGCCAATTCCATTCGATGTGAACGCAGTGAACATTGAAGAAAATTCTGCCCGACAGCCGTTCAATTACACCATCCCGTTTGGCATTCTGCGCGAGCAGTCGGTGGGCGCGTTTCCCGACATTTTACAGAATGAGCAATCGCTTGCCATGAATATTTGTGCGCTTCCATTCTGTGATGCCCGCGCGGTGTTCAAAAGCCTGAACATGGATTTACGCCAGTTCAAGCGCATCAAGATGTTCGCACACGGAGAGAAAACCATGGAACAACTCGATTCGAGCGACTTAAAAATCTTTATTCGGATGGGTTCGGACTACACGCGCAACTATTATGAGTACGAACTTCCGCTCGTTATATCTGATCCCGCTGCATTGAACGGTAACCCCGACAGCAAAGAATACAAGGATGAGGTGTGGAGAAATGAATTCGACTTCCCGCTCGAACTCCTCACAGAGATAAAAAAACAGCGCAATGCCGACCCCAACGCCCCGCCCTTGCAACCATACGTAGGTTTCGACCCTGAAAAACCCGATGCCCGTGTTCGTATTTTTGGCAATCCAAACCTGGGTTACGTCAAGGGAATCATGATTGGGGTGCGAAACAGCGATCCAGAAAAACTTGATCACTGCGTGGAGGTATGGCTCAACGAATTGCGGCTCAGCGGATTAAACGAAAAAGGCGGGTTTGCCGGCTTGGCCAGGGTAGATATGAAATTGGCAGACCTTGGTGGTGTGGCGGTCGCAGCCAATTATACTGGCATCGGCTGGGGAAGTATCGAAGAAAAACTGGCCCAGCGCCAACGGGAGGAAGTAATTCAGTTCGATGTCTCGACCAATATCGAACTAGGCAAGCTCCTTCCGGAAAAATCGGGTATAAAAATCCCCTTCTACGCGCAATACTCCAACGTAACGCGCAATCCCGAGTACGACCCTTATGATCTTGACATCAAACTGAAGGATAAACTACGCGAGACTGCCGACGCGGGCATCCGGGACAGCATCCGAACCAGTGCACGAGACGTGACTGTAGTGAAGGGTTACAACTTCACCAACGTCAGAAAAGAACGCCGCGGCAAACCGCGCAAAATCCCGCTTCCTTGGAACATCGAAAACTTCAGCGTTACCTACGCTTACAATGAGCAGGAAAAACGCTCACCATTTATCTTTAGCGATCGTCAAAAACAGTACAAAGGCGGTTTGGATTGGCAATATGGCACGGGTATGAAGCCAATTACCCCGTTCAAAAAATTGGTTAAAAAGGACAAATACCTGAAACTTATTTCAGATTTCAATTTCAACCCACTGCCTAACACCTATGGGTTCAATACGAATTTGGAACGTTTTGAAGGGATCACCACCTACCGTTTTGCGGGCGAGGACCCAGCACTGAACACCTACTACAACCGACGATTTACTTGGGAGCGCAACTATGATCTTGGCTGGGACATTACCAAAGCCCTTCGCTTTAATTTTGATGCGAGTGCCAGAAGCCTGATTGACGAACCGCTTGAATACGACTTAGAGACAGGGGCCCGAGTCACACGGCAACAGCGTCGTGACAGCATTTTGACCAACCTCAAAACATTGGGTCGCCCGAAAGCCTATGCCCACAACGCCAGCTTAAACTGGACCCTGCCCTTCAAGCAGATCCCGATGTTGGATTTCATCAACATGAAGGCCTCTTACACAGCAGGTTACACTTGGACGGCGCAGTCTTTGAAGTTGCAAAATCTTGATCCGACGGGGCCTTTCAACGCTTTTGAAAATTCGCGCGACCTTGGGAACACCATCCAAAACAATAACACCCGCCAAATCAACGGCGACTTCAACTTAGAGACGCTATACAACAAGAGCAAATACCTTGCGAAGATCAATAAGCCTGGAAAGCCAGGTAGCGGTGGAAATCCTGCTGGAAAAAATAGTGGTAAGCCGCCTGGGCGCGGAGGCCGTGGCGATGAAGGCGGCGGCAAACAGCCGGGGGGGGCAGGCAACAATCCCGCCGATGGTGGTAAAGACCAGGGTGGCAAAGCACCGGGTGGCAAAGCACCGGGTGGCGTACCCGACCGCAATGACCCCGGCGCTCCAACCCCGCCCGACAAAAGTGACCCCGGCACTGGTGCGCCACTGCCTGGTGGGCCAGGGGGCATTGACCCCTTGACAGGCCGTCCAACACGCATCCGCCCAAATCCATCCGGTAAGGACCCAGCGAATCCGGCCGCCCCTGATGCTGGCGGCAAAGGCAAGGATGCAAAAGACAATAAAGGCAAGGACAAAAAGAAAGAAGATCGCGTCCCGACTTTGGCCGAGCGCATAGCATTGCGCCCCCTCATGCTCGTGCGCAAAGCCCGATTCACATACTCCGAAAATCGGAACAACGTGATACCCGGTTTTACGCCCGAAACCAAACTCATGGGATTGAGCGAAGGTTTTGATTCACCAGGATGGGCCTTCGTGGCGGGTTATCAGGAGGCAGACAGGGCTTACCTCGACAAGTTGGGTGCTGCGGGCAACATTACCCATCGCCCTGAGCTCAACCAGCAGGTGATGAAAAACTACACGCAGAACCTTGACATGGGTGTGACCGTCGAGCCTTTCACCGATTTCCGGCTGGAACTGACGGCCAACAAACAGTACAGCCGCAACAGTACCGAACTTTTCAAAGATCAGATTTTCAATCTCGACCCCAACCCTGATTCAGTCAGATTTGAGCACCGTGCTGCGCGTGATTTGGGCAGCTATACCATCTCGTTCCTTTCGATGAATACAATGTTCAACAAAGACATTGGGGGGCTTTTTGCTCGATTCGAATCCTACCGCCCTATTGTCTCGCAACGTTTGGCCCTCGAAAACGGGTTGCCTTTAGACTCCGTTCACTCCATTGACGATGGGTATAAAAAAGGGTACGGTCGCATACACCAAGAGGTGCTCATCCCGGCCTTTTTGGCAGCGTACACCAAAAAAGATCCCAATACCGTAGGGCTGAATATTTTCAAGACCATGCCCGCGCCCAACTGGAAGTTGACTTACAACGGCTTGTCCAAACTGGGCAATTTGAAAAATTTCTTCTCCAGTATTCAAATCTCGCACGGGTACAGAAATACGCTTACCGTGAACGCATACAACACGGATATTTTCTACGACGACGCCAATCGTTTTGACACCAACAACGATAACTACAACCTGAATTTCAACTACACCGCCCGGTATGAAATTCCGCAAGTGGTTATCAACGAACAGTTCCAGCCGCTGTTTGGCATTGACGTAAAGTTGAAAAACGAAATGACCTTCAAGGGTGATATCAAAAGAGCGCGGACACTCTCCATGTCGTTTATTGACTATCAGTTGTCCGAAACAAAGAGCAGTGGCTATACCCTGGGTTTTGGATATCGGATCAAGAATGTTAATATCCCATTCCTCACGGGCAAAAAGAAATTGGATGGCAAAGGCAAAAGGAAAAGCAAGAACAAGAAGAAAGCGACCACTCCGCCTACGCCTCCCCCAAGCGGTGGCGCTGCCCCCACGGCCAACGACCTGACCTTCAAGTTCGACTTCGAGGTACGCGACGACATTACCATCGCCCATATTCTCGACAGCCCGAACGCAGCACAGCCTACCCGTGGCGCGCGCACCATCAGCCTAAACCCGCAGGTGGAATACACGCTCAACAAGCGGCTCAAACTGCGCCTCTTTGCCGACTACCGCAAAACGGTGCCGAAAACCTCGCAGTCGTTCCCGATAACTACGTTGAATACAGGGGTGACGGTGCAGTTTTCGTTGAATTAAAATAATAAAACCGCAAAATGTAAAACCGTGCCTGTCGGCAGGTAAACAGGAGAACCGCTCCCAGATTTAATTCCCTCGTTTTCTATCCCGATACTTCTGGATTGGAAGGCGAGGGAATTTTTATTTGATTTAAAATTTGATGCCAGAATCCGACAATCACGGTTAATTTTCCTCCTTTGATTTGGTGCTTTGGAAGGCATTGCTATATTTGCGCAGCTTTACCCGCCAAAGTTTTAACGAAGGCGGGCCAAAACCCTTGGCATGAACCATTTGGTTCTTGATATACTTATAGCGTATGTATGATTTAATGACCGCCCAAAGCGGGTTTTAACAACAGCCCGACAACAACCGACGAGAATTTGAGGCCGCTCTCAGTGGCCTTATCTTCGTCCGAACCGACGCTCATTCGTTTTCTTCGACCTAATCCAATTTTAATGTACCAGCGTTTTTAAAGTCCAACGCTCGTTCATTCAGCATGATTTTTCGATGCTATTTTCCGTGTGGCGCCCTGCGCCGCAGCGCTGGTGTCTTGCCCGAAGCCAAGGTGTGCAAGCAAATTTTAAACTCTTTTTCTCAACCATTGCGACCGATGTTACAATGCGTAAAAACAATCTTTTTAATAATCTTTAATACAATTTTCAAATGTTATACAAAACTTTATTTTGGAAGAATGGTGGGGGGGCAATGCTCCTATCTCTATTTATCTTTTTATCACTCAATCCCTTGCACTCTCAATCGCCGGGGCCTTGCTCACCTATTTATTTTGAGGTTTGCAGGATACTTCCGAACTTAAATTCATACCTTCCAAGTCCAACCAACCCTGGGACTTTTCATGGATATTACAAAGTAAAGTTGAAGTCAAGCACTGGCCTTTTGCCAAACGCTTGGAACGTGAATTATTTGGCATTTAGCGGGAAGATTTCCGTAAATGGGTTTACATCTCGCATCAACATTGACCTAACGAATCAATTTTCGCAAACGATCGCTGGTTCAAGCAACCCATTCTTTCAGTATTTAAGTGTTTCAGAAGATGGTGAAGTTGATTGGACGGTGGGATTGGCCGACAATTGCACGGGTGGCGAGCCGGGAATAAACCTTGATCTTCCTGATGGGGCTACTGAGGTGGAGTTGTTTACAATAGTTGTTGACGGCGTGCCTGGAGATTTTGTAAACTTTACCGGCGACAACCCTCTTGTAACTTGGGTGGCCGATGTAAAAGACTGCAACCTTTACTACTGTAACGGCACAATGCCTGTGTTGGGCTGTACGACCCCAGCGAATCTTTTGATTCCTTTTCCTACCCCTGCTATCTGTAACAACCCAGAAAAGACTGTCACTTTTGAAGTTGAAATTATCCCCCCCGGCACTCGCCTGATTCAAGTGAAGTTAAACAATCTGACCCCCCTCCAATCAGTTCCGAAGAGTGATATGGTCATCCATATCCAGCCGCAAATGAATGGGATCAACAACCTCGACCTTGAACCCATACAAGCTAATGGAGGGCCGCAGATGGAACTTCCCCATACGAGGAAAAATCAAGATGGCTCTTTTGATATTTATGTTCGGTTTAATGGATTCAGTCCCGCGTCTACTACTTCACACGTGCTTACTATAATTGTAAGCGGGCAGTTCAACTTGTCCCAAGGAACAAACCTTATATGTTCCATGTCGCCTGGGAGAGGGGTTTTCTCAAGTATACCGCAAACAATATGCTCTTTGACTGGTGTGCCTACTACGATCAATATTCCCGGATATGCAGCCTGTACCGATATGCTTCATGTTTACCCATCCCGCTACGTCGGCGCAGGGTGCTCTCTCGGCGTGAAATATACCATTCGCCACACATCGCCAACACCACTTGACTTTTCTTACTTTAAACTTCGTTTTGCATTTTTTATACATGGCAACAACTCTCCGGGCACGCCCACCACTAACTTGCCCTGTCAGACCTGTGGCACGTTAACCTACAATACTGTGGCCGAAGCCTGGGAATACACCTATGAACAGACCACGCCATTGAGCTTACCCAATGTTACGGAGGTTATCGTGCCGTTCAACATTAGCACTGATTGCATTGACTATTATGTCATCATGGCGGAGGCTACGCCAGCAGGAGGCTCAACATGTGCTATGGGCGTCACCTTTGATTCCAACCAATGGCCTGCGTGCGATCCATCCGTGAGAGGGAGTATTGATGTGGACAAAGGGAGTACCACCGTACCGGCGCCTGTTTATAAAGTGACCTTGGAAAGCACCTCTGACCCAACTTATTCCTTGTTCAATGATGAAGACTGTATGCCAGGTTATTCGTTTTGTCCTGATCCGGCGAAAGATCCGTTTCAACTTCGATTAGAGTCTTCTTCGCCCAATGCTTACCTGTGTGGGGTTACCACTTATGACCTCGTCTTGATAAGCAAACACATCCTTGGTATCGCTCCGATTATTGAACCGAAAACTTTGATTGCTGCTGATGCATCGTTACCCAACCCTAACGTGCCGCCGCCGCTGCCGCCCGCCTGCCCCAGTGGTATTACGACGTTTGATATTATTGAAATTAGAAAGTGCATCTTGGGCATAAACTCTGATTTTGGAATATTTACAGCTCCTTCATGGTGGTATTTTAAGGATGGCTATACTTTTAGTACCCCATGTCCATTATTTCCACCCTATGCTGGTTCCAATGTAAATACTGTTCCCCCGAGCGGATTGGGAAGTTACGGAAACTTCTTTGCCGTTAAAGTAGGAGACATAAATCATACCTGCGATTGTGGGATGAGGCCTGGAGGGGATGAAAATGCGGAAGCATTTATGGCAGTATCTACTTCAAAAATCAAACATGAGGGCGATCAATTGTTTATACCGGTATGGTCTGATGCTCCATTTAATTTGATTGCTGCGCAGTCTGGTTTCAGATTTGACCCCTCCTTGCTTAGCTTGAAAGGGATCATTCCTAACCCTGAACTGGATATTCACGAGATTAATTTTGGCATCAATAAAGCTGAAGAAGGCGAACTAAGATTTGCATGGTCACCCTTAGATGGCCAAACCCCTTTGCCCATGAAGGATTTGCTTTTTACGCTCCAATTCGAGGTAAAAGACAATGCTGATTTGCCATCAGGCCCACTCTTTTGGACCTCTAACGATATCCTTCAAAACGTTGCCTACCAAGAAGACGGCTTAGAATATCCGATTCGATTGGCTTGGGAAGGAAGAGGGCAGGAGCGTCCTCCTACGCTTGGGCTTGTCATCAGCCCTAATCCATTTGTGGAAAGCGTGAATGCCTATATCTATACCGAAAAACCCCTAAAGGCTAGTATCCGCCTTTCGGATGGCCGAGGGTTTGTACATTCTCAACAAACGTTTGAACTCCAGGCTGGCGACAATGCGGTGCTGATACAGCCTCCGCTTCGGCACAGCCCGGTGTGTATTTCCTTACCATAGAAGCTGATGGCCAAAGGCTTCAGCGCAGGGTGGCAAAGCTGTAATTCTAACCCCAGCTTCGGCTTACAGCCGAAGCTGGGATCATTTGTCACAATGAACGCAATTGTTTGTTATGCATCAGGATTGGTAACTAGCAGGCCATTTTGGCCAACAGATGCCCCCTTTAATGTTTGTCGCTTTTGCCTTTATCTTTCCATTCTCATGAAAAACATATTCCTCTTCGCAATAATCCTGTTGGGCTTCACCTATGGCCCAGCCGCTCAATCCCGGCTCTACGTCAACCACTCAGCCACTGGCCTAAACAATGGCAGCAATTGGCAAAATGCATTTTCCGACTTACACCAAGCGCTTGCAGTTGCCCAAGCTGGTGACGCGGTTTGGGTAGCCCAGGGTAAGTACAGGCCAGATACCGCTACCAATCGTGACCGTTCCTTTGTTCTAAAAAGCGGTGTAAGACTGTTTGGCAGTTTTGAAGGCTCGGAAAGCAGCCCTTCCCAACGACAGATTGCGGCACACTCCACCATATTGAGCGGTAATATTGGAGACCCATCAGACAGCACAGATAATTCTTACACCATCCTGTACATGGCCTATCCCGATACCAGCACGTTGGTAGACGGCTTAACCATGGAACATGGGTATGCAAAAAGCGACACCAACTTTTTCAACCTCTCGCCAGTCTTGAGCGGGGGGGGTGTGTATGTTTTAGGCAAGAATGGAAAGGCTTTACCCGTTTTTGTCAATTGCATCTTCCGTAATAATGTTGCAAAGTCTAGAGGGGGCGCCATTTTTGTACACGGCCAGAATAGCACGGGCAGCACTCCGATATTCCGCAATTGTGTATTTTACAATAATAAATCGTTAGGGTCAGGCGGTGCAATCTTTATTTCAGGGGGCAATAATTTAGATCGAGGTATAGAGTTTGACCATTGCCGTTTTGAACTAAACACTGCTGGGGCATTTGGAGGGGCCATCAGTATGGAAAATGCTTTTGGTGGTGAAACACTTAATTTTCTTTCTTGTACCCTTACTCAAGGTCGTGCAAATAACTCTGGAGGTTTTTTATATATGCTAAAGTCAGGAACTAATGCTTCAAAAATAACCCTTGACAGTTGTGAAATATCTAAAAACGAATCCAATTTTGGTGTGAGTGTCTTGTATGTTGAATCGAGTAGCGGAGATAAATTCCCAAGTATTTTTAAATTAAGGGATTCAAAAATATTTGACAATAGAGAAACCCCCGTAAATCCTTTTGTTACCTTTGGTGGAGTAATTTTTTTGGGTGAGTATGCGCCTTTTACCCCTATCGGTACGGACACTTTTATTGTTACAGGCAATAGTTTTTATGACAACAAAACAAATTTTGTTGTCTTGTCGCTAAACTCCTTTAATGCGTGGGGCAAGGTTACAAACAATGTACTATATCATAATCGTGTAGCTGTTATGAGTATGTCTGGAAGATCTGTTGAAATATCTAACAATATTTGCAATGACAATTTGACTTTTCAAATAGGTGGGGGAATTTACGCATATCCGGGTTCAAAACTACTTATCCATGATAATATAATTTATCAAAATACTTCGATAGGGGATACAAACACCTATTACAGCACCACGACAATAGGCGCATGGGTGAGTAGCCTTTTCGGATATACCGATAGTGTGCAAGTGTTTAACAATACCCTCTATAAAAATACTACTAGGGTAACCGGAAATTTGAACAATGCTATCGTTCCTCGAAAGAAATACTCAAACAATATTTTCCTTGAGAACAAAGATTACTTGACAGGGAATCTGACCATCCCCCTAAGCCTTGGTTGGGACTCTATATACTTTTCCCACAATCTAATGGATGTAGATTGTGCCGTTTTGCCTATGCGTGTAGCCTGCGGCCCCAACAACCTCTTCAACCTCGACCCCCTCTTCCGCGACACCGCCAACCACGACTACTCCCTCCTCCCCTGCTCCCCACTCATCACCGCAGGTTTAAACGCCTCAGCTTCGGGCATCCTCACC
>CAZPTQ010000054.1:0-7074 GCA_964589365.1 uncultured Saprospiraceae bacterium
CTCACCAACACGATGAAAACTGTAATAATGGATAACATGAACGCCTATTTTTTAAGTTTGTCAATTTCGGCGGCAAAGTACGCACTTTTTTCTGGAAACAACAAAGCAAGACGGGCATACATCTGGGCAGATTTGTCTCGGTAGCCTTGTTTGGCGTAAAGTTTGGCGAGCGTTTCTGAAATCACATCTTGGTTTTCCGCAACGCTGCGTTCGGCCAACTGCTGGGCGATGCCCGGGTGCTTAGATGATTCTTCGATTTGTTCTGCCGGTTTAGAAACTGTGACAACAGGGGTGTTTCGATGGACACGCGGCTCCAGAGCGGGCGGCTGGAAATGGCTTATCCAATCAGAAAAGTCTTGGCGAACAACAGGTACCGGAGGCTCTACAGGAGCTTCTAATGATTCCGGCGGAGCGGTATCTGGTACAAGTGGCGCTTCAAAAACAGGCGGCAGGGTAGGCTCTGCCGGAAGCTTGGCTTCCACTGAGTTCGGTTGCTCGAAACTTCTTTCTTCGCGGGCTACGGGAGCCAAGGCCTCGAGCTCGCGCTTTACCGTTTCGATAGGTTTTAATTCCAGGACTTCCTCTGGTGCCAAAACTTGTTGAGGGACAATCACTTGTGGAGCAACGAGCAAAAACAATTTCGTACGGTCAAGGCTGTAGGCGGCAGCGGTGGCGAGGTTGCGCGTAGCATCGGGGTGGTCAATTTGGCGGGCTTTGAGTGCAAGGAGGCAGCGTAAATTGTGCGCATAGGGATAAGCCAGCGCGAGGGTTTTCAATTCCTCGTAGGTAATCCGCCGGAGCAGATCCGGGTCGTCCACAATTTGAAAAAAGCGTTCCTGAGTCAAATTCTTTTGTTTAATTGGTTATTTGGGGATTTGGTTATTTGTTGTGCCCAAGCTTGGTGTCAAATGTCTTCAAGATAGGCACGAATACCAAGATTGGGCACAACAAATAACCAAATCCTCAAATTCTCCCTACCAGTCATTGAAAGCTGCGTTAAAAATATCTTCCAATATTTGAGGAAAAATGGTTTCCCGTAGGAGTTGGTCTTGCACACCGAGCAAATCAACGGTGTTGTTGAACTCGGCAAAATGCCTGAATGTGCGGGGGTTAGACCAACTCTTTTTGTTGTTTTTGTTATGGAGGAAAAGCACGCTCACGCCTACTTCAAGGCGGTTGAGTTCCACCACTTCACCCGGTTTGGGCGCAACGGGTATCACGCGGTATTCAATGACTTTTCCGGTGAATTCTACATCCGAATCAGTATTTTTTAAACTCAGGCGGCTTTCAAGGCGAATCTTGTCTTTAAGTTTTTCGGTGAAATCGAGCGCAAGGGTGGGCGGAGCGTTGGAGGTCTCGGTTTCAAAATTTTGGACAAAAAACGTTTTCACGTCCGGATCAATCGAGATGCCTTTGAAGCTGTAACAGCAGCCCGTCAGGAACAACAACAAAAGACAAAAGGCAAAAGGCAAACGGTGCAAATTCATTTTCGATGTTTTCCCAGAAAACGACGTGAAGGAAGGTTTTGATGCTTGGTGGCCAACGGAGTTCGTCTCCAGCAGACAAACTTGGTGGGCAAATGTACTCCAGAAGGCTGTACTTATTCCCATTCAATCGTTGCAGGCGGCTTGGTCGAAATATCGTACACCACTCGGTTGATGCCTTTCACGTTGTTGATGATTTCGCTACTTACTTCGGCGAGAAATTCGTGCGGGAGTCGGCTCCATTCGGCTGTCATGCCATCTGTGGAACTCACTGCTCGAAGCGCAATGGTTTTTTCATACGTGCGCTCGTCGCCCATAACTCCCACAGAACGAATGGGCAGGAGGATAGCGCCAGCTTGCCAAACTTCGTCGTACAGCTCGTGTTCGCGTAATTTGGCGGTAAAAATCGCGTCCGCTTCCTGAAGGATTTGTACTTTTTCAGGTGTGATATCGCCCAGGATTCTGATACCGAGGCCAGGGCCAGGGAAGGGGTGGCGGTTGAGGATATTAGGCGAGACATTCAGTTCGCGGCCCACGCGCCGAACCTCGTCTTTAAAAAGAGATCGGAGCGGCTCCACGATTTTTAGTTTCAATTTTTCGGGCAAACCGCCCACATTATGATGGCTTTTGATGGTGACGGAAGGTCCGTGAACGCTCACAGATTCGATCACGTCGGGATAAATGGTGCCCTGCCCAAGCCATTGGAAATCAGGGTGCGCCTCACTTTCTTCTTCAAAAAGATCAATAAAAAGTTTGCCGATCACTTTGCGCTTTTGCTCCGGGTCGCTCACGCCAGCGAGGGCGGTGTAAAACCGATCCTTGGCATCCACCCCATCAATATTCAGGCCCATTCCTTTGTAAGAATCGAGCACTTCCTGAAACTCGTCTTTGCGGAGCAAGCCATTGTCAATAAAGAAGCAGAATAATTGGTCGCCGATGGCGCGGTGGAGTAGGGTAGCGGCCACTGTGCTGTCCACACCACCCGAAAGTGCCATGATAACCTTCTCATTTCCAATCCGTTGGCGCAATGAAGTGATGGTTTCTTCCACAAAATGCTGGGCCGTCCAGTCCCCCGCGCAACCACAGATGTCGTGGACAAAATTCTTTAAAATCTCAAATCCTTCAAGGCTGTGGAACACCTCGGGGTGGAACTGAATACCATATACAGGGGTCGCAAATTTTCCTTCTTCCGAGCGGAATGCAGCGTAAGGAATTGTGTCCGAATTGCCCAGCACCTCAAACCCTTCAGGCATACGAACAATCGTGTCTGAGTGGCTCATCCACACCTGCGAGCGCTTCGAGATGCCGGCAAAAAACGGGTCGTTGGGAGCATGCTGCTGCAGCATTATTTTGCCGTACTCTCGTTTGGACGACTGTGCCACTTCACCGCCAAAAAAGTCTGCCATCAGTTGTGCTCCATAGCAGATTCCAAGCAAGGGTTTTTTGCCTGCGATGAGGTTCATGTCGAGCCGTAAGGCATTTTCCCAGCGGACAGAAAAGGGGCTTCCAGAAAGGATGACGCCCATTATGTCGTCATTGAGTTCAGGCAGTTTGTTGTACGGGACGATTTCACAATACACATTCATCTCGCGCACCCTGCGGGCGATGAGTTGGGTGTACTGTGAGCCAAAATCGAGGATGAGGATTTTTTGCATAAAACCAAGTAGGGCGAACTTCAATTCGTCAGGGAAGCCGCAAAGGTAGGGAAAGGGTAGGAGGGAAAGCAATGGGATTTACTTCCAAATAGGCTAAACTTTCTCTTTCTCAAAGACTCCACAAAGCCAATTTCCGCGACTTTTCATTTCCTTTCTTGAAAAACCTGCTGCTTTGGCTGCTTCAGTCACAATGGTTTCGTCGGCAAGGAGAATGCCCGAAATAAGCAGCCAGCCTTTGGGTTTCAGCAAGTTGGAGAGGGCAGGAAGCGATTCAAGTATTACGTGACGATTGATATTGGCCAATATTCCATCAAACGCACGGCCTTGAACAGCAGATAGCGTACCGAGTCGGGCGGTCACATTGTTCACGCCATTGGCAGTACAGTTTTCGACCGTATTGCGGTAGGATTCTTCCTCGATGTCCACAGCTTCTACTTCTAAGGCGCCTTGTTTGGAAGCAAGGATAGCGAGAATGCCCGTGCCACAACCATAGTCCAAAATTTTTGTGCCGCCAAGGGGCAGGTGTTCGATGGCGGCAATACACTGCCAGGTGGTTTCGTGATGGCCTGTGCCAAAGGCCATTTTTGGATTGATGACCAATTCCCATTGCACGCCTTTGATCGGTTCGTGAAAATCAGCGCGAACGGCACAAAAATCGCCTACCACTACAGGCTGGAAATTGCTTTCCCAGAGTTCGTTCCAGTTTTGGCCAAGGACAAGTTCTTTGTACCAAGTGAAATCGAATTGACTTTGCAAATCAAGCAGTTGTGCTTCGATTGTTGCTTCGGATGCTGTAGCGGGCGCATAAGCATTTAGCCCCTCAGGCATTTCTTCAAAAGTGTCGAATGGGCTATCAGACAGGAAAGCGACGAGGATGTCGGCGGTTTCTGGATCGGTTTTAAGTTCGTATTTGTGGTAATTCATGCGGCTCAGTTCAAAATATTGTGCCGCAAAGAGACGGAAAAACTGTTCATGTTGGGCCGGGAATCTGGCTCAATGTAGAAACACAAGCATTCCTCAAATGGGTTGAGGAAAACATTGGGGATGTATCGCCGAAACTCGAAACTTCTAACAACCATCAAAACATCCAATTCAAGCCCAAGCCAAACTGGTGGTCCTGCTGCTGGTATTCAGGACTCTCGTCATGCCAAAATAAATGGTGGCTGCCAAAAGCGGATGCTTGCAGTGCCGACAATCCCGTATGTGCCAGACAAGGAGATTTGAGTGCTTTGGGCTTCCAATTGTAACGAAATCAAAACCAGCAAAAAGGCAGCAAAAGGAATGGTAAATGTTTGCAAAGTATAGAATGGGTTTAGGCGGAATCAATTGAGTGCTATGGAATTCACTTGGCTTCAAAAAATGGAGAAATGAATCCCGTCCTATCGCCGTTTGAATCTTGAAATCCCGGCCTTTGGTGCAGGCAAGCCCATACCTCCAGCCCCAGGGGGCATCCCCATTTTGCCCGCGGGCATTTTGGAAACCTGGTGCATCATCTGTCGCATCTGGCTGAAATTTTTCATGAACAGGTTGATCTGGTCAATGTTCTGTCCACAGCCCAGGGCGAGGCGTTTTTTGCGTGAAAGGTTGATGGAATCGGGGTTGGAACGTTCCCAGGGGGTCATGCTCTGGATAATGGCTTCCACGCGCACAAGGGCTTTTTCGTCAATGGGCGCATCTTTCAGGGCCTTGTCCATGCCCGGGATCATGGACATGAGGCTTTTGAGGTCGCCCATTTTTTTGATCATCTGCATCTGGCCGAGAAAGTCGTTAAAGTCGAACCGGTTTTGTTTGATGCGCTTTTCCAGGCGTTTTGCTTCCTCATCGTCAAATTCCAGCTGGGCTTTTTCCACGAGCGAAACGATGTCGCCCATGCCCAAAATCCGTTGCGCCATACGGTCGGGGTAAAAAACATCAAGCGCGTCCAATTTTTCCCCTTGCGACACGAATTTGATGGGTTTGCCCACCGTGTGCTTGATGGTCAGTGCCGCTCCACCGCGGGTGTCACCGTCGAGTTTGGTGAGCACCACACCGTCGAAATTGATGCGCTTGTTGAATGCTTCGGCGGTATTCACCGCGTCCTGACCCGTCATCGAATCCACCACAAAAAGTGTTTCGGTGGGGCTAAGGGCTTTTTTGATGTTTTCTACCTCGTCCATCATGACCTCGTCCACGGCCAGGCGGCCAGCGGTGTCCACGATGACTACGTCATGGCTGTTTGCTTTTGCAAACGCCACGGCATTGCGGGCAATATCAACGGGGTTTTTATTTTCAATTTCCTTGTAAACCGCCACCCCGATGCTTTCAGCCAGCACAGACAATTGCTCAATGGCCGCCGGGCGATACACGTCGCAGGCCACGAGCAGGGGGCGCATTTTGCGCTGTTCTTTCAGGTATTTGGCGAGTTTGCCGCTAAACGTGGTTTTGCCGGACCCTTGCAGGCCAGCCACGAGCACCACGCCGGGGTGGCCTTTCACGTTGATGCCCACGGTCTGCCCGCCCATCAGTTCTGTGAGTTCATCGCTCACGATCTTGATCATCAACTGGCCGGGCGACACACTTTTCAGCACATTTTCGGTGCCGAGGGCTTTTTCTTTCACCCGGTCGGTGAAGTCTTTGGCAATCTTGTAGTTCACATCGGCAGCTACCAGGGCACGGCGGATTTCCTTGATGCTTTCGGCCACGTTGAGCTCGGTGATTTTGTGGCTGCCGCTCAATACTTTGAACGCACTATCTAAACGGTCGCTTAAACTTTCAAACATTGTAAGGTTGACGGTGGATGGTTGATGGTTGACGGTGGACGGTTGGTTTTTTTTGAGGGGCGAAGGTAGGGATGTTTTGGGCTGAGCTCAAAGGTCGTTTTCGTCAATGCCAGCTCCTTCACAAATCCAGGTTTTGAGTTGGACGAAGCCGGGGGCTTGTTTTTGTTTGATTGAGCCAAGGAAGTTTGTTAGACGCTGGTTTTTTTTGGCATGAAAGTTTTTCCCTGCTTTTTCGAGTGATTTCTGACTATCGAAGCCATACTTAGTTGGATCAACCTCTTTCTCAGCAGCGTTTTGGAAAACCCAACTTTCATATGCCGGACATAAAACGAGAATTGTCTGTTTCTCTCTGATAAATTTCTTTACACCATGTTTTTCGGCAATAAGTTCAAATCCGTCCAGCATTTTCTCACTTTTACCACGATCACTGTCAATTATCCCAACTACTTGTTGAAACGGCTTTCTGTTCATGACCGTTTTTAGCACATACGAAACATTGCTGTTCAGGGCATGGTTAGGTCTATGAAATCCTACATTTCTACCAATACAGTATCAGCAAAACATTCTGGGATAACATTATGATGATGTTGCTTCATTTGGAATAAAATTGTCGAGGTTCAAAAACATATCCACTCCATAATCAAGTGCTTCTCGGAGCTCTTCTTCTGAGAGGCGACGAGCATGAGTCTGATAATCTTTAAACCAAGTAACGAAAACGGCCACATCCTTGCCTTCCTGCATAATTGGAAGCAAGAAATACGGATTATGCGTCGTAATGAAATACTGATTTCCACCTTCATCGTCCAGAATATGTTGCGCCAATTGGTACACGTAAGGCGGATAGGAGTGTGCCTCCGGCTCTTCAAATAGTAACACTGAATCTCGGTTCGACATGATGGCGGCGAGGTGGAAAATATACCGTTGGAAGGTGTCGGGAACGAGGTAGAGGGGGAAACTCAGAACGGATGCAGCTTCTCGTTGTAGAATCGAAACGCGCTTGTTCTCCTCATCTAAAAGCAATTCAAGACCGTTTGGCTTTAAGAATTCCTGGATTTCTTCCCTTAGCTCCAAATGACTGCGGAGAATGTTGTAAAAATTTCCACCATGCGGCGGGGTCAGGAACGAGTAATCGCCTTTGCGGCCATTTTGGAGTTTGAATTCGTATTTTTTGACGGG
>CAZPTQ010000054.1:7174-26942 GCA_964589365.1 uncultured Saprospiraceae bacterium
AAACTTTCAAAAGTTTGGTAAACGTATTTACCGCTACCGCCCTCCTCCACTTCTCCGCTGCGCAATCGTCGGGTCTATCTCCATCGCCTGTTTGCGCAGTTCCTCTCCCTTGGACAAATTCCCCGAGGCCGAATAGGCCAGACCCAAATCCCAAAGGAAACCAGCCTCCTTCGGTGCCGCTTCCACGGCTTTGGTGAACCACTCGATGGCCTCCGCGTGTTTGCCATTGATGCCGTTGGCCACCCCCAGCAAACGTGCGGTTTCCGGGTCTTTGGGGTTTAACTGCCAGGATTCGTTGAAACATTTGAACGCATTTTCCATGTCACGCTTTTGTTCGCCGTAATACTTTCCGCCATCGCGGAGGGCCAGAGCCAGGTAGGTTTTGAGTTTGGGATCATCTTGCGCGAGTTGTACAGCCCGTCGGTAGTCGGCAATGGCTTCAGGAAATTCTTTCAGCACATAATGCACCCCGCCCCGGCTGATATAAGCGTCTTTGTAGTTTGGGTAAATCTTGATGGCCTGGTCGAGGTGTGGCTTGGCCTCGATACACAGTGCTCGTTGTTTTTCAAGATCTTTTTCCTTGGTAGCTTGGTCAAAAAGCACTCCACCAACAGCATTTTGGAGTTTGGCACTATTGGTCGAAATCGCCGCATCGGCCATGAAAAGGTCTCTGTTGCTCTCCCAGGCGAAGTTGCGCACAACAGTTTTGACGGAAAAAAGAAAAATCGCGGCGCCGAAAATGCCGAGTACGAGATTTCTGTTTTTTGTCAAATATTTGCTCAAAAACAAGGCTACAACGAGGCAAAAACCTACTGATGGCATAAATGCAAAACGCTCGCCCATGTTCGTACCAATGGGGAAAATCAGATTCGATACGATGCCCAAGGGCAACAGGTACAGCAAAATGCCAAACGCCCATGGGTCGCGCCTTGGAGTGCCGCGTACCGCCCAGTAGCCCATCAAACCATATACTACGAGACTTAAAAGTACCAAAGGGTTTCCAAAGGTCATGATTCCGATTTGGCGGGGATAGTAATCGTGTGTGAGCGGGTGCGGCACAAAAAGCAATTGCACATACCGCCACAGCGTGTAGAAAATCGTTGCTAATCTTTCGTCGGGTGCGAATTTCACCCACTTGTCTCCTTCGAGTTTCAGGAAAGGGTTGTTCATCAACTCCATCGGTTCGCCGCCAAAATGCCCTTTCAGGATGATGCTGCGCAGCAAGAAAAACCACCCGAACGCCACAAAAATCGGGATACTTGAGGCCAGAACTGAACGCCCGCTCTTAGAGGATTCAGGAGTAGGGGGGCGAAAAAACCACAGCGCCAGCGGTATCAGCACCACAAAGGCCGCGGCGTTTTCTTTGGAAAGGCAGGCAATAAAAAACGAAACACCTGCCGCAAAATACCACTTGATTTGTCCCGTATCCCATGCTTTCAGGGTGAAAAACAAAGCACTCAGACAGCCCAAAAGCGTCAATATTTCATCGCAGCCTTTGATGTTTGCCACTACCTCCGTGTGGATTGGGTGTGCAGCAAAAAGTATGGTTGCAAGCCAAGCCACCATCGGGCCGGCTTGTGCCAGAAGTGATGATGGGTCGCCTCGATGTTGGGCAAGGGTCAATGGAGGAGACAATAGCCGAAGCAGCGTCTGGTATAGCACCACACAGGTCAGCGCGAAAAGCAGGACTGTAAATAAATGAAAAAGAAATGGGCTAGTGCTAAACTGATACAAAATCGCAAACAACACCAGCGTCATGGGGCGATAACGACCACCCGATACAAGGGCGTCCTTACCTTCCACCTTGAAAAAGCCAAAAAACGTGTCATTGGACAGAATACCTCCGATACCTTTTACACCCTGTTGGGTAAACATATTGTCGGTAATAACAATCGCGTCGTCGAGCACGAAGCCATGCGTCAAGGTGTTCGCGTACAGCAAGAACGCAAAGGCGAAAATCAGCCCGCTTTGCAGCATGGTGTTTTGGAAAAAGCCAGGCGATTGGGACTGCCAATTATCTGTTGCTGCTTGTGTGTGGGTGGAACTGCGGGGTTGCTTTTGAGGGAATGATTTGCGTTGTTGTTTGGACATGGCTGATAATTTCGTCGGCGAAAGAACGGGAATTTTTGGCATCTGGAATTATCGCCCGAAACCGATTATCACACGACGCTCAAATTCCCGCCAGCCTTCCGAAATGCTTTGTATGCTCCCTTGCCAAATTTAGAGCCGTTGAAAACCAAGGCCGGAGCGCGTTCTTTTTGCTCCTCCTGTGGCAAAGCATTGAATGCGCAACACTTGTATGAACAACAGCCTGCGAACTTTTCGCGGCAGTTCTCGCATTGGATAAACAGGATGTGGCAGTAAAGATTTGCACAATTCGTGTGCGAATCGGCGGTTTTACCGCATTGGTGGCACTGGGCGATCACGTCGGGACTGATGCGCTCTCCGAGTCGTTCGTCGAACACAAAATTTTTACCTAAGAATTTGTTTGTCAAGCCTTTGGCCCGCACTTGGCGGTCGTACTCGATGATTCCGCCTTCGAGTTGGAACACGTTTTCAAAGCCGTTATGCTTTAAGAACGCGCTTGCTTTTTCGCAACGGATTCCACCGGTGCAGTACATCAAAATCTTTTTGTCGCGTTGTTTGGCAAGCATCTCTGCCACCATCGGCAATTCCTCCCGGAAGGTGGCGGCATCGGGCGTTAAGGCATTTTCAAAATGCCCTACTTCGCTCTCATAGTGGTTGCGCATATCCACGACAATGACATCAGGCTCCTCGCTGGCCTGGTTCCAGGCTTCAGCATTCAAGTGAGTGCCCGTTTTCGAGGGATCGAAGCTCGGGTCCGTCAAGCCATCGGCCACTATTTTATCTTTGACCTTGATGGTCAGTGCGAAAAATGATTTGCCTTCGGCTTCTACAGCCACATTGAGCCGCATCCCACGAAACATTTCGTACCCATTCATCAGGGCCTTGAACTGTTCAAAATGCTCTTCTGGCACAGAAATCTGCGCGTTCAAACCTTCCTGCGCGATGTAGGTTCGGCCCCGCACGCCAAGAGCATCCCACAAAGCGTATAATTCATCTCTAAATGCTTTAGGGTCAGCAATTTGGGCGTATTTGTAGAAAGAAAGGGTGACCCTTTTTACCGGATCTTTTTGCAGGAGTTCTTTCAACTCGCGTCGGTTAACGCGATTGTGGAGCGCTTTTTTGGGACGGCGCAAGGGGATTACAGCAATTTCAAGCGGAGCGGTAATGGTTTTTTCAATCATGGCAGACATTAAAGCACAAATTTCCGATCCCAGAGCGAGAGCGGCAACTATTTGAGCCTCCAATTTTCACTTTCGGGAACTTTCAGCGCTGAAAATTAAGTTTAAGCCGTCGTTAATTTTAGAGGATGTGTGTAAATACTTTGCCAAAAAAGCCACACTTTTGAGGCGTTGTTTCTCATTCTTGCATCTAACGTCACAAAATTTTTGACTTATGAACTGGAGAAGGCTCAACGGCCAACGCATCGAAAAACCCTTGCTCACCGCTGTGGAAGAAACCATCCGCCGGGAGAATGCCGAGGGTTACCGTTTGAAAGTTTGCATCGGAACTGATTCGCAGGTAATCGGTTCTGAAGTGCATTTTGCCACGGTAATCGTGTTTTTGCGCGAAAAACGTGGCGGTTTTATGTTTATTTCCAATGACATTAGCAAACGCATAATGACTATCCGCGAGCGGATGATACTTGAGGTGGGCCGTTCTGTGGAAGTGGCCTACACCCTATGCGAACTGCTCGACCGCTACGACGTGGCGCTTGAAGTTCACGCTGATATAAACACCGACCCGGCATTCGAGAGCAATACCGCGCTCAAGGAAGCTATGGGCTATATCCTTAGCATGGGCTTTGTGTTCAAAGCCAAGCCGGATGCTTTTGCCTCTTCTTCTTGCGCTGACAAGGTGATTTGAGCAGGCAGTAACAAGTGGGCAGTGCAGCACGCGGCCACTGGCCACTGTTATTGCCTACTGCCACTGCAACCGTCACGGCAATTACTTTCCAAGCCTGAAAGTTGCAGAACCCAGCAAGCCTTTGTCGCAGTAAATACCCACCACATAGGTGCCTGGCTTTAGCCGCTCGTCGAACTTGTGTACGAAACTGATCCGCTGTACGGAGGTCAGATTCACATCTTTGGTTTCTTGCGCAGTGATATCCACAGACCCGGCAGGGGCGTTGATGGTAGATTTTACCGAATTCTTACTCATAATGGGTATGCCTTGGTCGTTGGTCATTGCCATATAGAGTTTTTGCTCGCCTTGGTAAGCTTCTGGCACGGAAGCGAGGTCAAAACTGACAAAGATTTCGCGGGCTTTTTTGGCGCGCGTGGTGAGTTTGTCGCCACGCCGTTCGCATTGTACGGAGAACGAAGTGGCTTTGAATGTGGCCGACTGGGTCTTTTTAATCTGCGACTCCAATTTTTTGGCGAGGTCTTGCACCTGCCCGCTGAGATCGGTGTTTGTCCCCTGGAGTTGAGCGTTATCGGTCGTAAGTTGTTCGACTTGGGACTTCAACTGTTCATTCTCCAAACGAAGGCCGGTAATAATCGTCTCTAATTCGATCTTGGTTTTTTTCAATTCTGCCACCTGCGTTCGGAGACTTTCAAGGTCTTTTACGGTGCTGGCCTTTATTTGACGGACCACTGCTTCCTTCTCTTGAACTTGTTGGGCGGAAGTGGCCACGCGGCCTTGCAGGCTCTCGTACTCCGTGCGCAAGGTGGAGTAAGCATTGGTCATGCTGTCGAGCGAAGTAGAAATTTGAACTTTTTCGGCTTCCAATGCCACGCGCTCTTTTTCCATTTTTTCGTTTTCGGCCAGATAGTTTTTTGATTTTTGCCAAAAGAAAAAACCAAGACCGGCAGCCAGCAGCAACAGCACACTGATCACAATTGCGACGGTACGGGAGTTTTGATTGTCACTCATAGTTAATAGTCTGTTTTAGGTGATGGTAGGTTGATTGATTTTGCTTCATATTTCTCAATTGCTTTGGGGTCATATTTGACATGGAGGTTAATCCACATAAGGCGGGAAATGCGAAAGACGTAAACAAAATTGAACACGACAAAAATACTTAGCAAACTGAAGGCCACGGTTTGGCTCCAGCCTAAAAACCAATGAAAAAAAGCGACGAAAAGCAGACAAAACCATCCTGTCCAGATGTAAGAAATGAACATGGAGCCATAGTAATAGCCAGGTTCTGGGAAATAGTTAAGGTCGCATTTAGGACAGCGCTTGAGCATATCGAAGGGTCTCGTGAAGGCCCAACTCCCCGTCTCGAACATTTCGCCTTCATGGCAGCGGGGGCATTTGAGGTGAAAAATGCTGTACCACTTTGATTCTTTCCCGAAAATTGACATTATTGAGCACGTTGGACTATAGGACATTGGACGTTGGACTTTTGGACCTTGGACTTTTGAACACTAAACCTTATTCTTTAGCAGTCCAATATCCAATAATCCACCGTCTAACGTCAACTGAGAGTGCAAAGGTGATTACTCTATGCGAGAGTATTCTCAACTTTGCCATGGAAAATTAATGTGCAAGTGCAGCGCTCGACCCTATACGCCAGTTGTAGCAGGGGAAAGGCATAACTGGTTAATAGATAAAATGACCACCGACGAACTACTCCTCCGGCTTCGGGAACAAGACCGTGCCGCGCAAAAATGGCTATATGAACGGTATTCGCCGCTCATGTTCAGCGTATGCAGGCGCTATTTGCGCGCACGAGAGGATGCAGAGGAGGCTTTGGTGAGCGGTTTTTTCAAAGTATATTCGCAAATTGAAAGTTATTCCGGTGCCGGCAGTTTTGAAGGTTGGGTACGACGAATCATGGTGAACGAATGCCTCATGACCCTGCGTAAAATTCAACCTTTGACATTCCCCGGCGACGAAGCAAAAATACCCGATTACCCTGATAGTTTTAACATTGAGGCAGATATTTCAGCCCGCGAAATCCTTGAACTCCTGGACCATTTGCCGCCAGGGTATCGAACTGTTTTCAATCTTTATGTCCTGGAAGGCTACAAGCACATCGAAATCGCCGAAACCCTCGGCATCAGCATCAACACCAGTAAAAGCCAACTCATACTCGCCAAAGAAAAACTCCGCAATCTCCTGAAAACCAAAGGCTTTTTCTAACTATAAACGATGAGCGATGAACGAATCAACCACTCGCTCATCGTTCATCGCTTGTAGTTCATCGTTCAAACCATGCCAGACATTTTTGATTTTTTTAAAGAAAACGAGGATAAGCTCCACGAACGGCCATCCGATAAGGTTTGGCAAAAATTGGAGCAAAAACTCGAACGAACTCGTCGCCCCAGGCGGCGCGGCATCCGCTTTTTGCAACTCTGGGTTGTATCCCTCATAATCCTCATGCTAATCTTTGCGGCTGTGATGGTTTGGCACTTTACGCGCCGTTAAGACGACTCAAAACATATTTACATGAAAACTTTTCCTAGTGTACCACTTCTCCTGCTCTCCTTCTCTGTGGTCGCGCAAGAAACCAAGACCCCACATTGATATATGCACCGTCGCCATTTTTTCAAAACCACTGGATTGGCTGCGCTGGCTGCCAGCTTACCCAACTTCAATAGTATGGCTGAAAATTCCGAAAGCAGTAAGCCGCATTTGATCAAACCGCGCCGATTGCGCGAAGGCGCGACCGTGGCACTCATCGCACCGAGCAGTCCGCCCTCAACAGAAAAACTGGCAAAAGGCATCGCCAACCTGAGCCTGTTCGGATTTAAAATCGTGGAAGGGAAAAGCCTTCGCGCGCACAATGGCTACCTGGCGGGCAATGATGCAGCACGACTGGCCGATTTGCATTGGGCATTCCAAAACCCTGAAATCGAAGCCGTTTGGTGTATCCGTGGAGGATACGGAGCAGGGCGTTTGTTGCCAGACATTGACTACGATCTCATCCGCCGTAACCCCAAACCCCTAATCGGATACAGCGATGTGACGGCTTTGCATATTGCTATTCACCAACGCACGGGACTGGTGACTTTTCATGGTCCGGTGGCCGCCTCGGAGTATCCAGAAGATACACTCCTACATTTTCGTTCTGTATTGGTGCAACCAGTCGCGCCTTATGAAATTGCGGTACCAAGGGAGGGCATAGAATTTGAACCACCAGAATACCAACCGTTTGTGATAGCACCCGGTACGGCTACCGGAACACTGACGGGCGGTAATTTAGCCCTGCTCTCTTCATTGGCAGGCACACCATTCGCGCCAGATTTCAAGAAAAAAATCGTGTTCATCGAAGATGTGGGCGAGCAGCCGTACCGTCTCGATCGGATGCTGACGCAATTGCTTCAAGCCACTGATTTGGCTAAGGCTGCTGGCATCGCACTGGGCGTATTCAACGATTGCCAGCCCAAGCAGGACAGCCCCTCGCTTTCGCTGCCTGAAGCACTACGCGACCGATTGGGCGGGCTGGGAATTCCAGTGGTTTATGGTCTTCCATTTGGGCATGTGAACCACCAGGCTACGTTTCCCTATGGGATAGAGGCAAAATTGGATGCGGAAAAAATGGTGTTGACGATTTTGGAGGCGGCAGTGGTGTAACAGAGTGTTGCTCAGTTGAAGTTGTAATGTCCACATCAAGACCTAGGGATCGTTTTTGCCGGAAAACCTGACATCTTGAACCCGGACAATATCCAATAATGGAATTTGCAACAGCAAGCCCCTCAAAATGTGGTTGTTGAAATTTTCGTCGGCGAGAAAGCGCATCACGAAGCCGCTGATTGTAATACAGAGTGACGGTCGAGCAAGTGTTTTCGGATGCGGGAAGTGGGGAATTTTGCCTCTATTTTCTGGCGAACTGGAGCAGATTCAGCATTCTGAATCTCTAGGTATTGCTCGACCACTTCCCGATTCTTCAAGTAAAATCCAATGATCAGGTATACATCACCCATATTAAGCACTGGGTATTGCAACACGATTTCTTCACAGGTAGCACCGTTTTTGAATGCTCCAATCACGACGTCCAACGTCACACGGGTTTCAATTACTCGAATGACTCTTTCGGAATCTTTTTTAAGCGGCAATTTTGAAGTGAAGTGACTGAATTCCATGATTTTGAAATTTTTGCAAACAAAGATGAACACTTTTTACCAAACCTGCCCCGGGTAAGTCCGCTGTATGTGCTGCATCTCTGCAAGCAAAAATCCTAGGTGTTCAGAGTGTTTCCCTTGTTTTCCACCGCTTTGCATCCATGTATTGGTTGGCAAAGTCAGCGTAGCCTCTTCGAGGATGTCTGTCACTTTTTTATCCCACAATGCTTTGATTTTAAGCAAGTCAGGTGCAATGCCCTGCTCGGCCATTTTCAGATCGAGCGCGTCGGGGCTGGTCAATTCGCCCGTGAACGGCCAAAGGATATCCACGGCAGCCTGCATTTTTTGTTTGCTCAATTCCGTGCCATCTCCAAGACGTATGACCCACTCCGAAGAAAATCGCAGGTGGTAGGTCGCTTCTTTCAAGGCTTTTTCGGCAATGTCGGCCAAGCGTTGGTCCGTGCTGTGGCGAAGTGCCTGTAGTTGGTAAAAATTGAACGCATCAAAGAAAAACTGCCGAACTATGGTCTGGCCAAAATCGCCGTTGGGCCGTTCGACCAAAAGACTATTGCGAAATTGTGGCGCGTCGCGGAAATAAGCCAGATCGTCTTCTGATTGACCTTTGCCTTCAATTTCGGCGGCGTAAGAAAGGTACATCCGGGTTTGGCCCAGCAAGTCGAGCGCGATATTGGTCAGGGCTATGTCCTGCTCCAATACGGGGCCGTGGCCGCACCATTCGCCGAGACGTTGAGAAAGGATAAGCGTGTTGTCGCCAAGACGGAGGAGATATTCAAGCATGGTGTTGAGATATTGGGATATTGAGACGGCAAAAGTACGCGCTCTGTCTTTGTTGCAGCGAGCTGCGGCAGCAAGTTTTACCTTTGCCTCTTGAAAATTTTCAACGCAATGAAAATCAAGGAAAAAGAATCCATCGGCTACCTGAAATACGAACTCAAAACGTTCGAGAAACTTCCCGTAAAAATCTGGAACGAACCGCTCGAAGCCTCGCGCCACGTCGCCAAGAGCATCGCACTGGCCATCCATCAAAAACAACAGGATGGCGAACAAATCGTGCTGGGCCTCGCCACCGGGAGCACCCCCATCAAAGTGTACGAAGAACTTGTGTGGCTGCACAAGGAGGAGGGGCTGAGTTTTCAAAACGTCGTCACGTTCAACCTCGACGAGTATTACCCCATGCCGAAAGAAGCGCGTCAGAGTTACTGGCGTTTTATGCACGAGTACTTTTTTGACCACATTGATATCCTTCCCGAAAACATCCACATCCCCGATGGCACCGTGCCAATGGATGGCGTGACGGCCTACTGTGAGCGTTATGAAAAAGGGATTGATCTCGCGGGGGGCATTGACATTCAGATACTTGGAATCGGGCGCACTGGTCATATTGGATTCAACGAACCGGGCGCCTGGGAAACTTCTCCCACCCGAATGGTACGGCTCGACCACCTTACGCGACACGACGCGGCCAAGGATTTTCAAAGCGAAGACGACGTGCCATACCGTGCCATCACCATGGGCGTGGGCAGTATTTTCAAAGCCCGTACGGTTTACCTGCTCGCTTTTGGGCAACACAAAGCACACATTATTCAGCAAGCCATCGAAGGAGAAATTACCCACTCCGTACCCGCTTCTTTTTTGCAAAAGCATCCCAATACAAAGGTCGTTCTGGACAAAGCGGCGGCAGAAGAATTGACCAAAATGAGATCGCCTTGGTTGGCAGGTGCTTGCAATTGGACGGACGACCTGATCTGCAAGGCCGTAGTTTGGCTCGCCCAAAAAACGGGAAAAGCGATCCTGAAACTCACGGACGAAGACTACAACGAACACGGCTTGAGCGAACTGCTCATCGAAGAAGCCAATTCCTACGAACTTAACATCCGCATTTTCAATCGCTTGCAACGCACCATTACGGGTTGGCCGGGCGGCAAGCCCAATGCTGACGACTCGCACCGACCCGAACGCGCTGAACCAGCCCGCAAACGTATCATCCTGTTCAGCCCGCACCCTGATGATGACGTGATTTCCATGGGCGGCACCTTCCAACGCTTGGTGGATCAGGGGCACGAAGTGCACGTGGGCTACCAGACTTCCGGTAATATTGCTGTGCACGATTTTGACGCTTTGCGCTATGCTGAGTTTATGCTCGAATTTGAGCAGACCCAAAATATCCTGACCGATGGGAACAGACAACTCTACCAGAAAGTCATCCAATTTCTGCAACAAAAAGGCGCTGCCGAACTCGACATTCCCGAAGTGCGCAGCATCAAAGCCCTTATTCGGAGGGGCGAAGCGCGGGGCGGGGCGCGGTTCACAGGGCTTTCCGACGAGCGCATCCACTTTCTGGATATGCCCTTTTACGAGACGGGAGCACGGCGGAAAATGCCCCTCGGCGAGACGGACATTCAAATCATTGCCGAACTGATGGAACGCGTAAAACCGCATCAGGTGTACGCTGCAGGCGATTTGGCCGACCCGCACGGTACGCACCGTATTTGCTTGGACGCGATTTTTGAGGCGTTTCGACAATTGGAAGACCGCGCATGGATGAAGGATTGCTGGCTTTGGCTGTACCGGGGCGCCTGGCACGAATGGGCAGTGCACGAAATCGAGATGGCTGTGCCGATGAGTCCGCAGCAACTTCGCAAAAAACGACAGGCTATATTTATGCACCAAAGCCAAAAAGACCGCCCTCCCTTTCCGGGCGACGACAGCCGCGAATTCTGGCAGCGCGCCGAAGACCGCAACCGCGAAACGGCCCTGATGTACCGGGCGCTGGGTTTGGCGGAGTATGAGGCGATGGAGGCGTTTGTGAGGTGGAAGGGGTAGTTGGAATTTTTTCAACCATTTCCCATTACCCAGGTCCACCCAATTCCAATAGTCAGGTTATTCCCTTTCAATGGAGCTGGCATATACATCTGCTTATCGATAATGTGCAGATGGAATACATGAAAATTATCATTAGCCGTGTCTGTGAAAAACCAGTTTGCATGTAGCCCAAGTCCAAAAGTAAAACCAAGAGAATTTATCCCTAGTCCTGTATCTGTAGCATATCGGTTTGAGGGCCGATGCCAAATCGGGGCTGCTTGTAGGACTGGAAATATCTCAAACCTCCTATTGGGAAAAATACGGTAACTCCATTTTACGCCAAGTTCATTGAGACTCGAATGTCTTCCAGTTTGCCAAATCGTATTTCTCCGATCAAAGGGTTCTGTAATTGCCGTTCGAATCCAGGTGTAATAAATCCCAAATCCAAGGTTATCGTCATCGTCTTCATCATCCAAAGCTGCAAATTCAAATGTTGCGCCTTGTCCACTTTTCAAATGCTTTCCAATTGATCCAAAGAAAAAAGCATTTTCGTAGGTAAAGCCCAAGATCGGCCATGCATATTCATAGCCATCATATTCAAATTTGCTTCCATTATCCCTTCTCTTCGCATTCTCGCCTAAGTAAAAACTGATTGGAAGGGTAATTTGGCTGCGTACGGGTTGTCCGTTTTTCTTGGCAGGAATCCATTTAGGCATCAGGGCTACAATTCGACCAGCTTCTGCGGCAAAGCTGGAATCCGCTTCCAGTTCAATGTCAATATTGGTCAACAATCCATCCTTCTCTACCACAAATGAGGCTAATACTGGGAGATGACGAATATAAGATCTCTTGTTTTTGGCAACTTCAAGTCGGATGCTTTTTGAAAGATTAAGGCTCATAAATTCGGTCAATTTGTTCACTCCACCTGGGAAGCCTGCGAGCTCGTCCACCTCAATAAACAAAGTGTCGCTTTTTTGGCAATTTACTTTTTCTGAAGCCAAAATAATCCCAGTAATTACTAAGCAAAGCAGAAGTATATTTGATTTGGTTCGAGCGCGTACCATAATGTAAGTTTAATTTGATCCCGATGTTATTTAGTCACTTGGATGTTATAGCCACCCGGAAACCGGTCTGATCGGATTGATAGTCCATATTCAAATGATCTCGTTGCGCTAGCTCAGGAAAGCGGTTGGTTTCTGTAAAATTGCTGCTACGGTTGATGCGAATCTCCAAAGGGTGGTATTTTTGAAGGCTGTTCGCATAGTTGGAATTATTAAGGGTATAGGGGACAAAAATGTCCCAACAATATTCCGCAACGTTTCCGCTCATATCATACAATCCAAGCGCATTTGGCCTAAGAATGGCGACTGGCTGTGCGGTGCTGGTCATCCTTTTTTCCCAAGCCACTTCATTGGAAGTTTGGCTTCCAGGGTACCGCATCTGCTCCAAATAAGGTCCGCCACGAGCGGCATATTCCCATTCAATTTCTGTGGGCAGCCGATAACCACCCGCATTTTTTCGGATATCCACCCATACTATCTGTTTGGCACCTGGCTGCATGGTGCTGTCTTTTTTTTCGTAGCAAGGCTCTTTTCCCATCTGGAGGCTTAGCCAATTGAGATAGGCAATGGCGTCAAGCCAGCTTACCTGGGAGACAGGAAGTTCTGCTCCAATACCCCTCGTAATCCTTTGTTTTTCTGTTGTTGGCCGCCTCGGGGCGGTCTCATTTCGGGCGGCATACACAGCATATTGGCGATTCGTAACTTCGGTTTTACCTAAGCCAAAACGATTGACAAACTCATAATGCAGGGGAGCTTCTTCAGACGTTGTCCCGTCTCTTCCATAGTCTGCGCCCATCAAAAAATAGCCCTTGTTGACCTGCACGATATCGGGGTAGTACCGAAGCAACAGGGTATCGAAAAAGCCCTTGTTCCAATCCTTGAGCAGGGAGCTAATGTTGCTGCGGCTTGCCTTGATCTGGCTCAGCCCTGCCAAGTTCAGCAGTTCTGTAGATTTATCCAGCTGCCCTGATTCGGAGTAAAAGAAAAGAAGTTCAGATAGGAGGGCTCTGGCTCTCTCCCTTCCGCCGGGCACATTGTGGATAGTTTGACACAAATCATAAGCAGAATCGTACTCCATCTTCTGCAGATATCGACTGCCCAGCTGGAGCAATCCGGCAATCTTTTCGGAATTTGCGCTTTTTAATTCTTCAAACTTTTGCTGGATTTCTGCTGCCAGTTTATCTGCCCGATCTTTTTCACCCTCCGCCTTTTCCTGTGCTTCTTTAGCAACTGCCAATGCTTGCTCCAAATCTTTTTTGGCAGATTCTAATCCTTTTTTGGCTAATTCTTCCCGAACTATTGCTCGCTGTGCCGCTGCCGTAGCTGCTTTGGCCTGTTCTTCTTTCATCTGAGCGTCCAGTCGCTGCTGGTCAATCCCATCCATAGAAGCATCCATTTGTCGGTCAATGTAAGCGAAGTCGGCCAATTTGCAGCCTCGTGCCGCTTTGTATTTTTCGTAGGCATTGCGGTAATCATGATCCTTGAAGGCTTTTTCAGCCTCCTCCATAAGTTGCTGATAGCGAGGGCCACAATTGGTCTGCGCAAAGCCAGCGCCGAGACAAAAAAGGAAGAAGAACGAAAGGGTGATGATTCGTTTCATGATATGGTCATTTACGTTCTTTTTGGATTTCGATTTTAAAGGAATCGAGCACTGCCCTCAATTCTATTTGCCGAACAGCGATGGAATCCATTTCCACCAAAGTGCTGTCGGCCAAATCAAAATACTTGACTGACACAAAGTTGGTTGCATCCTGTTTTTTGGTCTTGAATTCGAGCAAATCGCGTGCAGCTTGTTCTATGGTTAACTTTCTGAGGGCTTCTCTTGCTTTATCGCGTTCCCCTATTGCCCAAACAGCCAGCACAACCGCCCCAAACATGAGCAGTATGGCGCCAACTGCAGTAAAAATTGCCCGTCGTGTGCGCTTGGCAGCCTTGTTCCGCTCTTCTTCGCGGCGGCGGGCTTCCCGGCTTCGGGTAATGGGAGCGATGAGCGTGTCGTGGCTGATTTCGTAGTTGAATGTGCCAATGTTGTTGGCCTCTCTGCGCAGCAGGTAAGTAGTTTCGAGTTTTTGGAGGAGATTGTGGTCAACGCCTTGATTGCCATATATTTGTACCAGTTCGCCTGGGTCTTTGCTCAAACGACGGGCCTCGCCGGTCGCTTCGTTTACATACAAGAGCCCATCTTCTATGACCACCCGGGCAGCGTATTTTTCAGCCTCGTTCAGTTCGGAAAGTTTGTCTTTGTAATAATCTTCAAAAACAGTGTCGAAATTTGGCAAGTCATCCGGGTAAATGTCGGGCTGGTCATCGCCATCGCGGTCAGAGATGACGCCATTTTTGACTTGCTTTTCAAGGTTTTGGCATACTACCTGAAGTTGAAAGGCCTCAATTCGGCCACTTTTTTCATCCGCAAGTTTGGCAACAATATCGTTCAGTGCGCCATCTGTGAAAGTAAAAGAGGGGGTAGAAAAATCTCCGTCTTCGGCGGGGAGCAAGGCCGGGCGTACAATGGCAGAGCGGGCCTGTTTTTCATCAAGGGCCTTGAGTTCGTATCGTTTGTGCAGGATGGCCGGCAGCTTGAGTTTCATGCTGTCAAGCAAACTTAGGCGGTCAGCTCGGATGGAAAAGATCACCTTCAGTTCAAATGGTTTTGCCAAAAACCTTCGCTGTTCAAAAGTGAGTTTCCCGGTCACTGTATTTCTGATATTCTGGGGAGTTGTTTCGTAAAGGGCCTCTGCCAAACTGGTGGCAAAGGCTTCCTGTTGGGACACTGGGTAGGTGAAAAACTCCTCAAACTGGTCAAAAACCATCAAGAACCGCCCGGCATCTGCTTGTTGGCGGTGTTTACATTGAAGCCACAACGATTTTTTTTCAGGGAAAAACGCTCCCAAAAAATCGGCTTCTTTGTTCAGGGGCGCTTCTTTTTCAAGCGTATTGAGCGCAGCCTGTAAAGGAGGCAAAGATTTGCCTGCCAGATAACTTCCAAAACGGACTTCTAAGGGCTGATACTGGCCTTTGGAATCGGCCGCAAACTCGGTAAACAAGGGAATAATACCTGCTTTAAGGAGCGAGCTTTTCCCATACCCCGATTTGCCAAACAGGACGAGCAGATTTTCGAGCAACACAAGGTCATACAGGTCGGCAATGTCGCGCGCGCGGCCAAAAAACAGATGTCGCTCGTTTGTCTCAAACGGCCTGACACCAGGATAACGCAGATTGATCATTCGGGCAGGTTTTTGAGTTGTTCAAGGACTCCGTTCAACACCTTGTTATAGCGGTTTTCGAGTGTGCGGTTGTCTTCAACCCCTTTTTGGGTTTCTTTTTTCCAGTTGACATACCAATTGCTCAAAAGCGTCAACATATCGCGGTCTTCAGGGTCTGCAACCAGTTTCGGCAAGGTGCCAAGGGCCTGTTCGAGTTCGCCGCGTTCCAGCATCCGCCTAACAGAGGCTTTTGTAAGCGGTTCGTTGTCAGAGATTTGTTCGGCTTGACCATCTTTCCAACGCTTGTTTAGTTCCGTCAAAAACTCCAAGCCTGTAATAGTCTCTTTCTCCACCTTTTCCTGTAGGGTTTCGCCAAGGAACTGCATATTGTAGCGTTTCAACAAAAAGTGGTGTGCGTCGGGGTCGCCCATTTGTGTATTCAAGGCAATTTGGGTAGGCGAGTTGCCGTCGTTGAGCAAGCGCAACAAGAGCTGCGTGTACCATTTGTCAAACTGAAATCCAATAAAAAGGAAAGATTTGGCCACTCTCAAACGACTTCTAACATTGTCGGGTAATCCGACTGGCCCCAACACTGTTTTCATGAAACTAAACAAGTCGTCATAATCCAGCAGCATGGAAGCATCCTCTGTAAAATGCCCGCAGAGGTTGTATACTAAAGGGGTTTGCCCGCTCCAGTCCAGAATTTTCTGGTTGTCGTTGCTGCCTGCATGGTGATTGAAATATCCTTCGAAATGAGGAGTTTCGCCGTATTCTTTTGCCAGGAGATTATCAGGGTTCACAGATATGATTAATGGGAATGGTATCCCGGCGATCTCTTTGTACACGGAATCATTGGCTTCAACTTGTGGTAATATTGGCTCGCATTCCGCTGTACTTCTGTTTTAGAAGTCGGGTTTTTAAATAAAAAAAGCGCCTCTTTCTCATAAAAATACTCGATATCATCCTTATTTTGGCGCTGAAGGAATTCGCGGAGGTGTCGTTGGAGACCAACGCCTTCCATTTGGACGATTTCTGGACCAACCATCAAAACACATCCTTTGCGCTGGATGTCGAATAGAAGTTTGCCGAATAAATTGTCCCATTCGGTACTATTAAATTTGGACATCTGAGTTTAGGGTTACTGATTTGAACATATAACATTCAAGATACGAAAGATTGCAAGATCGCCCAAAGGTAGAAATCCAAAAAATACATTACATGATTTTTTTACAATGCTGATCTTGGCGACGGAATCGCTATATATTTCATTCTATCTATAATCATGCACTTTTTCACTCGTCTCACCCAATGGGAATACCACCCTTGGTGGCTGGCCAACATCCCCGTTTACGGCTTTTGGCTCTGGTTTGCGACGCGGGCACGGCATTTGATTTTCTTCTCCAACGTAAATCCTGCCATTCCGCTAGGAGGCGCAATGGGCGAGTCCAAATGGGATATATTGAAATTATTGCCGCAAGAAATAGTGCCTAAAACCATTCTTGTAGAAGTTTCGGACGACTTTGAAGAAGTACTAACTGCGCTCGAAAGCGCTGAAATTGGCTTCCCGCTGATCGCTAAACCTGATGTGGGAGAGCGCGGTTTTTTGGTCAAAAAAATTGATAATCAAGAAGTTTTGCGCAAATACCTTGCGCGTTGGCGGGTGAAATTTGTCTTGCAAGAATTCCTTTTAATGCCCGTGGAAGCCTCCGTGCTCTACCACGTTTTTCCGGGCGAGGACGGCGCATTTGGCATCAGCTCCGTCTGCCTCAAGGAATTCCTCTACGTGCGCGGCGATGGCCTTTCAACCATCCGCCAACTCATGGTGCAAAACGCCCGTTCGGCTTTTCAGGTCCCGCGTTTCGAGCGCGAGTTCCCGGAGATTTTGGTAAAAATCCCGCCTGAAGGAGTACCCGTTTTGCTGGAACCCATTGGCAACCACTCGCGCGGAACCAAGTTTTTGAACGGAAACCACCTGATTACACCCGAAATGCTCGCGGCTTTTGAACCCATTTGCCGTCAAATCCCCGGGGTGCAATATGCCCGCTTCGATTTGAAATGCGATTCTTCAGAGGCGCTCCAGCGCGGCGCGTTCAAGGTCATGGAACTCAATGGAATACTAGGCGAACCAGCCCACATTTATGACCCCAATTATGCAATGTTTCGCGCTTATAGGGACCTTTGGTGGCATTGGCGCCTGCTTTTTCGCTTGCACCGGGCGCAACGGGAACAAGGCATTTTGCCTAGTTCTTTGGGGGAGGGATTGCGCTTTGCGCGGGGGTATTTTCGGTATAAGAAGATACTCGAACGACAAACCTCGTAGGTTTTTGGAAACCTACGAGGTTTAAAAAAAAAGGCACGGGACTTTTCCCGCGCCTTAGAAATTTTCAATTCTGAAAACAATACTTACACACTGATTTAGATATTTCTAAAACCATGCCAGAAATGATTTTCAAATTTAATTTGTAGGTCAAAAAGTGTGGCACACCTTCGAGGTGTGCCACACTTTTCATTTCGCCAAAAAATCATTGTACAAAGTCTGCAAGTAAGCCTGCGCATTCACCCGATCGGTAGAATCCAATTTGCCCTCGAAAATGCGCCATTCTTTGCTGCCAAATTCATAGAATCCCTTGCCATTTGGGGTTGCCCATCCAAGGCCGTTTTCGTTGGTGTAATAGGCAAAGCCATCAGAACATTTCATCCAGTTGGCCTGAGGGATACCCGATGATAAGACTTTCCTGAACAAATCCTGGCTCCATGGAATGAACTTGCGCGCTTGAGTGTCTTTGTTCATCATACCCAGAATGGTTGTTGGGATATCATGGTGATTGCCAAAAACATCCACTTTAAGGTCTTTCACTAGGAGCGGTTTTCCAAAGATAATGAGTGGGGTATGCCGCGATTCAGGCCTATCCATACCTATTGCACCTGGTTGCGACGCACCGTGATCCGCCACAAGCACGAATACCGTATTTTCATACCAGGGCTGTTGTTCAGCCGATTCGAAAAAATCTCCAATAGCCTTGTCCACAAAAGCCGCCGTGTTTAGGAATTTTTCCCCTTCGCTATTCCCGGACCATTTACTGTGCAATGGGACATCGTAAGGTGGGTGCAGACTCAGCGTCATTGCCGTAGCAAAAAATGGCGGATGCATACCGTTGATTTCTCTGATTGCACGCTGAAGTAAAATGGCATCGTCCACGCCCCAACGTTGCGTTTTTTCGGCATTGGTAAAATCTCTTTCGGAGAAGATTTTGTCAAATCGTTGGTTGGAGAGCCAGAGGCCGAGATTGGCGAAGGTCAATTCACCTCCGTAGAAGAACGCAGTAGAATAGCCATCTTCTTTCAGGATTTTAGGAATGGAAGGCAGTTTGGAGGCCTTGTCATCTAACAAGATGATGCTTTGATCGGGTTGTGCTGGGTATCCCGCCAACACCGATACAATCCCCTGATCGGTTCGGTAGCCGCTCCCATAGATATTTTTGAAAAGTATTCCCTCCCGGATCAGGCGGCTCATGTTGGGGCAAACTCCTGGCTCGCCGCCCAGTTCTTCGATTACTTGTGCGGTGTGGCTTTCCAGAATTAGAAATACTACATTTAGATCTGTGCTATCCGGGCGATCAAAGAATTGGAATTTTCCATTATTGCATCCCAAACCTGCTCCCATAAGGTTGCTAAAGCCATTCATCGCTACGCTATCCTCCATCACGGCAAAGCGGTTCACCGTAGAGCGCGTTTCAATCAGGCTGTGGCAGAGGCTCCAACCGGGGTTCGTTGCAGCGTGGTTGTCAAACAGGTGCGGCGAATAGTACACCGCGCTCTCATTGATGGGCATCACACCTGTGCCGCCGCGAATAGCCAGCACCAACATGCCCAACCAAAGCGGGAGCGCGAGCAAACCCCAACGCGAGGTGTTTTCGGGGTGAATTTTAGTGCCAACCACCCTTTTATAGCTCCGCAGCATAAGCCAGACAGCCCCTGCATAAATCCCAATACTCGCCAGTTTGAACGGAAAAGACATGGAATCCAACAACGCGTTTGGTGTTTTGAAATACTCTACGGCGCGGTTGTTCAAGGGTGTTTTCCATTCTTCATAAAGAAAGACATTGGTGCCAAAAACAAAAATAAAGATGCTGAAAACCAGCACATTAAACCCAAAAATGCTTTTTTCAAAAAAGGAATAGCTGCGGCTTCCGAAGGCAATACTGATTTGCCACAATAGGAGAGGGACGGCCAAAAGATAGGCTGCAAAACTAAAGTCAAGGGGCAATGCATGCCAGAAGGAAAGCCATGCCGAGGAGGGGTTTTCCACCGACCAATCGCTGCGAAACCACAGCACGAACCAAAGCCGGAACAATCCAAAAAACAACAGCCAAAACGCCAGCAAGCGGAAGGGAAAAAGGAACGGTTTTGAACTTTTCAGCATCGAAGAATATGGAGATGAAGGGGCAAAGTTAAGTTTATGTTAAGCAAAAGTTGATGAGGTTGATGAGGTTGATGAGGTTTATGAGGTTTATGAGGTTGATGAGGTTTATGAGGTTGATGAGGTTGATGAGGTTTATGAGGTTGATGAGGTTTATGAGGTTTA
>CAZPTQ010000055.1:0-26895 GCA_964589365.1 uncultured Saprospiraceae bacterium
TAACGCCAAAATAATTGGCCTGAAATTGGAAAGTTATTTTGACACCGTTCCTTAGGCACTTCTAATACCATCAATTATATATGAAAGACCTGCTCTTCCTCGTTTTGATAGCCCTAACACCCGCCTCTGTTTCCGCCCAATCCCCCTCCCCAGGTGACCCGGCTGAACTGCCTTTTACCCTTGAAATTGAAGACGTTACACAAGACGAATTGCCCGGCTTCCACTCCATGGCTTTTGCCCAATGGGACGGCTGGTGGGTTATTATCGGCGGGCGTGTGGGCGGGCTGCACGGTTTTTTCCCTTTCACTGCATTCCCTGAAAACGAGGCCAACACCAACATCTGGCTCATTGACCCCGCCACGGGCGATGCCCTCAACTTTGGCGTGAACGCACTCAACATTCCCTTTCACGATCCGCTCAAAGCCACCAACCCACAGTACGCGCAGGACGGCGAAAACCTCTACATCTGTGGTGGTTATGGCAAAGACGCGATAACGGGCGATTTCATCAGCTTTGCCGTGCTGACAGTGGTAAACCTGCCCCAGCTCGTATCGGCTATGCAAGCCCAAACCAATCCTTCTGCTGCATTCCGGCAAACTCAGTCGGACAATCTCCGCGTTTGCGGCGGCGAGATGGACAAACTTGGTGACTTTTTTTATCTCGTGGGCGGCCACGATTTTTCGGGGAATTATACCCAACAACCAAGCCCGATGTTCACCCAAACGTACACCTGCGAAATCCGAAAGTTCAAAATCACGAACAATTCCAGCACACTTGCCATCACAGACTACTCCGCACACCACGATGAGCAAAACCTGCGCCGCCGCGATTTCACGCTCGCACCTGTGATCCATCCCGATGGCTCCCCTGGGCTTTGTCTGCATGGTGGCGTGTTCCGCCCGGATGTTGATTTGCCGTATTACAACCCCGTGTATATCGGTGAAAATCAAATTTTTACCCTAGACAATTCGTATGAGCAAATCTTCAGTCAGTACACCTGTCCCGCCGTGCCGATGTTCGATTCCACAGATGGTTCCATGTACACGATACTTTTTGCCGGTCTCAGTGCGCACTACTTTGACCAGAATTCACAGACCGTAAAGTACGACGAGAAAGTGCCTTTCATTCGTGACATCAGCACTTTCCGCCGCCGCGCGGATGACACGAGTAGGGAGTTTTTATTGCCCCAAAAATTTGATGAACTGCTAGGCACAAACATGATTTTCGCCCCCGCTGAAGACGCGCCGCATTTTCCCAACGAGGTGCTGAAACTCCACCAAATGAACGGCAAAACCTTTGTGGGTTGGCTCTTTGGCGGCATCAAAGCGGAAATCCCAAACATCACACCTTCGAGTGCAAGCAAGCGGATGTTCAAGGTTTACATAAGCCCGAAAAACGCTGTTGGTATAGAAAATGTGATTGCTGGATCGCCCGTAATGCGTATTTCACCGAATCCCTTTTTTTCGGGACAAAGAATCAGCATTGAAGGGGTGGAGGAGATTCGGAACATTTCGCTTTTCAGTGCGGACGGTGTATTGTTGGGGGATTTTGGGAAAGATGTAGGCGGACTTGAATCGCGCTTGGAGGGTGCTTTGCCGGGAGTATATTTTATTCAAGTGATTGGGGAAAATAGCGGGGCACTGAGCAAGGTGGTCAAGATGTAGCGGGGGGGCTTCGTGGTCTTCTATCTGCCGATACATCCAAGAACTCCTTGGACACGAAATCAGCAAAACGACGGAGATTTATGCCCCTATCACCAAGAAAAGGTGGGATAAAATAAAATCCCCCTTAGATGATTTGGTGTTTTACAGTTTGCCGAATTACATTTGGCGGATTTGAATATTCAACCATAACCATTTTATACAATGACAAAACATAACAGACGAAATTTATATTCACTACATTGGGCATCCTCGGTGGCGGGGTATTGACTGCTTGGATTTTCAGACGTAAATTGGTTAGAGAAATGTTATTTACCTTTTCTGACAATCCAACGGTTTCCACAACATCCTCTCCAACAGAAATAGACCCTTGTGTGCTTACGACTAAACAAGTTGAAGGGCCTTTTTATTTGCCTTCTCCTGAAAGACGCGATATTGTTGAAGATAAAAACGGGGAACTGCTTAACCTACGAATGCAAGTGCTAAGCCATCCCGATTGTTCTCCGGTTTCTGGAGCTGTGGTAGAAGTATGGCAGGCAGATGCAGAAGGAAATTATAGCGGATATCCTGAACAGATAAGTAAAGACGAATGGCAAATGTTTATGCTTTTTGGGAAAAATGGGGGAAAGCAATCTAATGGAGAATGCATAAATTCACAACTCTACTTTAGCAAAAGCTTTTGCGACAATCTGTTTACAACAAAGGAACCCTATACTAAAATGGGTAAATGTTCAATGGATTTCCCCAATGACGCAGTATTTGCAATGGCGGGGGGTAAGCACGAAGGATTATTGCTTTCACCCAATCTTAATAGTGAAAATAAATTGACAACGATAGCTAGGATTGGTATTGCATCGGTACTTAAATAATTAAAATCGCAACTACCGCACGGCCCTCCCATAAATCCTGCTTTTCCCGTTCCTTTGGCACAACTACCGGGCAATCATGCGCCCGGCCCTAAGCCATGCTAAAAATCTCCTTTCCCACCGCCCACACCGTCCTATTACTGATCGCCGCCATCGTCGCTTTGATGACCTGGTTGATACCCGCCGGGAAATACCAGACCTTGAAATATGATGCCGATCAAAAGGTATTCCTCCATCAAAAATCGGATACCCAAACGGTTGCGCTTCCTGCCGTCCAGTCCACGCTTGACCAACTTGGCATCAAAACCGATATCCAAAAATTCACGGGAGGTGGTATCAAAAAGCCGGTTGGCATCCCCGGTACTTACTACCGACTGGAAAGCCAGCCACAGGGCTTTTTGGCTTGGGTGCAATCGCCCCTCAAAGGGATTGCCGGAGCTTTTGATGTAATTCTTTTTGTGCTCATTTTGGGCGGATTTATTGGTTTGCTCCAATCTATGGGCGCTTTTGATGCAGGCATTAAATGGCTTGCACTGCGTCTGAAGGGGCGCGAGCGACTGCTCATTTATGTCATCACAGGTTTGATCGCTTTAGGTGGGACCACCTTTGGTTTGGCCGAAGAAACGATTGGTTTTTACCCGATTTTGGTGCCGGTATTTTTAGCGGCGGGCTATGATGCGATCACGGCCTTGGCTTGTATTTACATCGGTTCTAGTATCGGCACCATGATTTCCGTTGTTAATCCATTTAGTGTCATCATTGCCTCCAATGCAGCTGGGATCAATTGGACGAGCGGGCAAATGAGCCGGATTGCTTTTCTGGTTTTAGGGACGAGCATCTGTATTTGGTACATCCTCCGCTATGCCGAAAAAGTGCGTAAAAACCCCGAATACTCTTTGATTTTCAAGCAAAAAGCCGCCATTGAAGCCCTGTTTCTGCGGAACGAGGGCGTACAAACAGTATCGCTGGATGGACGGATACGCCTTTCACTGATCATTGCCTTGCTTTGTTTTGTGGTAATGATCGTGGGCGTTTCGCGGCTTGACTGGTGGTTTATGGAGATGACCACGGTGTTTTTTATAGGGTCTTTGCTCCTCTTTTTGATCTCAAAAATCAAAGAAAAGACCTTCGTGGAAGCCTTTATTCGAGGTGCGAATGAGCTGCTTTCAGTGGCACTTATTATAGGCATAGCACGCGGTGTGACGATCATTATGGAGGAGGGCAGCATTTCAGACACCTTGCTTTTTTACGCCTCCAATTTGGTGGAAGGTATGCACAAAGGCTTGTTTATTACCGTGATGATGGGGATGTTTGGGGTGTTGTCTTTTTTCGTGCCTTCCTCGTCGGGCTTGGCCGTGCTTTCAATGCCGATCATGGCGCCTTTGGCGGATGTGGTGGGTGCCCCGCGCAGTGCGGTCGTGGATGCCTACATGTACGGAATGGGGTTGATGGCTTTCATTACGCCCACGGGTCTGATCTTGCCTTCGCTGACAATGGTAGATGTCACCTTTGATCGCTGGCTGAAATTTGTATTGCCGCTTTTGGGCTGGTTGACGTTGGTGTCAGTTTTGGTGCTTTTGGTGGGGGTGTATGGTTGATAGGCTGCGAGGGGATGGAACACGGATGACGCGGATTAGACACGGATTTTAAGGTAATTAGGAGTCAATCCGTGTCTAATCCGCGTCATCCGTGTTCCATCCCCTCGCATTTCCTTTACATCCCCGTCGTACCTTCGCCGGCCAATATGACACCCGATCACCCGCACCTCCAAAACCTCCGCCAGCTCCTCCGCCAAGAGAAAGAAGCCGACCATCGCGCTTTTCTGGAACTGGTACGCGAAAAACCACTCGCTGATCGCGTTGCCCAAGGCTATACCTGGTATCCGCTGCAGGTGATCAATACCGGGTTCGCACTTAGTGAGAAGGCGTTTGTCATCGTGGAGCGCACAACACACCTGAACGCACCCCACCAACTCCGCGCCGGGCAACCTATTAGCTTGTTCACCCAGGCAACCGGGGTGGATCAACCCACCCAACAAGGCGTAATCAACTTCGTGGAACGCAACCGCATGAAAATCATCCTCAGTGCCCGGGATGTTCCCGACTGGATCAATGCCGGACAACTCGGGGTGGATATGCTCTTCGACGACCGCAGCTACCACGAAATGGACCGCGCCCTTGAAAAAGTAATGGCCGCCAAAGGCGACCGATTGGCGGAATTGCGGGAAATTTTGACGACTTCCCGAACTCCCTTGCAAAAGGGTGTTTCCCTGCCAGTATATATGCCTACTCCGGCAATTTTGACCGATACCGGAGTGCAGGCGATCAGCCTTTCAAGCATCGAAATCCCTATTGTATTAACAGAAGATCCCACGACTCCCAGCAAAGCAAACGGGCGGCTGGGATTGAACGATTCCCAATGCATCGCCGTCGAGGCCATCCTTCACAACACCGATGTGGCGATCATCCACGGCCCACCGGGAACGGGCAAAACAACCACTTTAGTAGCCGGGATCAAAGCCCTGGCCCAAACCGAAAACACTGTGCTCGTGACTGCGCCCAGCAATACTGCTGCCGACCTGCTCACCGAACGCCTGGCTGCTCAGGGCCTGAACGTGGTGCGGATCGGCAATATTAGCCGTGTGGACGATAGTGTGTTGCAACATACCGTGGACGCGCTGCTGGCGGCACACCCGGAAGCAAAAAACATCAAAAAAGTAAAGATAGAAGCGGCAGAATATCGCCGTCAAGCCGCGCGATTTAAACGAAGCTTTGGTGCGGAAGACCGCAGGGAACGTACACACCTCAAACAACAAGCCCGCGACCTGGATGGCTGGGCGCGAATGTTGGAAGACCGCGTCGTAGAAGAAATATTGAGCGGTGCCCAAGCCATTACATGCACCCTGGTCGGCGCTTCGCACCCACTTTTGGAGAAGCGGCGATTCCGCACTTGTGTGATTGATGAGGCGGCCCAGGCCCTCGAACCTGCCTGCTGGATACCGATCACTAAATGCAGTCGGGTGGTGCTTGCGGGCGACCCGTTTCAATTGCCGCCGACGGTCAAAAACCTCGAGGCTGCACGTCAGGGATTGTCCACCACGCTGATAGAACGATGTCTGGAAACCCTGCCCGAGCAGGTCAATTTGCTGACCGTACAATACCGTATGCATCAGGTGATTATGGGGTTTTCCAACCAGTATTTCTATAAAGGTGCTTTGGTGGCGCATGATAGTGTAGCAAGACGGGAACTGCACAGCCCAGACTTCCAGCCTGCAGAGACGGGGGTTACGTTTATTGACACGGCAGGCTGCGGTTTTGAGGAAAGGTTACAAGAAAACCCTGGAGCCTTGCATCGCAATCCGAGTCGGTTCAATGCGGATGAGGCTTTGCTGGTTCGGGAACATTTGATGCAATTGTTATTGCGGTATGGGTATTCTTTAGAGATGGACGCACCGCCCAGCTCCGATCTATTGCCGAGTATTGGCATTCTTTCGCCGTATCGGGAACAGGTAAATCATTTGGAAGCGATGTTTCGGGAGGATGCGTTGCTTGCTCCCTTACTATCAACAGGAAACATTGCCATCAATACTATTGATGGCTTTCAAGGCCAGGAGCGCGACGTGATTTATATCAGTCTGGTGCGCTCCAATGACAAGCATGAGATTGGCTTTTTGCAGGACTACCGCCGCATGAATGTGGCCATGACCCGGGCGCGGATGGTGCTGGTGGTCATAGGGGATTCAGAGACGATTGGGCTCAATAAATTTTACCAGGAATTTCTGGATTATTGCGCGGAGCATGGGGCGTATCGTACGGCTTGGGAGCTTATGAACTAAGCGGGGAGGGGAACACGGATTACACGGATGAGACACGGATTTTTTTTAATCTTTAAAATTAGAAATCCGTGTCTCATCCGTGTAATCCGTGTTCCCCACCCCGCTTATTCATCGGTAATAAATCGTGCAATCAATCCATTTTCACCAGTTTTCTTACGCCCCAGGCTCCGTTTTCCAACTGAATATTCAGCAGGTAAAAACCGTTGCTAAGCCCCTTTAAGTCAAGCTCGTATGAAGTGGCGTTCAGTTGCAAGTTTTGCAGCGTTTGCCCATTCAAGTTTTGAAGTAAAATACTTTTGATACCATCGGCTGCCTGGATGGTCGCCCTTTCCCGTGCCGGGTTTGGCGAAATAAGGATGATAGCACTTGCTTCCAAATCATCCGTACTGGTAATGGGTGCGCTCAGTTTAAGGTTGTCCAGCAGCACGAAATCGTTTTCATCCAAAAACATTGGGTCTTGCCCCCAATTGCCTAATTCCGTGTATAATTTAAAGCTCATTGCTCCTTTGAAAAAGGGAGGTAATGGAATGTTGTGGTGCACGACCAGGCCCTCGGGCTGTCCAAAAATGATCTGATTCCCACTTTCGTTTCCTGTCCATTTTGCTTGAAACATACTGCTGTACTGGTAGTTTGAAGTGTCTGTGTAAGCATTGCGGAACTGTGCAAGGTCGAACTCAAGGACAGGGGCTGAAGAAAATGAAAAGTCAACACAGGCACGGATGCTGGCGTTGATGCCATTTTCGTATTCGCTGTTGAAAACTTTGAAGATGTCTGAACATGTCTGAAAATCTTCCGGGCTTTGGCCATAGCCCGTACTCGCAAAAAACTGACTGTTTTGGTAGAATATCGTAGGATCAAACGGACCTTCGATTGTTAAATATTCGTCTTGGCCATCGTTTATTTCAAAGTTGTTCAAATAATTGCCAGTTATCGGCAAAAATGTTTGCGCTGGACCAGCATAAAACTCATTATTGAGCGGTTCGGGGTCGTTAGGATAAACAAGCGTAAAGTTCAAAGCCGAATTTGTGGCCGGCAATTCAAAATAAATAAAAACTGCACCTGAGGGAAGCAGGTCTTCGGCCAATATATAGGGCGGCGATGCCCAGATAAGGTTTGCGTTATCATCGGTGGCAGTAAAATTCAACTCGGCACCAGCAGGGACTGCCGAACAACTGTTATTTTCAACATACAGGAAGATGTTCTGTACGGTAGCAAAACAATTTTGAGGTTCGAAATCTACATATAAGCTGAGGTCATCAGATTCAAACTCTGTTACATTGTAATAGTTGGACGCGAAGTTGTTGTTCGCGTTTTCATCTGTCAGATTCAATGTGGCGCTAACGAAATTAAACCCTAAAGAGGATGCCAGCAGCCAATTGTCAACTTGAATATCAAACACTTCTCCGGGGCCGATTGGGCTTGTAAGGTTTACTATATGGTCGGGAAGCGAAAAGTTGGTAAGGGTTACGGTAGCCATCGCAGAGGGATTGTAGGCTACACCGCTTGAATTCGTGATTTTGAAGTTGACCGGGATAAACTGGCCCAAGCCGCAAAAATTGGTTTCAAAAAAACCACCTCCCGAAACGCTCAGGTCTAAAGCTGTACTTGGTGTGCCGGGCAAGCCTACAGCATTCCAAGCTTCCTCAACTGCTAACACTTCTGTGGAGCCTGCTCCGTACAAAGTTTCGGCCACCTCAAGTGAATATTGGTAAAAGTGGTTGTAGTTAGAGTTTTCAGTAAAATAGTTCTTGTTTACTTCAAATACGATTTGGCCTACTTTGTCAGGGCCAAGCGCAGGAATATCAAAGGCGTTGCCCAGCTCGTTGATGCCCTGCTTACCGTCCACCAACATGCTGAACCACAAGTTGCCGATCGAACTGTTGGTGTGTACACCGCCATTGTCCACCCAATATTGTCCCTTGTAAAAGGCAGGCATTTCGAGGCTGTTGGGGTCGTCCATCACGCGGAAAGGGCTAACATCTGGGCTCAGGAGAAAAGAATGCCCCAGGTTCCAGCTAAAATTCGTCGGGTCGGCTTTGCGCTCCAGCAGTTTCCCAAACATATCAGCCAGGCTTTCATTGATGGCGCCGGATTCCGAACTGTAAACCAAACGGGAAGTGTAGTCAATCATTCCGTGTGTAAACTCGTGCCCCACCACTTCCAGGGTTGTCAATGGGCCGTAATTACAGTCGCCATCGCCATAAGTGGATGACACGCCATCCCAGAAAGCATTGGCATAGGCGCCGCCGTGCACATTGACTTTAAGCGCTTTGCCGCTGCCATCCAGTCCTTGCCAGTTATAATCGCCGAGCATCATGTCATAATATTCCTGGGTACAATAATGGGCATCTAAGGCCACTTCGTCCTGTTCGTCATTGGTCAGGTCCCAAGCGGAAGAAGTACTGGTAAAATTGCTGCCATCATTATTATAAATAAAAATGCCTTCACCTCTGGTCGGGTCGCGAAGCACAAACTGCTGTGGGGCTATTGAATCGGTAATGATGTTTTGGGTGCCATAATATCTTGTTTTGGCCGTGCTGGGTACGCCTTCTTGCAAGATCAACGGGAACTGGGTGATGATTTTGCCAGAAGCCGCATCCACAAAATAGCGGCGCTTGTCGAATGGCTCGGTGCTGTGCAGGTCCACTTTATAAGCCAGGCGCAGTGTTTCCGAGACTTGGGGAAATGCAGGGTCAACAAAACACAGTGTTGGCTCTATCCTATTGTCTTCGTATTCCCTTGCCTTCATTGTTTTCTTGGCAAAAGCCACTGCGGTAGCGGCGTTGATGCCCGGCAAAGCAGCAGTATTGGCCAAGGGGCTGTAATGCCCTGTTGCTGTCACGACTTTACCGTCCTTTTCATGCAAAATGTAACGGCTGCCAAAAATGGGCAACCCCTCGTGTAATTGCTGGTATTTGTAGTGGTTGTAGCCGTTTGTGCCAGATTCAACTTTTGTCAGCACCATTTTTGATTGCGGCGAGAGGCGCATTTTCTCTGCCATGGCATCGAAGTAGTTCAAGTGGTTCAGGCCAGTGTCGGTGTTTTTGTAAAAAGTGTAGGTTTTGACAAAATGGGCTTTTGAAAGCGTACTTTTTTGTCCGAAAGTTTGGAAGGGGAGGCAAAAAAGGAGCGCCCAGGAGAAAAAGATAGGTAGAAATTTCATAGAAATCAGGTGTTTAAATTGTTCTGCACGAACGTACAGGTTTTTTTGATATGCGCAAAATGGGCGGAAGAATTAGAATATTGGGATATTAGAATATTGGGATATTATAAAATTCGCCGCGCCAGATACCCGGCGCGGCGAACTTTTTAAACCTAAATAAATTTAAAGCCGTGAAAATCAAGCAGTAAGTTGCACTTGGCTTGCGGAAATCTGTGATTTTTTATCCTTGATTTGAAAATCAGCTTTCACCTTTTCTAAAAAAGTGTTAAATGATTCAGCAGCGGTCAGGTGATCCTCCTTGTCAAGGAGAACGGATTTTTTTTCGCCTCTTAGCCTTTTTAGTAGAGCTTCTGACGTGCTAATTTCTTTTAACATGATTCTGTAAGTTTTTTTAGAAAAGGCAAATATCTAAGATATACCTAAGCATTAGAGCAAAAGGCTTGCCGATTCCCTGGTTTGTTAAACAATGTTTTTGAGATTACTTTCGCACATTGAAAAGGGGCGCAAAGGTAATTCAAATTTTTCTAAACTCTTGGTTTCTCGAGAAAATTTAACCAAAAAATTTGAATGGAGAGCCATTATAAGTGGCTCAAAATTAAAAACATTAGGCTCTGTTGCATCGAGAATTATTAATCCTGTTGCCATCTTGGACTTAAGCAATTCTTTGGTAGACAATTCGGTAACCCAAATGAATTTAGGTAATTTTTCCTCAATTATTAAGCGTTTTATTTCTGGGTCCATTGATGAGTCTAGAGATATGTATTGTTTATAGCTTCGAGTGGAGGCTAAAAATGTTCTAATAGTCACTTCATTGTCATTCTGTATTTTATGAGGACTATTAAGTAAAAACCCAAGAACGAAATTTTTCACCTCAAACGCTTCAAGGTATATCTTCCTATAAAGAGGGACAATAAAATGAGATATTTCGCATTTTCGCCAGCTAGGCGATTTGTAATACTCAGCGGGGTGTTTAAGGAATGCTTTTTGATATACTGGATGATTATCATCAACAAAAACATATTCTCGAACCATATCATTGCAATCAAATGCCTTTACGATGCTGCCTTTTGTGATATCATTAAGTCCAGAATCTAGTGTATCTATTTCCTCCAAATCATCGATCATTTGGTCTTTAGTTGTTACATGTCCGATACAGAGCAACGCATGACCTATATAATTAGTGTCAGTATCATCCGGATTTTCCTTCAAATACCTGCCATTATCAAGGGCTACTACCAAAGGTATCCCACTCTCAATATAAGTACTCAAGAGGTTTTCAAAAATATTTCCATATACACCCCGTGAATAAATTTTCGTCCCGAATCCTAATTCGCGTAAAGCATAAGATAACTGATTGACATCTAATCCTGTTGAAGGCAAAAGTCGTTGAAAAGAAACGGAATTGAGAATGGTATGGATTTTAGACGGGAGTGCAGGTTTATATTCAGGGTATTTATGCCCAAAATATTCCATTAGTGACCAGATAGTCGTTTCTGCACATGTAATAGTTTCTGTATCTTGAGAAGAATGAGGAAACCCTATTGCTTTAAACTTTAGTGCGTTCGCAGTAGAGCTAATTCTAACAGAACATATTTGAATATCATTTACTTCAAGTGCTCTAGGAGATATTACGCTTCGGCCAAGAATAGCAGGTTCTGTTGGGCGCAAAACCAAAAAGCCAAGATAATGATCAGAGAGCAAATTTATTTTATATATATCTAGAAAATCATCCTGTGCAATAACTGTATCAAACAAGGAAATCTTGATACAGTTCCTTTTGTATCTATTTAATTTTGAAGAATAATAGGAGTAATAACTGTCTCTATAAACCTTGTCAATATAGTGTGTTTCAATAACTAGATTGATGGATGTTTTTAACTGTTCTAAATGAGGCGTGATTACATTAAAATTAAGCCACCTTGCTACACCATTAGACAGTTTAAATTCTTTTTCAACGACTCCTGTAAAAACATCAGAGTCAAGGCAGTCTTTGACTGTGGTTAAGTATGTTGGCATACATAAGGTTTTAGTTTTGTGGCACAAACGTAAATATTAAAAATTAGTTTCCACAAAGAATTTTCCACTAAATTGCACAAATATTTTTAAATATTGTATTGCTGACTCCAAAACATACTCATAACAAGACTTACTCTGCCATATTGGAATTGTAGTAGTATCCATTTGTCCGCCTCGCTATACCTAGGTCACATCTCCCATTGCACCCCAAAAAAAGGTTCGCCGCGCTGGAAAACCCGGCGCGGCGAACTTCAAATCCCCAAATCAACACCTCCCCAATTCCCTAATTCAAAAACACCAGCCCCCCGCTTTCCGCAGGGCCTCTGCCACCAGACGGCGCTTGACTTTTACATTCACAGGTGGGTACTTGGTGAAACGTTTTACTCCCATCAAGAAGGTTTTGAGCAAATCGCCTTCAGCGAAAGAAGCCAGCGCATCGGTGGCGTTTCTGGTCATGCGCGCCGTCGCATCGTGGAGGAAAACCTGAAGCATAGCCTCGTACACTTCTTGTGGCTGTTCTTTTTTCATACCCACCAGTTTCTGGACGCGGAGCAACATGGATTCGGCGGCATACAGATCAATAAACATATCAGCGCAGTTCATCAGCACTTCTTGCTCTTCTTTGAGGTTGAGTTTGCCGTCCATTTGCATTTTTGCAGCACCGCCGGCCACCATAAGGATGACCTTTTTGAAATCCGAAACGGCCTTGATCTCTTCGGCATAATCGCCAGCAGGGCGTTCCATGGAAGGCATGGAAGTCAGTTCTTTTTGCACTGCCCAGGCCGGACCGACAATGTCCAACTGCCCTTTGAGCGCCCGTTTGAAAAGTTGGTCCACCATCAGCATCCGATTGATTTCATTGGTGCCTTCATAGATGCGGTTGATGCGGCTGTCGCGGTAAGCGCGCGCAGCTGGGTATTCCTCGCTAAAGCCGATACCGCCGTGAATTTGCAGGTTCTCGTCCACACAATAATCGGTCACTTCTGAGCCAAATACTTTTAAAATGGAGCATTCGATGGCGTATTCCTCGGCAGATTCCAAAGTGGCTTGTCCAAAGGATTTTCCTTCGGCAGATTCTTCGGCTTTTTTGTCCTGCATACACTGTGAAGTACGGTAGGCGGCACTTTCAGCGGCAAAATTGCGGATCGCCATCTCTGCCAATTTGTATTGGATAGCGCCAAAATTGCCAATCGGTTGGCCAAACTGGACCCGTTCGTTGGCATAGGACACTGCCATGTTGATCACTTCTTTGTTGCCGCCGATGCACATCACGCCGAGTTTGAAACGACCGATGTTTAATGCATTGAACGCAATGAGGTGACCTTTTCCGATTTCGCCTAAAACGTTTTCCGCAGGGACTTTTACGTTTTCAAAAAACACTTGTCGGGTAGAAGAACCTTTGATGCCGAGTTTGTCTTCCTCAGCGCCCAAGGTGATCCCTGCTGAGTGTGCATCCACCACAAAGCCGGTGAATTTCTCTCCACCCACCTTTGCAAAAACGATAAAAATATCGGCAAAACCCGCGTTGGAAATCCACATTTTCTGACCCGTCACTACGTAGTGCGAACCATCAGCACTAAGGTCGGCGCGGGTTTTTGCATTTAGCGCATCGGAACCGGAGCCAGGCTCCGTGAGGCAATAGGCCGCTTTCAAATCCCCGGTAATGAGTTCGGGCAGGTATTTCTGCTTTTGCGCTTCCGTGCCAAAATATAGAATCGGGAGCATCCCAATGCCTGTGTGGGCTGCAAAGGGCACGCTGAACGAACCCATTGGACCAAACACATCCGCGATGACGGTATTGGTATTCGTATCCAACTCAGTGCCGCCATAAATGGCTGGCATGTGTGCGCCGAGCAGACCAAGATCGCCCATTTTTTTGAGCAAGGCAGGAGACAGTCCGGGTTCTTGTTTTTCAATTTTTTGACGATTGGGAGCGATCTCGTTGTTTAGGAAATCAACGGCCATTTGTTTGACCATGAGTTGCTCCTCATTCAGTTCTTCAGGAATAAAAACATCTTCCGGGCGGCTGTCGCGGATGAGAAATTCGCCGCCTTTGAGGATAGTGGAGGCTTCGGCTGCTACTGACATAATGTGGTGAAAAGCGTTAAAATTAGAGTGGAACGATACAAAAACCGCGTTTAGCGAATTTTCGTTACAAAGGTATTGATTTGCTCGATACTCCAAAGTAAATTTTTTCTCAGCTTCGCACCACCATCAATTTTCCACTTTGCATCAGTCCGTTGTTCAGGATTCGAATTGTGTAAAATCCCGCTGCTAAGTCGTTGATTAAGACCACATTCGGCCCTTCAACTGGTTTCTCCAATTTGCGCACGGCTTTGCCTTCTGAGTCATATATCGTGACGGATTGAACCTCGAAAGGCAACTCAAGGGTAAATTGGTCAACGGCAGGATTGGGATAATACAGGGCTTGAATGACGGGGCCTGGTAGGTGTTGCGGATCGTTCTCAAAACGGATTTCGGATTTGCCTTCGCAATTTTCAACACTGGTGTATTCGGTAATTAGCCGCACGATCAGGCTATTGAGTGGTTCTACTTTGTATTCATCTGTGGTAGGCTCCAGATGTTTGCCACCGATCCCTGAATGGTCAGTTAGGAAAACGTAGCTGCCGTTTGTGGCAAGGCCAAAGAATTTCATCAGAAACTCGGTGTCTTTCTGGATACCGCTCGCTGCTATCGGTACAATTCGAATGCCCAGTCGGGCCGCTTCCCGAATACTTTTTTGTAGACTGGCATTGACTTCTGGGGTTTGGTGCGGACTAGCATCAAGTACCAGAAAACAAATGCGCGCTATGGCATTTTCGCTCCATTTTTGACCAAAAACAGCTTCTTCGAGTGCGCTGTGGACGGCCTCGGGATAATCGCCGCCGCCGCCTGCAAACTGGTTTTGGATAAACTCAACAGTTTTGGGAATATCGGGTGATAGCCCGCTGCTCTTCGTGATGTATTCGTCGCCTTTGTCGCGGTAGAACACCGTCCCCATTCGATAGGCGAGTTCGGGACTGCGGCTTTTGGCACGACCGATTACGTCGAGCAATTCAGTTTTCAGGTATTCGATTTCGTCGCCCATACTGCCCGTTGCATCCACGGCCCATACGATGTCCACATTTTTGGGCGCACTGCATTCGGCATTGACTTTCAAATGATTGAATCCTTCGGTAGCGGGTAAAAGTGTGAAAATATCGTGTTTATTTCCATGCACCCAAATCTCAGCGTGGAGCTTGGCGGTTTGTTTTTCTGGGTTGAAAAGTGCGGCCCAAAGTTCCGCTTTACCCGTGTTGTCGGTGCGTGCTTCCCAGAGGGTTTTTCCTGATCCTTTGAGCGAGACAATGGCATCGGCAATGGGGAAATCATGCTCGTTGGTCAACATCACGGTGTAGCGTTGGCGCGGGTAAATGCCATACGTTTTCTGGAAGGAATCGGTCTCGCCATCGGCGAGGAGATCAACCCAATGGCGGTTCCAGTTGTGGAGGTCGTTCCATTCTCCGGCAGTGAGGAGGCCAGCGCGAGGAGCTGGCTGAGCGGGTGTTCCACTGCTGGGAGTTTCATGTTCAGAAAGGCTGGTACGCTCTTCGTATGTCTCGGCATCAAAGGAGATTTCAACTTTTTTGTCCATGCCATCCACGACTACAGGCTTTGGGGCAGACTCTGGAGCCTCACGGCGGTCATCATGTTTTCTTTCTACTGGAGCAGGTTTGGAAGCGGCAGGATCGGCAGATTTGGCCACTGTTCTCCCTTTCGCACCGGCATGTTCTACAGACCTTTCAGATTTTAACCTCGTATCTGTGACACGGGCGGATGCACTGGCAGGGGCAGCACCCAAGGCACCGAAACTGGTTTCTTTCATTGTCTGAAAACTCGTTACAATTACTTCGTCCATGGCAGGTTTGCTATCCAGAACATTATCCAAGATGTTTTCTTTTCCCAACACTACAGGCACCTCTGTTATTCTATGAGTGACAAATCCTGTGTAGGAAAACTCAATTTCATAAATACCCGGTTCGAGTTCGAGGCGGTATCTACCATTGATGTCAGTGGTTACGCCGTTTACAATTTGCCTTTCTTTTTTGGCAACGACGCTTGCCCCAATGAGGACATCTTTGCCATCAGTGACAGTTCCGGTCAAGTGGGCATTTTCAGCAGGAGAAAAAAGGGAGGCTATCAAGAGCCAAAAGGAGGAGAGAAAGAGTGTGACTTTCATAGATTAGATAGTTTTCGGTGAGAAAATTTGTGCGGGGTACAGATGTGCCACTGGGCAGAATTGCACACAGGGAGGGAATTTTTTTAAATGCCCAATGTCCAACAAGGAATGTCCAAGGGCGCGCTATACTTGGACATTCCTTGTTGGACATTTCATGCCACGCCATGAAACCGCAGCAAATGTCCAGGTTCACCTTCGTTGTACACGCAGAGAATCAAGGTATTGCGCTGGTTGGGAAAGAGGATTTTGATCGGGTTGTGGGCGTAGCCTCGATCGGCGAACATTTGGAGTTGTGCGAGCCGGGGCTTTTTGAAAAGTTTGAGTTCTGCGGCTGTTTCGGGCAAAGGCACATCTGCGTAGCCTTCTTCCACTAAAAATAGCTTTAGCATTTCGTAAGCAAAAGCCAAACGCGAACCCCTGAAAGCCGTACGGTATTCCCAACCGTTGCAGGAGCCGCCGAGATAATTGCTGCCAGCCTCCGGGAATTGTTCGCGCATTGGCACATGAGGCTCGGACGGAGGAGCATCATCAGCAGCGGCAGGTGGGCTATCAACTTCCCATTCTTCCACGAAACCAAATTCGTCGTAATGCAGCAAAGTGGGTCAAAATTTGGGCGAAAGTAAGACCATTTTTTGAAATTGTTTGTTATTCGGCACTTTTTAAAACAATTTCAAGGGGGTTGGGGATTTGGGGACTTGGTTATCCCACGATCGCAATTTCTAATTAGCTGGTACGAATGTCTTGCTTGAGTACGCTCGAATAACCAAATCCACAAATCCTCAAATAACCAAATCCTTCATTTTTTCTCCAACCGCTCCCTCGCTTCTTTGGCTTCCTCGTATTCTGGCGACATCCCATTAGCCTGTTTGTAGTCGGCCAAAGCAGCTTCCAGGTTGCCCATTCCCTCCGAGGCAATTCCTCGGTAATAATATGCTTTCACGAAGATGGGGTCCACTTTTGTCGCTATGTTGAAATTGTCATAAGCCTTTGAAAATGAATCCAATTCGAGGTAAATCACGCCCATATCGAAGTAGGCGTTTGCGTAATCGGGATCGCGCAGTATGAGGTCGCGGTAAAGTTCAAAGGCTTTGTCAAATTCGCCACGGCGTTTGTAAAACACGGCTTTGAACTCTTGCGCTTCGAGGTAAGTGGAGTCTACACGGAGGGCATTGTCGAAATATTGCAGGGCCACTGGGCTGTTGCGAATGCTAAAGATGCGCCCGAGAAAAAACCAGGCATCGGCATTGTCTGCATCAATTTTCACTGATTTTTGGAGCGATGCCACGGCATTGGTGGTGTCGCCTTTGTCTAGTGCTACTCGGCCTGCCATGTAGAATGCTTCGGCGTTTTGGGGGTCGCGTTGGAGTATCTTGTCGAGCGTTGCGAGCGCGTCATTATGCTTTCGGACGATAAGTTGGAATTCACTGAGTTTCAGCAAAGTAGCGACTCGGTCAGGGAATCGTTGTGCGGCGAGTTTGAGCACCTCGATGGCTTTGCGGGAATCGTTGGGGCGGGCATAATCGAGCAGTATATCTGCCAGCAAGTGGTAGTATGCAGGCTGCATTGAGTCGCGTTTCATAGCGCGTTCAAGGTCGGCTATGGCTTCGTCAAAAGCATCGAGTTTGTAATAGGTGGTGGCGCGGAGGAAAAGTAGGGTGTCGTTGTTGGGGTCTTTTTCCAGCTGTGCCGTAAGTTGGTTGAGTTGAGGGTCGCCCTGAAGTTCTTGAGCAACCTGGGAGCTGGGAGTGGTTTCCTTTTTGGGGAAGAAAAACCATATTGCCAATGCTACAAGGAGCAGTGCTGCGAGTGCGAAAATGTTTTTGCGATTCATATTGTGCGAAAATGAACGGCAAAATTAGCCTCTTTCTCTTGAAAGGGTTTTGTGATTTCGTAGGCAAGGTTAAAACAAGGAGGAAAGTGATGTTTGGGCGAGTAAGAGGAGTTTGGGACACCGCCTTCGGCGATATAAATACCTTTGCCTTCGAGCACACGGTAAATTTGAAAAAGCGCGATGGTTTTCAACTCCCTCACATTCTTGGTTTTTATTGTCCTGTTTTTTCTGCTCTATTTCGGCACGAAAGGGCGAATAAGGACTTGGGTTTGTCTTTTGGCGAGCTATTTTTTTTATGGCTGGTGGGATTGGCGATTCCTCTCGCTCATCCTGTTTTCGACCGTGCTTGATTGGTGGTTTGGGTTGTGGCTCAGTTACTTGGACAGGCCTTCAGAAACCCGGGAACGCTGGAAAAACGGAAGTTCGGTGCTCCAGTTTTTTGGCCGAAAGACGGAATGGGTTGCGTCCTGGGGCATGGAGCGAAAAGTAGTGCTGGTATTAAGCATGGTGATGAACCTGGGCTTTTTGGGCTTTTTCAAATACTTCGGTTTTTTTGCAGAAAACCTCTCTGGATTGATCAGCTCGCTGGGTATGACGCCTTCCTGGACGACCCTGAACATCATCCTTCCGGTGGGCATTTCGTTTTACACTTTTCAGAGCATGTCTTACACGATTGACGTGTATCGCCGTGAAATTGAGTGGGAGCCATCCTTGTTGAAATTTGCCACGTTTATCGCGCTTTTCCCACAACTTGTGGCGGGGCCTATCGTGCGGGCGGCGGATTTTTTATACCAGATGAAGGAGGACAAAAAGTTCGAGTGGCGGCTCTGGCATTCGGGTCTGGGGCGTGTATTGTGGGGCTTTTTTAAAAAAATTGCGATTGCGGATTCTTTAGCGCCGTTTGTGGATCAGTGTTTTAATTCCCCTGAAACATTTGGCTCGATGCACTTGCTCATCGGGGTGGTTTTTTACTCGTTTCAGATATACTGCGATTTCTCCGGCTACTCCGACATTGCCATCGGGTTGGCGCGGATGATGGGCTATCATTTCCCGGAAAATTTCCGAACGCCCTACTTCTCCCGGAGTTTCAGCGAATTCTGGACGCGCTGGCACATCTCGCTTTCTTCCTGGCTGCGCGATTACCTCTACATCCCGCTCGGCGGAAACCGCGGGGGCAAATTGGCCACCTACAAAAACAATATGCTCACCATGTTGCTCGGCGGGCTTTGGCATGGCGCCAATTGGGCTTTTGTGTTTTGGGGGTTTTTGCACGGACTGTTCCTCATTGGGCAGCGTACAGTGGCGCCAGTATGGCGGCGCGTGGTAAGGGTGCTTCGGTTGCCGGGCTTTGTTTCGGGTGGCGCGGAAATGGCCACGGTGTATGCGCTCACGCTCTTGGCATGGGTTTATTTCCGCAGTGGCAGTATCGGACTGGCGGGAGGCGATAGTTTTACTACAGCCAATGCGGTGCTGAGCGGGATTTTTTCTGGGGCGGAGTTTGCTTTTGGAGCAGTGATCAATAAATTTCAGGTAATCAAAGGAGTCTTGCTCATCGGAATTTTACTTGCTGTGGAGGTTTCAAATTTCCGATTCAAGTGGAATGAGCGCCAGGTAGAGCGGCCTGTTTTGCGCTTGGCGCTGTTTGCTTCGGTCTTGTGGCTTATTGCGTTTTTGGGGAGTTTTGGGGCGAATGCGTTTATTTATTTTCAGTTTTAATAGATTTCACGCAACGACGCAACGTATTCAGATCACAAAAATATAGTAACGTCATTCTGCCGTGCTTGATCTTCCGACCGCGTTTCTACCCTGCTTGGTTTCCCACCGCGTTTGGTCTTTTGACCAAATGCCATTTCCGTGAGTGGTCAAACTAATGGCAAAAAACAATCTGAATCGGAGCATCAACAAAACCTCCATTTCTCCAATAAACTATGTTCCGTGCTATCAAGTAATCGGATAATTTGCATGGCCAAAAATACCAAACGCGGCGGTTGTAGCCTCGGCGAAAGCGGGATTAAGAAGGGGAAATAGAAGAAGGGCAATATTTTTATTTGGCCACATCCCAAAAATAGCATTTGATTTGCAACCAATCTAAAAACCCTTGTCTTTCATTTTTTCACTTAACTAACTTTTTATGAACTCGTATCTAGCAATTTTACTCGCAGGTTTAATCCCAATGGTGCTCAGTTATATCTGGTATCACCCGAAAGTTTTCGGGGGCGTCTGGATGAAGTCCCTAGGATTGACAGAACAATCTCTCAAAGAAGGCAACAGGGCTATGATTTTTGGCCTTTCAACACTCATCGCACTCTTCCTTGCATGGCGCATGAATGACTATGCCAGTCATACCGAACCGGGCATGAGCCAGTTTGTACACGGATTTTTTCATGGTGCGTATTCCATGGGTTTGCCTGCGGCATTGGTATTGATTTCCAATGGGTTGTTTCAGCGGAACAGCCTGGCCAATTTGCTCATCAATGCCGCGTATTGGATTGTTGCGCTTGGGTTGATGGGAGCATTTTTGTATTCTGTGGCTGCTCCAGAGGCTGTTCCGGGAGGATAAGGTTTGATCTAAACGGTATCTCGTAAGTGGTGGCATCGCCTTTAGGCCATGCCACCACTTTTCTGCCCTGCTTGGTCTTCCAGCTGCCCGAAAAGCGTTGCACCCAATCGCTCTTTTCGGCTATACCGCGGCGGCCTTTCTTGGGTGCGAGAGTAGGATTAGTGGATTGCAATGATTTCACCAGCAACTCAATAAGCGACTGTTTTTCATTACTGCTCAAGTCTTTGAGAAGCAGCCAGTACGGGCTGATATGGGTGGATATTTGCATGATCGTGATTCAAGTTTGATACAAAGATAATTTCCACTTCGCCTTTTACAAATTTTGCCATGCCTCATCTTCGGTTTCAGTGAGCCAATCTTGCGCCAATGTTTGCTCGCTGGCAAAATGTGTAAGCGTAAGGTCATCTTTGTCGGGCTTATACCCAAGCAAGAAAAGGAGCAGATTTTTTCGCTCTACCGCCCCCAGTTGTTTCACCATTTCTAACAACTGTGTGAATTGCAGGGGAAGATGGGTGGGTTGAATTTGTGCAGTCATTTGAATAAATAATTTGCCTCAAAAATACATTTGTTTTTGAAACCCCTAAATCTCTAATTTCCATTGACGCCTATCTTTCATTGGCCTCGTCGCGGTTGAAACGGTAGTCGGCAGGCAGATTTATTTTATAGCGCCGAAGCCGTTTCAAAAACGCGGTTGCTCCCATTTTTTTGGAAGTAACACTCTGAACAACTATTTTCCGTTCGGAAAGCCATTGGCTGATTTCTTCGAGTTCGCTCATGGCCTCTATTTCAAAAATGACTGTCATGCTATAATATTTTGATCACAAAAATAGCGCATTTCTATCAAAACCCCCTTCCAATCGAATCAATCCCCCCATCGAAAAATCGAAGCAGTCGCCTCACACCGGGTCCACATCCACCGCCACCTGCACCTGACTCAGCCCTGGTCTGCCCAGCATAATTTCTGTGGTGTGCCGGATTAGCACCTTCGCACCAGATAACACCAGTGCCGATTTTTCCAGTTTCAGCATAATATTTTGCCCAAAATAACTCCGAATGCGGGCGATGTTGGGGATCACCGGGCCGAGCACCCGGTCGCCGAGTTTTTGGCGGAGTATTTTGGCATAAAATGCCGCCGCCTCGTTTACCACCTTGGGTTCTTTGTGCCGCAATTCCAGGTGAATCAGCCGATAATAAGGCGGGTACTTGAACTCCTTCCGCTCCTTCAGTTCGCGCTCGACAAAGCCCAGAAAATCACCGTTCAGCACTTCCTGCACCACCGGATGCTTTGGATCGAACGCCTGAATCAGCACATTGCCACGCTTGTTCTTGCGCCCGGCGCGACCCGCTACCTGGGTCAGTAGTTGAAAGGCCCGCTCTCCTGCCCGGAAATCCGGAAATTTGGTGAGTGCATCCGCACCGAGTACTCCCACCAGCGCAACATTGTCAAAGTCAAGCCCTTTTGTCACCATTTGGGTGCCTACCAGGATGTCCAGACGGCGTTCTTCGAAGTCATTGAGCAAGGCCGTGAGATTGCTTTTAGTGCCCGCCGTGTCCAAATCCATACGCCCAATGCGGGCATTGGGCAGGAAAATCTTGAGTTCATCCTCGATTTTTTCGGTGCCAAAGCCTTTGAACGTGATTTTGCCAGAGCCGCAAGCGGGACAGGTTTTGGCTGGTTCCTGTACATAGCCACAATAGTGACAGCGTAGGCGATCTGTATGCTTGTGGTAGGTTAGGCTCACGTCGCAATAGCGGCACATCGCATTCCAACCGCATACCTCACATTCGAGCATGGGGGCGTAACCCCGGCGGTTTTGAAAAAGAATTGCTTGCTCGCCATTGTCCAATGCTTTTTGCAAATTTTCCAGCAGCGGAGTGGAAAAAATGCTTTGCATCTGGCGGTTTTTCAGTTGCTCGCGCAGGTCAATCGTTTCCATTGCGGGCAGTTCGAGTCCGCCAAAACGTTCGGGCATTTCCACGAGTCCAAACTTGCCCGTTTGGGCATTGTGCCAGGTTTCGAGCGAGGGCGTGGCGGTGCCGAGCAGGGTTTTGGCACCATAGAGATTGGCCAAAAAAATGGCCGTATCACGGGCGTGGTAGCGCGGAGCGGGGTCGTATTGCTTGAATGAAGCATCATGTTCCTCGTCCACAATGACCAATTGCAGATTTTGGAAGGGCAGGAAAAGACCGCTCCTGGCAGCGAGGATTATGGGTTTTCCAGCAGCAGCAGATTTCCAGATTTCCACCCGTTCCTGGGTATTTATTTTGGAATGATACACTGCCACCTCATTGCCAAAAACCTTTTGCAAACGGTTGATAATCTGCGTAGTAAGTGCAATTTCAGGCAGCAGGTAGAGCACTTGACCCCCTCGTTTCATCACCTCGCGCATGAGCTCGACATACACGCGGGTCTTGCCGCTGCCAGTTACGCCGTAGAGTAGGACGACATTTTTTTCTGCTGCTAAACCCCGTAGGTTTTTAAAACCTACGAGGTTTCTTATTTCATCAATGGCTTGCACCTGTTGTTTGCTCAATTCATCCGCTTCCACCAATTCATCTTCATAGCCGCTGATCCGACTCACTTCGCGGTCGTATTTTTCCAGAATCCCTTTTTTCACCACCGTATTGAGCGAGCTTTCCGACACATCAGCTTTGGTCAGCACATCCTGTTTGCGGACAAAAGGCTGGCGTTTTTCGAGTGCGAGGAAGGCCATGAGGATTTCGACTTGCCGCTCTTTGCCGCTGAGTTCGGTAAAAACCTCGCGCAGCAAATCTGGCTGCGTGCGGAACGGCTCGGCAAGGCGCAGGGCACTGACTTTTCGAGGCTTGAACTTTTCCTGCAAATCTTCCCTGAGGAACAAGACGCCTTTATTTAAAAGTCGCTGTACGACAGGGAAAACAGTCTTTTTGTTTAGGATTTTCCGCGCATCCTCTACCGTGATTTCTTTCTGAATTTGGAGCGCTTCGGCGATGAGGTATTCGTCCGAATCAAGTTCGGAAAAGTTGTCTCCGTACACCGAGTTGTACACGAGCCTTGTCTCGCTGGTCAATTTCAAATGCCCTGGCAGCGCGGCTGACATAACTTCACCAAGGGTGCAGCAGTAGTAATCGGACATCCAATCCCAGAGCCGGAATTGCTGGGGTGTGACGACCGTAACTTCATCCAATACAGAAAGAATGGGCTTCACCACATAGTCGGGCGTTTCATTGTGGACGCGCTCGACAAGGCCGCTGTATAGTTTGGAGCGACCAAACTGGACTTCTACGCGCACACCAGGCTGCAGAAGCGAAGCCACCGACTCCGGGATGGAATAGGTATATGTGCGTTTGGGCAGGGCCAGGGGGAGAATGATATCGGCGTACATTATCCGAACAGGATTTCCATGAGTTCTTCTCGTTCAATCCCGTGATGTTCAGCAATATCGGAAAGAATAGCAGATAAAGTACCGACCATCAAAGGAACGTGGTTTGGGATCGTAATGTGGTGCTCGCTGGGTTCTTGAGTTGTCAATCTTATATGGCTTCCTTTTTGACGAGTGATTTCGTAGCTGAATTTTTTGGACAATAATTTGGCAAGTTCGGCTCCATTGAGGTTTCGAGGCGTTTTCATACCATGACCACTTCTCGTTTCACCATTTGCCACGCAAAGGACGCCGGGGCTTCCCCCTCTTCAAAATGGCACAAAATCGCCTCCTTAATATTGGCAATGAGTTCTTCCCAAGTTTCGCCCTGGGTATAAATCCCGTATTTAGGCGCTTTGGCGACGTAGCCGCCATCAGGGTCTTCAGTGACGAAAAAAAGAAGTTGGGATTGAGTTTGGGCTTGTGTGCTCATAGCCGATTTTTTTACAAAGATAAAACAGGTAGATTGGAGTTTGCCAAAAAATAGATGCTCTCAACTTTTGGCTTTTGCCGACTTTTGCGCCTAACCTGATCTTATGCATAAAATAGACGTTATCCTGGGCCTCCAGTGGGGCGACGAAGGCAAAGGCAAAATTGTGGACTACCTCGCTACCGATTATGACATGGTGGCGCGTTTCCAAGGCGGCCCCAATGCCGGCCACACCCTCAAATTCGGCGGCAAAAAGTATGTGCTGCACACGGTCCCCTCAGGGATTTTCCGTGAAAACCTGAACAACCTCATCGGGAATGGCGTAGTGCTCGACCCCGTCACGTTCCAGCGCGAATTGCGAAATTTGGAAGAAAGTGGCGTGAATTTCAGCCGCCGGCTTTTTGTTTCGCGCAAGGCCCACCTCATCCTCCCCACGCACCGTTGGTTGGATGCGGCCAGCGAGTCTCACAAGGGAATATCCAAGATTGGCTCCACACTCAAAGGCATCGGCCCGACTTATATGGACAAGACCGGGCGCAATGGCCTCCGCATCGGCGATGTGGAATCGCCCAACTTCCGCGAAAAGTACGAAGCCTTGAAAACCAAGCACATGGAACTACTGAAAATTTACCCGCCCATAGATTTCGACCTCGAAACTGCGGAGCGAGAATGGTTCGAAAGTCTTGCCACGCTTCGCAGTCTGCCTATGGTGGACAGTGAGTATTTCGTGAACAACGCGCTTTCTGAAGGAAAAAAAGTCCTGGCTGAAGGCGCGCAAGGGAGTATGCTCGACATTGATTTTGGCACCTACCCTTATGTCACGTCAAGCAACACCGTCACCGCCGGAGTCTGCACCGGCTTGGGCGTGGCGCCACAGAAAATTGGGCGCGTCATTGGCATTTCGAAAGCCTATTGCACCCGCGTGGGCGGCGGGCCTTTCCCCACCGAACAGGACAACGAAACAGGCGAACTGCTCCGCAAAGAAGGCATGGAATTCGGCGCCACCACTGGTCGTCCGCGACGTTGCGGCTGGATTGATTTGCCCCAGCTTCGCTACACCAACCTTATTAATGGCGTGACCGAAATTTGTATGACGAAGATTGACGTGCTCAATATTTTCACAGAAATCGCAGCCGCTACTCACTACCAATACGGCGGAAAAACCACCGACCAATTGCCCTTCGACCTCTGCCAAACGGAAGTTTCACCACTGTTGAAAAAATACAAGGGCTGGAATTCCTCACTCGACGGCATCCGCACGTTCGACAAGCTTCCCTCCGAGGCCCGCGCTTATCTTGAAGATTTGGAACAGATGCTCGGTGTGCCAATCAAGATGATTTCGACGGGACCGGAACGGGAGAAATTGATTGTGAAGTAGATGGGTATCTGTTTATCTGTAGATTTGGTTATTCGAGCACCCAAGCTTGGCCACCCAAATAACCAAATCCCCAAATAACCAAATCAGCAATTCACATGAAAGCAATCATCATCGGCGGCGGCATAATCGGCCTAAGCACGGCCTACTATCTCCAACAAGAAGGCTGGGATGTGACAATTCTCGAGCGCGGCGACGGCTCAGAGGGCTGTTCGTTTGGCAACATGGGCTACCTCTCTCCCTCGCATTTTGCGCCGCTTGCACAGCCAGGAATCATCAGCCAGGGCATTTTGTGGATGTTCAAACAGAAAAGCCCCTTTTATGTGCGCCCTTCGCTGAGTTGGGGATTGATGGATTGGGGACTGAAATTCGCCCGGGCTTGCAATGCCGGCCATGTCGAGCGCAGCGCAAAACCGATGGCCGAACTGCTCCTGCTATCACGCGATCTCACCGCTGCTTGGGAAACAAGTGGAGAAATGAAATTTGAATACGAGCAGAAAGGTTGCATCAATTATTTCCAAACTGCCAAATACGAAAAAGGCGAACTCCAAAACGTGCGCATGGGCCGTGATCTTGGCCTCCAAATTGAAGTGCTTGACCGCGCCCAATGCCAGGCCCTCGAACCTGAGCTCCCACCCGATGTGCGCGGTGCTGCATGGTACAAAGACGATGCGATTTTGTATCCGAACGAACTCATGCGCCAACTTTCCAGTCTCTTGGAAAAACGTGACGTGAAAATTATTTACAACGCTGAAGTTGTTGATATTCAAAAAGATAAAGGGAAAGTTGTAGCAGTTAAATTCCGAAAGCCAACTGATAGTCTTACTTCAAGTGAGACTATCAGCACACCAGACTTGATCGTTTTGGCCGCCGGTTCCTGGTCTCAGCCCCTTGCCAAAATGGTCGGCGAATACCTGCCCATGATGCCCGGCAAAGGCTATTCTATGACCGTTGAAGTGCCACACCAGCCCTTGCGTCATCCTTGTATTCTGCTTGAAGCGAAAGTAGCGATTACGCCTTGGGCCAAACGCCTGCGCATTGGCAGCACCATGGAAATCGGGGCGATGAACGACCGGATTCTGTTTCCGCGCGTACAAGGGATTTTGGAAGCGGTGCCACGTTTTTTTCCGGGCTACGCCGACGACCCGGCGTTCCGCGAACTCGCTAACTTTGAGAAATTGAAAGAAAATATGCAGGAAAAAATCTGGTTTGGCTATCGGCCACTTTCTGCAGACGGGATGCCGTATATCGGTTTTGCAAAGAAGACCAAAAACCTGATGATCGCCACCGGGCATGCCATGCTTGGCTTGAGTTTGGCTGCCGGGACAGGAAAGCTGGTGGCGGAAATGGCGGGCGGGAAGGCTACGAGTATTGGGGTGGCCGCGTTTGATCCGGGGCGGTATTAAGCCTTTCTCACAAACTCAGATTTCAAGCCCATAGCACCAAAACCTTCGATTTTGCAATCAATATTGTGGTCGCCATCGGTAAGGAACGGTGTCAAAATAACTTCCCAATTTGATGCCATTCTTTTGCCGCCA
>CAZPTQ010000056.1:0-26859 GCA_964589365.1 uncultured Saprospiraceae bacterium
CATTAAAATACAGAAAACCCCTGTTCGCAATGTGAGCAGGGGTTTTCTGTATTTTTCTTATAATTCATGCGAAACAGGGGTTAAATTATAGCACAGTTATGCTTTCAGTCTATAAAGACCTATAAGGTTTGTAAAACCTTATAGGTCTCCGAGAAAATCCCGTGATTTTGAATGTTATTGCCCAACCCCTGATTCGCATAATTCTCTTATGAGAAGACGCATTGAGCCAGAAACCGTGTTATCGTGCAAGGCGACGTTGAAAATTTGACAGCCTGTGGTCAGAAAATTTTTCGCACAAAAATATTTTTGCGCAACAACTCTGCTACTTTCGCCAAGGTTTTTAGGATTTCGTCCATCCAACATTTTTCTTTCACTCAATACAAAACGTACTTACCGCATGAACGCATTTTTATCGCTCGGTCGCTGGCTATTCGCCATTCCTTTTGCTGTTTTGGGGTTGATAAACTTTCTTAGCACCAAGACCATGGTCGAATCCTTTGTTCCCAATTATATGCCTGCACCTGCGGTATGGGTCTATCTGGGTGGCATTGGATTGGTGGCGGCTTCGATAAGCTTGCTCATTGGCAAATACGACAAACTCGCCTGCACACTGTTGGCAATTTACTTGCTAGCCATGGTAGCATTGGTACACCTGCCTGGCGCTATGGGAGGGAGCATCAGTGCACAGTTTCTGTTGTTCAAAGACCTGGCGCTCGCTGGCGCGGCCATGATGTACGCACAACACCTTTCCAAAGACCGATCGGTGATTGGTTAATACTGACAAAAACCGCAAAATGTAAAACAGGAGAACCGCAAAATTTAAAACCATCCACATTCCACAATCTGGCATCTCGGTTTTACATTTTGCGGTTCTCCTGTTTTACATTTTGCGGTTTAATCAATGGTGAATATCCCACCCCTTTTCCGTGCCACCCTCTGGCTCTTTTTGGCATTTGGCCGAGCGGCTTGGTATTCCCGATGGCAGGCGATGCGCTCGCTTGATTTGCCAGAAGGATTTGTGATGGATTCCAAAGAAAAGTGTCGCTTGAGGCACTATTTCTACGGCACCACCTACCTCGCCGTTTTGATGTGCTGCCTCCGCAACCAGCCTCGATCCCGGCACGAGAAACATCTTTTCACCAATCTTTCTGCGCTGGCATATTCCTTCGACGATCTCGTGGATGCATTTGGCCGGGACGACGACCCTGGCGTACTATGGCAAAACAACCCCGAAGCCTTCGGATTGGTTGCCGACCAACGTGGGCTGGCCACCCACTTGCTCCACAATATCTATGTGGCTTTGCCCGGAGAGAGATTAGGGCAATTTCGAGCGTACATGCACCTGGTGTTCAACGTGGAAACTGCTGGAAGGCAGGAGTTTGGGATATTTTTACCCGCCAAAGCCTCGACGAAGGAGGGGGGATATTGGGATATTGGGATATTGAAAAAAATCATGGCGGAAAAGGGGGGTAACTCTGTCTTGCTTTTTCGCAGCGTTTTGAGTCACCCACTTTCTGAAAAGGAGGAAAAAGCCTTGTACCAGTTTGGTTGTCTGATTCAATTTTGCGATGACATTTTTGACCTGTGGCACGACCGGCAAGCGGGCACTGTCACTTTGACTTCTTTCATTTCCGAACGAGGTGAAATTGAACTATTGGTAAAAATATTTGAAGAACAAGTAGCGGCCACAAATCTGGCGCTTCGCAATACAGATTATGCTTGTGTCCAAGTGGAAACTGCTTTGCATGCTGTTCATTACCTGGTCAGCATTTCCCGCGTGTGCCTGCGGCATTATCTTGATTTGAAACACAAATACGGAACATTGCCGCTGGATGATCGTACCGCTATAGTGGTAGATATGGCGCTTTGGGCCAATCGCTTCCGAGCTGTCCGTTATTTATTGCGCCCTGTTCAGTAGATTTTGCAGAGAAATGTTTGCGCTTATGTATGAAGTTTCGACATTCGCACCAGAATTTTTCCCGAAGTATCCGGGACAGTTGACCAATCAAAATTAGCAATCCATTCTATTGTATGAACGGCGTCGGCTGCTGAAAAGCAGCCGGCGTCTTTTATTTGGTAGCACGAAATTCATTTCGCGGCGTACAGTATCTTATTTTACTGCAGAAGGCAAAATGGCAAAATAAATTTCGCCCCACTGAAACCTTCTCTGCCTCATTTCGCTTATTCAGATTCGTCAGAAATTCTACTGCTATGCTGCAAAAATTCTACACTCACTGGCTCGAATCGTACAGAGGCATCCCGCGCGTCATTTGGTATCTTTCAATTGTGAGCCTTGTAAACCGTTGCGGGGCATTTGTCATCTCGTTTTTGGCCATTTACATGACCAAAAAATTGGGATACCCCCTGGAGCAGGCGGGTTATGTCATGATGTGTTTTGGCGTAGGAGCACTCACTGGTGCCTTCGTGGGTGGCAAACTCACCGACAAATTCGGTTATTACCCTGTGCAATTTTGGAGCCTGCTGCTCAATGGCGCAGTGCTTTTGATGATGATGCAGGTTCGTGATATCTGGATCATGGGACTGGCGGTGTATGCCATGAGCTTTTCATCGGAAGTGTTCCGCCCGGCCAACTCCGTAGCAATGGCCCAACATTGCGAACCCGAAACGCGCACGCGCTCCATTTCACTTTACCGCATGGCGGTGAACCTCGGTTGGACGCTCGCGCCCGCTTTGGGCGGCATGCTGGTAGCATTTGGCTGGGAATTGCTTTTTTGGGTGGACGGGCTTACCTGCATCGCAGCATCCCTGACACTTCTGTGGCTGTTGCCGAAGAAGACGAAGCAATCTTTGACGCACAACAGCGAAGAGACGGAAGTGCCCAAAACTGTCAGCATCTCGCCATACCGCGACCACAATTTCCTGTTGTTTGTGCTGCTGACTATGTTGGGTGCGGTAGTTTTTATGCAAATTTTATGGACCATACCGCTGTTTTGGGAAAAAACATACGGATGGTCGGAGGGGCAGATCGGGAAAATGTTGGCACTAAACGGATTGATGGTGTTCTTTATAGAAATGCCGCTCGTGCATCGCCTCGAAGGCCGCGCACCAGCATTGGGTTATGTGCGGTTTGGATTGATTTTGTATGCCATTTCTTTTGCTGTTTGTCTGCTCCCAGCGGGTATTGTGGCAGCCCTGTTGTTCACATTGGTCATTTCATTTGGCGAAATGTTCGTAATGCCATTCAGCAGCAATTATGTATTTGGCCGCTCAGAAGGCAGCAAACAGGGCCAGTATATGGCGCTCTACACGATGTCGTATTCCGTGGCAAACATCATTGCACCGTTTTTGGGTACTCAAGTCATAACAGCATGGGGATACCATGTACTTTGGTATTTAGTAGCGGGGCTGGCACTCGTGACTTGGGTAGGATTTTGGTTTATGAGCAACAAGTTTCAAGTGGCAAGTTAAAAGAGGAAGGCACTCCTCTTTTAACCTGCTACTTGAAACTTATCGATCTCGATCTGCACGAAGGTTCAGGAACATCTTGAATCCAAAATTGGCGGAGATAATTTTTGAATTGACGTGATAGTAGCCGTCGAGAAAAACCTCTGTATTTTTGAACACGTCGCGGATAAAGAAATAGCCAAGTTCAGCACCAACGGTAACGTCAAACTTCTCTGGCACTTCGCCTTCAGGCTCCAGTGCCTCGGTTATAAATGCGTAGCGAATTCCTGCCTTGGCCATTGCCGTAAAAGCCTTAGCCTTGGTCTTGCTGCATTGGTTGCCGTTGGTGCGGTACTTTCCTGCACCGACTTCGAACAACATGTATGGGGTAGTAACAAAGGTTTCCTGTACTTCTCTTGATTGTGGGTCCATGCTAAAAACGGCCCCGCCTCCGATGCGGGCGGTACTCCAGTGTGTGGCCACGTTCATGGCGGTGGCAACACCAACGCCAAGGCGGTTGCCCACCAGCGTCACGTCGGGAGCAGCAAGATGTACGATGGGTATGTCGAGGAACAGGCGAGGGAGTTTTGCTGTCTGCTGTGCGATTGCAGCGGTAGAGAAAGCGGCAAAAGCAGCCAGAATGAGGAAGGATTTTTTCATGTATTCTGTCAATTTTCGTGTGAGTTTTGGCCTCTTTGGCCTTTGTTTGTCGAAGGGTTGCCAAAGGTGAATAAGTCTTTGACGCCAACGGCGGGCAAGATACCAAGTTGGTACGATTTCGCTGCCCCATAAGTTTTGGTTATATCCAGTTGCAGTAGCTGATTGGGGTGGAACACGGATTGCACGGATAAGACACAGATTAAAAGGATTTTGTCCTGTCAAAATAGAAATTTGTGAAAATCCGTGCCTTATCCGTGCAATCCGTGTTCCACCCTAACCTGTTACTTTTTCTTGATAAAAATTAGAAATTAAATCGGCGGTTTCTACATTTGCCCGACAATCCTTTCTCGCTTTCGGCCATAATCAAAACGTTTCCAAGAAAATAGCCTGAAAAGACCATCACTTTTCACCATTTTTTCATCAATTACAAAACGTTATGAACACCAAAGTTTTACTTGCCGCGCTGGCTGGAGGCGTCGTCTCATTCTTAGTTGGATGGGTCGTTTTCGGTATGCTTCTCGACCCTTATTACAAATCCATGATGACAGCCGAAGGCACGGCCGCCATGAAAAGGCCTGAAGACATGGTCATGTGGGCAATGATTGCTAGCAACCTGGTCTATGGGTTCTTATTAGCCTGGATTTACAGTCGTTATGCCAATATCTCCACCTTCCAGGACGGGGCTATGGCAGGGGCTATTATTACGCTTTTGATTGCGTTGAGTTTTGATTTGAGCATGTTCAGCATGTTCAACCTCTGGACCGGCTCGATGGGCCTCATCGTTGACCCGCTCGTCAATGGCGTGGTTGGAGGTATCGTCGGCGGCGTGGTCGGCTGGGTGCTGGGTTACGGGAATAAGCGTTAACGATTTAAGATTTTGGATTTACGATTTACGATTTACGATTTACGATTATTTTGATTCGAAGAAGGGATGAATCGTGCCTTTTTCGGATCAAAATAATCGTAAATCCAAAATCGTAAATTCGATTCTACTTTCGCCCCATGAAACAACTCATCGAATGCGTCCCCAATTTCTCAGAGGGCCGTGATCCCGCCGTCATCAAACTAATCACCGATGCCATCGAAGCGGTAGAGGGGGTGAAACTCCTCGATGTAGACCCCGGTGCGGCTACCAACCGAACCGTTGTCACCTTTGTGGGCGAGCCAGCGGCTGTGACCGAGGCCGCTTTTCAGGCCATTCGGAAAGCCTGCGAAGTGATTGACATGAGCAGGCACACGGGCGAGCACCCGCGCATGGGCGCCACCGATGTTTGCCCGCTTATCCCCATCGCAAACATTTCTATGGAAGAAACGGCGGACTGGGCGCGCCGCCTTGGTGAGCGCGTGGGCCGCGAACTCAATTTGCCCATTTACCTGTACGAGGCCGCTGCCAGCAGCCCGGAACGACAGAATTTGGCGGTCATCCGTGCTGGCGAGTACGAGGGCTTGCCGGAAAAATTGGCCAATCCGGATTGGAAGCCCGACTTCGGCCCGGCCAAATTCAATGCGAAAAGTGGCGCGACGGTCATAGGTGCGCGCGATTTTTTGATTGCCTACAACGTCAATTTAAATACTACTTCTGTGCGTCGTGCCAACTCCGTGGCCTTCGACGTGCGTGAAAATGGTCGTGTGCTCAACGACCCCGCCACAGGTAAGCCCATGAAAGACGCCTCTGGTGAACCCCTCCGCCAAGCTGGCACTTTGAAAGGGGTGAAAGCCATCGGTTGGTACATTGAGGAATACGGCGTTGCACAAGTTTCGATGAATATTACAGACATACGCGCTACGCCGCTGCACCTTGCTTTTGAGGAATGCCGAAAAAGCGCCGACCGCCGTGGGATGCGCGTCACTGGCTCCGAACTCGTAGGCTTGGTGCCGCTCGGGGTAATGCTTGAAGCTGGCAAATATTTCTTGAGAAAACAACAACGGAGTGTGGGTGTGGGCGAAGCAGAATTGTTGAAAATCGCCGTCAAGTCTATGGGCCTGGACGAACTCGCAGCTTTCGATCCGCAGCAAAAAATAATCGAGTACAATCTCGAAAAAGGCGATCCCGCGAACGCTAACAAGTTGGTAAAGATGGATTTAGTAGCCTTTGCCAACGAGACAGCCAGCGAAAGTCCCGCTCCCGGTGGTGGCTCTATCAGTGCGTACGTAGGTGCTTTGGGCGCCTCGCTCGCTACCATGGTCGCCAACCTCAGCAGCCACAAGCGCGGTTGGGACGAGCGATGGGAGGAATTTTCCGACGCCGCCGAACGCGGCCAAAAAATCAAAGACGCGCTGCTCCGTACAGTAGATGAAGACACTGATGCTTTCAAACTAATTATGGCGGCATTCGGCTTACCCAATACTACACCGGAGGAAAAAACGGCCAGAAAAGCGGCCATTCAGGCGGCTACACGAAAGGCCATCGAGGTGCCTTTCAAAGTGATGAAACTTGCCTTCGAGTCCTTTCCGCTTATCAAACAAATGGTCGAAACGGGCAACCCGAATTCAATAACAGATGCGGGTGTGGGCGCATTGTGTGCCCGTGCCGCTGTACGCGGGGCATACATGAACGTACAAGTCAACACTTCCGGGTTGAATGACAAGGAATACGCTGAGGAGGTATTGACCGAAGGAAAAAAAATGGCCGACGCAGCCGATGTGATGGAGCAGGAGATATTGGAGATCGTGTCGGGGAGGATTTGAAGTTTACGATGCCCTTAACGCCTCTTCACCAATCCCTAACACCCCCGCTCCGTTTAGGCTCCAAAATATTTCAACATGAAGGTCCAACCAATTCTGCTTGCCCTCGCGCTATGCGCTTTTACTTTTTCAACCATTTCTGCACAAAACAACCGAAACCGCCGGGCTTACGACGACTCGCCTGAACAAAAATGGTCCGTCGGCCTCGCACCGTTCAGCCTGCTGCTGCCAAGCGGCAAGATCAATGTCCGTGGTGAATGGGCCTATGCTTCCAACAAATCGCTCTCGCTGCTGGTTGGGATTCCCCGTTCCACCAAAATGCCCAACCTTTTGGAAAACACATTTGACCTGAGTGGCGAAGGCAAAACAGTGAAAAACCGCTACACTTCCTTTGGTGCAGTGCTCGAAAACCGTTTTTACCTGGGAGGCAACGCACCGCGTGGATTTTACCTCGCACCCTATGCTCGTTACAATCATTTTTCGCTGGCCCGAACCACACAAATGAATGAAAGTCAATACTCCACAACCTTCAAAGGTGCTATTAACGGCATCGGTCTTGGAGGCGCCATGGGCGTTCAGTTCCGTCTCGGCGACCATGTTACGATGGACGCAACCTTTGTGGGCCTGGATTTCAAGTGGATGCGCGGAACACTGAGCTACTCCAGCAACGACCCTAACAACGATGTAGCCGCTTTCCGAGACGAAGTCCAAAAGGCAGTGGAAGATATTCCGATAATTGGTTCGAAACTTTCTGCTGCCATAGACGGCGATAAAATCAGGGTACATACTCCAGGAGCAGTATTACCCGGCTATCGATTTAACTTGTCGGTGAACTATGTTTTTTAGGGGTTTTTGACAGGATTTACAAGGTTTACAGGATTTACGCCCATTTTTCGAAGAAAAATCCTGTAAACCTTGTAAATCCTGTCAAAACATACCCTTGCAAAAGAGTCATAATTACAAGAGGAGGCTTGGTGCTTGAACCGCCAAGCCTCCTCTTTTTTTCCCTGCAAATTCTTTACAAACATTGGAAAAACACCCTCGAAAAGCGCAATTTGAAGTACCTTTGCGCCCGTTTTCATGAAGTGATGAAGCGATGAAATAATAAAGTGATTTAAAGTCCATCACTCGCCCATCACTTCATCGCTTTATCACTTTATCACTTTATGAAGAACATACGTAATTTCTGCATTATCGCACACATTGACCACGGGAAAAGCACCCTTGCCGACCGCCTGTTGGAGTACACCAACACCATCAGCAAGCGCGATATGCAAGACCAGGCGCTCGACAATATGGACCTCGAACGTGAGCGCGGCATCACCATCAAGAGCCACGCCATTCAGATGAAGTATGTGCATCCGGCCAATGGCATAGAATACATTTTCAACCTGATTGATACGCCCGGTCACGTGGATTTTTCCTACGAGGTGAGCCGTTCTATCGCCGCTTGTGAAGGCGCACTCTTACTCGTGGATGCCTCGCAAGGAATTCAGGCTCAAACGATTAGCAACTTGTATCTGGCAGTTGATCACAACCTGGAAATCATCCCAATTGTGAATAAAGTGGACATGGAAAGTGCAAATGTCGAGGAAGCACAAGACCAAATAATGGACCTGATAGGATGCAAGCGGGAAGACATTATTTCCGCTTCGGGCCGAACAGGCATCGGAATTCCAGAAATTTTGGCCGCTGTTGTAGACCGCGTGCCAGTGCCCAATGGCGACCCCGATGCACCGCTTCAGACCATGATTTTCGACTCGGTGTTCAACTCCTACCGCGGCATCGTTGCCTACGTCCGTGTGATGAATGGTTCGATGAGAAAAGGAGACAAAATCAAGTTTTTCAATACCGGGAAAGAAGTAGTGGCCGAAGAAGTGGGTGTGCTGCGCATGGGCCAATTTGAAGCAACTGAAATAAGCACGGGCGATGTTGGCTACGTCATCACAGGCATCAAAGTGAGTAAGGAGATCAAAGTGGGGGATACAATTACCCACGTTGCAAGGCCATGTACTGAAGGCGTAAAAGGTTTTGAAGAGGTAAAGCCCATGGTTTTTGCCGGCGTGTATCCACTGGACAATGATGATTTTGAGGATTTGCGCGACGCACTGGAAAAACTGCAACTCAACGACGCATCCTTGGTGTGGGAGCCTGAAACCTCTACCGCCCTTGGCTTTGGTTTTCGTTGCGGATTCTTAGGCATGTTGCACATGGAAATTGTGCAGGAGCGGCTTTATCGCGAATTCGACCAGGACATCATCACCACAGTGCCGAACGTGCCCTACAGGGCCACGGACATGAAGGGCAACCAATTCACAGTACACCAGCCCACCGAACTTCCAGAGCCCAACCATTTGCAAAGTGTTCAGGAGCCTTACATCTATGCCCAGGTAATTACCAAGCCCGAATATATCGGCAATATCATGACGCTTTGCCTCGAAAAACGGGGCATCCTGATTAAGCAACATTACCTCACGCCTACGCGCTTGGAAATCATTTTCCACCTGCCGCTGGCTGAAATTGTATTCGACTTTTACGACAAATTAAAATCCATTACCCGGGGCTATGCCTCCTTCGACTACCATATTCTCGACTACCGCGATACGGATTTGGTGAAACTGGACATTAAGCTCAACAACGAGCCGGTAGATGCGCTCTCGGCGCTCTTTCACCGCTCCAAAGCGGAGTACATGGGCCGCAGGATGTGCGCAAAACTCAAAGATCTCCTGCCCCGTAAGCAATTCCAGATCGCCATCCAGGCCGCCATAGGCCAAAAAGTGATTGCCCGCGAAACTATCTCCGCCCTTCGCAAAGACGTGACGGCCAAGTGTTACGGGGGCGACATCTCCCGGAAACGCAAACTGCTGGAAAAGCAAAAAGAGGGCAAAAAGCGCATGAAGCAGTTTGGCGATGTGGAAGTGCCGCAAGAGGCCTTTTTGAAGGTGTTGAAATTGAATGACTAAGCAATGCGAATGCGGGTTAAATGCCTCTCTGATAGGGCCTTTAACCCGTGATTGCGTAACCAAAAGATTTATCACTTTTTAAGCTTGCCTCGCACACGCCCAAAATTCAGCGCGGTTTCGAGGCCATAAGTTGTGCCAGAAGTGCTCAGACTCAAAGTTGGGCCGACCGAAATGCCCACTTTTCTCAACAGCGGGAAATCCACTTTTGGATTCAGCATCACACCCACGGCTATCTGCTTTTTTTTCTGGAAACTGTAATTCGGTTTTGTATCAAAAAGCGCCTCAAAAACTCCCTCAAACCCCGGAGCGTAATTTTTTTGTATTTTTTCAAAGTTGACGGGTTTTGAGCTCCACCCCAGCAGGGCCTTGCCACTCAGGATAAACCGGCAAAGTCGAGTTTTAGTTGGCATGACTTTGCCATACCCTAAAGAAAAGTAAGTCGCGGAATTGAAGGGATAATTGTCTCGATTTCCCCAAAAATCTCTTCCTCCATAATAGTCGGCTGGCAAATTCGCTGGAATCTGTTTTTGTACTACAAGACCCACAGAAAAATATTTGTTGTTGGCCCGGATTCTATTGTATGACAAATGGAACGCCCCTCCTTCTTGAACCCTTTCGACACCCAAACTGACATACCTGAAGTCTTTGGTGGCTGCGTTCTGAATTTGAGCTAACAGGCATTGGGATGAAAAGAGCACCAAGGCGGAAAAAAGAATCGCTTTCATAATGAGTTAGATTTTAAATTTTGAATTGATAGGACAAAGGTCAGCCTAAGCCCATGGCCCGGAAAACACCCTTAACCGGGATTTTAGAAAAATCACCCCATACCCTGAATCGGTGAAAGGCATACATGCGAAGGCCCTCCCGGAAATCCGGGAGGGCCTTCGTATTGTAGAGCATTTGAATCATTTGCTATGAATGTCTAACCTGAATCCGCCATTTCAAAAAAAAAGCCGCATCGCGGCGACATTATGGTAGCGTCAGCGTTAAATGTTTTTCAGAACCGCGTAGCGGTGGCATTATTACGGCGATATAATGTCACCACAAGCTGTTTTCATGCAGGCCAATTCCGTTTGTATAACCACCAACAAAATAAATGTTGTTTTTATCTTCCGAAACATCCTTTACCAGGCAATTATAGGCTGAAAAATCAGTCTTCTTGACGGGCAAGTAGTTTATATCGAAATGTGCTACAGCCTGCATTTTAGCATATTTAATTTTAGAGAGTATCTGATATTGTTTTTCAGAAAGTATTGCAGCGTATTGGCGACACAAATCGTCTGCGTGGCAGGCAAAGACTAATTTATCCACCAATACTTCCCCATTCGAATAGTATATCTTAAAGCCCTTTTCTGATTTTACAATTTTTGGACTTTCCGACTTGATTATATTTTGAGATGGAATTGATTTAGCAAGGTTTTCAATCCAACTGCTGGCGCCATTTTTAAAATTGAAACGACTTGACGATGGATTTTCATTGTATTTAAAGCCACATTGCAATGAATAAAAATTCATCACAAAACTTACCGGAAGATTCTCCAAACCCTCTGGTGGATAAAAAAACAAACCTTGAATGCGCGGATAAAGATATTTTGACAGGAATTTTTGCGAATACCCTTTTTCCTCAAAATATTCCTTTACACTATGCCATCTAAAATATTTATTGAATAAAACTTCTACCGCTTCGTGTTTAAATCTATGAATGTTTTCTATCAATTCCGTGTCATTCAACTCGCTTTCTTTAAATAAAAAACTGTTGGGTGAAAAAAATGTAGTGTTCACCTTTACTTGACCAGTTGAAGAATTTGTTTTCTTCAATAAGTTTATAAGCGTTTTATAAGTTTTTGGATTAAAATCATTCACGGCCATATCCACGAATTTTTCCTTATTGTTATGGATAATTTTTCGTGTATGGGCATTTCCTCCCAAATGTTTTTCCTTTTCAAAAAGGACAAAATCAATGTTTTTAGATTGTAGAAAGTACGCTACCGACAGGCCGGATACTCCTCCACCAATGACTGCAATTTTCATACTGATCTTTTTTAAAATTTTAATATTGAGTACACAAAAGTCAGAGCAGTCGAAATGCCAACGCGTAAATAAATATTAATAATGTCCAATAAAGGTCAATGCGAAAGACGATCTCGGATTTTACCGCATTTTTATCGCAGGTTTAGAAAGGAAATGCGAAGTTTGCAACCTAAAACTCGCCCCCATGACTACATCTGCCGAGCTCACCGAACTACAGCGCTCGCTTCGCGATATCCTGCCTGACCCCGACAAAGGGGTTTTCTCCGTGTTGACTGCTTTGAAAAACGCCCTCCCGGAACAGACGGAGAAATACAACGCCGTTTTTCAGTTAGAAACCCGGCTTAATGCTGTCAACAAAGACCGCATACGTGGCCTGCTCTCCCAAGAAGACCTAGACCGCGCTTACAACCGCATCACCGCAGATGTGCTGGATCTGATTGATGGCCTCCAATTGGAAGATTTTGACCCAAAAACTGCCGAAAGCAGTGTGGAAGACAAATCAGGCAGTATACTTTACCGCATCCCGCATACGATGGAAGTGGAAGAAGAACACAAGTGTGTGGTGCGCCTGGCCTTCGATGTGGACACGGTGGTGCGCAATATTGAACTCACAAAAGATACCGTAGTGAAGGATGTGCGCGTATCAGAAGTGATGGAAGTGGAACTGCTTGACCCCAATGAAACACCCTGCTTCGCAATCCGCAAACTCAATTCGGTGGAGCAGTTCTTGGAGAAAAACGATTACACCGAATGGATTTTCTTTGTGAAACCGCTCGTGGTTGGCACCATGCCGTTGGTGTTGAAAGTCTCTGTCAAAGAACTCATCAACGACAAAGAGCGCATCAAAGAAATCGTGCTCGAAGAGGTAATCACCGTGGTGGCTGAACCTGTGCCAGAAGGCGAAAGCGCTCCGTTTCAAGGATCCGGGTATGTGTTTTCTTACAGCAATGTTCCCGTGTCTACCGCTTCAAAGAACCGTTCAAAGCAAAAATATGTCTTGCCCCTGGTGCTTGCATTGGTAGTAGCGGGCGGCATTTTTGCTTTTGTGGGAATGCAGCTCGGCTTTATCCCAACCCCATCTTGGCTTGGCGGCAAAAAACCGGGCGACGATGACCGGGCTTTCTGGAGGGAAACGTTGCAAACGCACACGCGCAACAGTTTTGAAACCTACCTGCTCGCATACCCCGACGGTTTGCATATCGAAGAAGCACGGTTCAAAATTGACAGTATAAAAAACTTGGAAAACCTGCCAATAGAAGCAGAGGGTTTGGAGCCAAAATCCATTTATGAAAAAGAAGATTCCGTGCAGGTTCAGATAGATACAACCCCTACCACAGAGACTAAACCAGAAATAAAAGAGAAGCCAATACCCAAGCCTAAGCCTAAACCCAAGCCCAAGCCCAAACCCAAGCCCAAGCCAAAACCAAAACCTGATCCGCCTATCCAAAAACCGTCCCCGATCATCCCTGATCCCGAACCGGATAAGCAAGTGAAAAAACGGAAATCCGGTTTCGAGATGGTGTCGGTACCGAGCGGAAAGCTGAAGGTTGACAAGGGCGATTGTCCCGAAGGCACGAGCGTAAAAATCCAGAAGTTCAAAATCGGCAAATACGAAATCACGCAAGCCGATTGGTGGAGCATTATGGGCCGCGACCCTTCATTCCATTCCAACTGCCCGGAATGCCCCGTAGAAAGAGTCTCTTGGAATGATGTGCAGGAATTCATCCAAAAAGCCTCACAGCAGAACAAGAAACGCTACCGTTTGCCCTACGAAGCCGAATGGGAATGGGCTGCGCTTGGAGCAGGTGCTTCCAAAATGACAAAATATAGCGGCAGCAGCGATCCCAACAGCGTAGCCTGGTTCAACATCGTCCAGGAAAAAACCCATGAAGTGGGCACCAAACGAGCCAACGAACTCGGCATTTTCGACATGAGCGGCAATGTGTGGGAATGGTGCCTGGCCCCCTACCCTCCTTACCTCAACTGTCCAGCTCCGAGCAGCGAGAAAAAAGCCCTTCGCGGAGGTTCATGGGCCGACAATCGGGGCGATATAAAAATCACTTCACGCCGCCGCGAAAAGGCCAAAAACACGGATCGGCGCAGTGGGCTTCGGCTGGTGGAGGAGTGAGCGGGGGGTATTGGGATATTGGGATATTGGGATATTCAAATATCTCAATATCTCAATACCCCAAAGCCTACTTCGCCAGCCAGTAATATGTGGCCGTAGCATATATAGCCTGATTGCGAAGCGTTCCTTTTTCATACGGCGAATAATTGATCTGAGAGATGGGGTCGCCATTAGACGCTTTCAATTTCGCGATACCTTGGTCAAACGTCAGGCTTAGGCGCAGCCGCTTAAAACCATAGCCTACTTCTCCCCGGACACCATAGTCAAACCTTTGCAGGTTCGATTCCTCCGGGTCGTTTCCGAATTTGAGACTACCGTCGAAATCTCGATATTCGGGTTTATCGTTCTGTACCTCATTTTTATACTTGCCTGAGATGGCACAGCCAGCATAGCCACCCGCACCTAAAAACAGCTTGCCCGTACGATAATGAACTGTTACTGGCAATTGGAGGTAAAGGACGTTGAACCGGTATTTGTTCTCATCTTTGGCATAGCCTGATTGAACTTTAAAGTTAGAAAATTTCAAGTTGGCTTGAATACCCGACGACAACACAAAGGCTTTTGACAGATCATATTCCAATACCCCGGCGAGCGCATAGCTAAGCTTGTAGGAGCTGTTGGCATCAAACCTTGGCCCATAATAATTTTCGAAAAAATCCAGCGAATCAATAGGAGCTTCCGGCTCGTAGTCAAACTTAGCTACCCCAGCCCCCGCTTTTATTCCAAAACGCAGGCTTTGAGCATTGGAAATAGCGCAGCATGAAAGCCAAATGGCGGTGGAGAGAAAAATGCAGACTGTTCTTTTCATGGGGAAAAAAATTTTTAATCGGGTGAAATCTGAGGCGAATGTATCCAAGTTGGCATGATTTGCAAAACTTCTCTGCAAATCCGAAAGTGCGATTTTTGGAAATTGATCGTAAGTTTACAGCCTATGGAACGCGGCACCAATAACTTAGTCATTTGATGCCATCCTTTGTTCCATCATACGGCCGCTATTTTTCTTTAAATAGCCCCACTATTCGCAGAAAAATAGTGTTGTCTGATGAAAAAATGCTTGACCTAAAATGACTAACTTATTGGTGCCGCGTTCCTATGCCATTCCGAAGCACCAGAATTTTCCTGCTTCTGCTGTTCTCATCTGGCTCGTTTCCTATCATCGCAGCTAATATCATGAAAAGACTTCTTACGCTTTCGCCCATCTTTTTTGCTTTAGCATTGGTCATCGGGGCATTCAGCACCGTCATTTTGTGGAAACCCAGCGACGTAGATGCCGCATTGGCCTGGAATCTTGCCATCATCCTGGCCCCCGCGCTGGCACTGGCGGCCCAATGGAAAGTCGCCCGCGAACGCCAATTCCCCATCGTCACGGTACTGACGGTGGTGGCCATCCTGAACACCAGCATCGTAATCGGCTCTCGTCTTGGGGCGTGGACAGGGCAAGATTGGGTTCATGCGCTGACGGGCAGCGGCTTGCCAGACTTGCCCGGCAAAACAATAATGGGTGGCTTGGTGCTTCTGGTGCTGGTCTATTTTGTGCTCCAGCGCTGGTGGCGGCTTCCAGCGGGTTTGGCCGATGTGCTGATGCTCGGTCTGCCACTTGCGGCCGTTTCGGGGCGCGTAGGTTGTCTGTTGGCAGGTTGTTGCTACGGCATCCCAACTGACTCGAATTGGGGCATTTCTTATGGGCATGGAACCCCTGCCTATATGCAACAATTACAGTCTGGAATTCTGATTGAAGGGGCAACGAGCACTACCCTCCTTTTCCCGATTCAGTTATTGTTGATAGGGGGCAATTTGCTCATTTTCATCTTTTTATGGCATTTCAGGAAACGATTCACGCGCCCCGGCGCACTTGCTTTTCTAGGGTTTGCTTTATTGACTTTCCAACGATTTGGCATTGAATTCCTGCGAGATGTGGCAACCAACCGGGGTTCATTCGGTATAATCTGGGGCGGGCTAAAAATGGGACAATGGGTCGTGTTGCTTATGGCCCTTGTGAGTTTTGCAGGCTTTTTGACACTTCAATTTTTTCAGCAAAAAAACAGCAAAGCACCTTCGCAGGAAGTCCCAAGCGTGGGAACTGCCCAATTGGCTTATGCGCTCGGCGGCATTACATTATTCGGTTTCCTGCTGCGCGATTTGATGACGCTCGACGAGGCCATGGTGATCCTGGTTTCGTGTGTGCCGGCATTGGTATTGTTGGGGCGGCAGTTGTGGCGGGAACATAGCACCGGGCGGTCCGTGTTGGCACCTGCTTCCTTATTGTCGGCTACTGCAATTGTACTGATGATCAACCCAATAGATAGTATTCCAAACAAAGCTTTACCAGGCGAATGGAAACAGTGGATGGAAGTGGGTGCTGCTGGCTCGTTCGGCAGTTACAAGGACATCAGCCGCGATTGCGATGGAAATGTGGTAAGCGAAGATAAAGTAAAAACAAATTCAGCAGGTGCGGAGGTCAATGCCAACTGGCAGCGCGGATGGACGAAACTGCAAGTCGGGTTGAGAGGGACTTTTGGCAATGCAAGTACCGACGAGAACAACAATGAAGACAGCAATTACAGATACACCTCTTTTGGGCTACATGGTAGGGCCAGCAGCAAGGTTATTGGAGCGTCACTGGGGCTTTTCAACCGACATCGTAATTTCCCTGCCTATGTAGGGGATTACCCCTCCCAAAATGATTTCCTGCTCTCTGCGTCGCTCCGTATTGGTCGCCTCGACCGCTATTTCGTAGATTTTAGATTCTATGACGAGCCTATGCTTGGACTTGCCAACGAACCTGTATTTTCCTTTGGTTTCCTGAACCTGGGATTCAACGACCCAAGTGGCAACAGCCTTTTGCGGGCAGGAATGGCCGTTACCAGTGTTGGCGAAAGCGCGTTCAATCTTGCAGGGCAGTTTCCGTTTGGCAAAACGGGCATAAATGGAGGCTTTTCTGCTTATCTCGGTAATGCAAACATGTTTAGCCTTGGGCTGCGGTATAGGTTTAGAGATAAGTAAGCAAATCGGCAAACTCTTCGAGGGAGGCAGGAAAGCGCAGCTCGCCCGTGCCGAGTTCGAGTCGCTCTTCGAGGAGATGGGGAATGGCAGTACAGATGCTTCGTTCATAATCAGGTGCCGTAGCAGTTGGCACGACAAAAATAGGAAGAATTGGGAAAAGATTACTTTTGCCAACCTTTGTCCCTGCCAAGGAACGCAATAAAAGATGACTCAGCTAACACCCACCTTCGTAGTAATCATACTTTTCCTCTATTTCGCCATGCTCGTGGGCGTGGCTTGGTTCACTGGTCGCAATACCAGCAACGAAGGTTTTTTTCTAGCCAACCGCAAGGTGCCCTGGTATGTGGTGGCCTACGCGATGATAGGTACGAGCATCAGCGGGGTCACGTTCATCAGCATCCCCGGCGCGGTGGGTGGCACGGGCCTGAACATGGCATTCTCCTACATGCAAGTCGTGATGGGTTATTTGCTGGGCTACCTTTTTATCGCGACCGTGTTGATGCCGATGTACTATCGTTTGAACCTGACGAGTATTTACGGATATCTGGAACAGCGGTTTGGATGGTGGTCTTATAAAACCGGGGCCGGTTTTTTTCTGCTCTCCCGCACCTTGGGTTCGGCGGCGCGGATGTTCCTGGCAGCCAGCGTTTTGCAGTTGTTTGTCTTTGGCCCGATGGGGGTTCCTTTTGTCGTCACTGTGGTGTTGATGTTGGCCTTGATTTACCTCTACACATTCAAGGGAGGGCTAAAGACCATCATTTGGACGGACTCGATCATGACCACCTTTTTCCTTGCAGCCTTGATATTCACAGTTTGGACCATCGGGAAATCACTGAATTTGGGCGGATTGGACATCTTTTCCAGCGTGATGGACAGCCGTTACGGGCAAATATTTTTCTTCGACAATTTCTTTAGCGATCCCAACCATTTTGTGAAGCAATTTGTGAGCGGAGCCCTCATCGCCGTTGCGATGACTGGGCTTGACCAGGATTTGATGCAGAAAAACCTGGCCTGCAAAAACATCCGGGAAGCACAGAAAAACATGCTCGTATTCTGCGTTTATCTCGTGGTCATCAACTTCCTTTTTCTTGTGCTCGGGGCCTTACTTTACCTCTACGCTGGCTCCATTGGCCTCGAAATCCCTGCACGCACAGACCATCTTTTCCCCAAAATAGCCTTTGGGCATTTGGATGCGGTGGCTGGCATTTTCTTTATCCTTGGCCTTATCGGAAGCACTTACGCCAGCAGCGATTCGGCACTTACCGCGCTTACCACGAGTTTTTGCGTAGATTTTTTGAACTTTGAAAAAGGGAAACTTGCGGAGGCTCAATCCTTCACATACGAAGAAGACCGGCTTGCCCACGATCGCGCTAGGGAAGAAAAACAGCGCAAAACCCGCACGCTCGTACACCTCGGCTTTTCGGGATTGTTTGTGCTTATTATTCTGATACTCAATGTTCTGAGCAATTCGGCGGTCATCTCACTCATCTTCAAAATAGCGGGTTATACCTACGGGCCTTTGCTCGGTCTTTTCATGTTTGGCCTATTCACCGATCTGAAAATTCGCGACCGTTACGCGCTGCACGTCTGCCTTGCTGCGCCACTGCTGACTTTTTGCTTTGAATACGCCTCCAAAACCTGGGCTGGTTTTGATGTCGGGTTTCTCACCATATTGATCAATGGCCTGTTCACCACCTTCGGGTTGTGGGTGATCTCTTACCGGGAAAAATAAATCTGAGTACCCCTAGTTGCACACAATTAACCCAACGAATTACCGCGCACTACATGTCAAACCAACGATTTTCCATAAAAAAGTTTCTGCTGCGGTGGTACTTTCCACTGCTGGTTGTTTTTACAATAATCGCAGGATTGAACCAACAGAAATACCCTGATCTCATCTTCAAGAGTGATAGAGAAGGCTATTATATGTACATAGCGGCGCCGTTTTTTAGCGGCAGTTTCGCCAATTACAAACCGAGCAGCGATATTTTCACCCCTTTTCCTGGCACCAACAAAATTTTTACAAAATACAGCTATGGCGTTGCGCTGCTGGAGGCGCCTTTTGTGTTTGTTGCCCATACCATCTATGTGATAAAAGAAGGCAATCACGACTCCCATGGGCGCTTACCGATTCACGGGCGGGGCGTATTGTTCGCGTTTATCTTTTACAGCTTGTTGAGCTTGTGGCTATTGCGCCGCTTTTTGGAAAAAAGGTTCGATCCGGTCTGGGTCATGGTGGCGTTGAGCGGCCTGTACCTCGGCACCAATTGGATTTTCTACACCGTTAAAGAACCTGGCAATTCGCACGTGGCCTCACTCTTCCTATTGAGCTGCTGGCTTGTGTTTGTCCCAAAACTGTTTCGCGAACCCTCAGCCAAAAATTTCGCGATAGCAGGGCTGATTTTTGGTCTGACGAGTTTGATTCGCCCGACCAATGCTATCGCGATTCTGTATCTTTTCTTTGCCGAATTCAACGCCCCAAATGGCGGCACTTTGAGAGAACGCTGGCAGTTTTTTCTTAAATACTGGTCTTTGATACCACTTTCTGTGCTCGTCGTGCTGCTTGTCTGGTTGCCACAAATGTGGTACTGGCATTCAGTTACAGGCAATTGGTGGTACTACTCATACGATGAAGAAGGTTTTACAAATTGGAAGTCGCCAAAAATCCTGAATGTTCTTTTCGATGTCCAAAACGGTCTATTTGTTTATGCGCCCATCCTGTTTTTTTCGCTCATCGGTTTACTGCGGGGCGTTTGGAAAAAGCAGCGTGAAGCCTTAGGGATTTTTACCATAATAGCCGTGTTGACCTATTTGTTTGCCAGTTGGCATACCTGGTCATTCGGCGGCGCCTACGGGCACCGTTGTTATGTGGATTGGATGTGCTTCCTCAGCCTGCCGTTTTGTTGGTTCTTGCAAGAAATGGTCGCGCCTTCGCGCTGGGCGCGTATTGGTGTGGGCGTGCTGATTGTTTGCCTGATCTACCTGAGCCTGGGCTTGAGCTATCTGTATCAATGGCCCTGGGAGCACCCAGACTGGACCTGGGGAAAACTATTGGAGACGATGGGGCGACTTTTTTAAGATTGGATTAAACAGGAAAACAGGAAAAATTAAAACCATACATAATGATCCGAAAAAGGCCAAAATCTTCCCTTTTTAGAAATGCCACTCCTCTCGGTTTTAAATTTTCCTGTTCTCCGGTTTTGCGGTTTTCCTGTTTAATTTTTTTTACGCCCAGACTGTCTTCTCCGCAACATCCCCGCGCTTACCCGGCACATCGGTGGGCATTTCGTGCCAGGCCATGTAAAACAGGCCAAGACACCGCTCTCCTGCTTCCAGATTCAGAAATTCGTTTGCTTCCAGCGCTGCCCTGGGCGTACTCCAGTAACTCCCCAAGCCAATGGCAGCGCAACTAAGCCACACATTCTGAACAGCCATGGCAACGGAGGCAATCTCCTCAAATTCAGGCAGATTCGCCGCCGGGTCAGGCCGAAGTACGATGGCAATTACCGCCCCGGCTCGGAGCGGATTGGCGCCTGCGTTTTTCATTTTCTCTTCTGAAAACAACTCGGCTGGAGTGTTCTTTTTGTAAAACTCGGAGAGGTAATCCGCGAGTTTTTGGCGGCTCGCTTCGGAGTGGAACACATGGAAACGCCAGGGCTCAGTGCGTTTGTGGGTGGGCGCCCAGTTGGCATTTTCCAGCAATTGTTCGATGGTGGCCCTGTCAATCGGATTTCCTGGAATATAAAACTTAGGGAATACGGCGCGGCGGTTTTGGATCAGTTCGGAAATTTGGGCGAGGGAAATATTCATATTGAAGTGTTTTGTATTAAAGTTCGGTCCTGGGCTTGTGTCATGCGCTCTAATTTTGTTTCTTATTTTCCCGTTTCCAGCCTATACCCTACCCCATGCACTGCTGCAATACCGACAGATGGGTCAGCCGCTAGTTTTTTGCGCAACCTCGACACAAAAACATCCACGCTTCGCCCAACCAAAACGCCCTCATCCGCCCAAACCTGCTGAAGGATAAAATCCCGTTCGAGTAGTCGGTCGGGGCTGGTGACGAATAGCCGGAGCAATTTCGTTTCCCTGAAAGTCAGTGCATGGCGGGCACCATTGCAAAGAAGCACCTGACCAGCAACGTCCAGACGAGAATTCCCGAATGTCAGCCAGTCCGTTTCTTCCCCGGCTGCCGTGCCTTGGCTGGCATGGGCGGCTAAAGGCATGGCAATCTTTGATTTTTGCTGAAGGAAATACCAAAAACCAGCGATTCCAGCCAAAATCAACAGCAAAGCCCCAAATATTCCAGGCAAAAACGACTTTTTTTCGTCATTTTCCAAAAAGCTAATTTCAATATAATGACAGCCCTTGGGCATTTCCCGCCCGCCACAGGGTACGACGTTGTTTTGCAAATGGTCAAGTTGGTGATAGCCCAGATCAATGGTGGAATCAAAACAGCGGCGCACAGCTACTTCATAAGGCCGCCGGATGCCATACAAATCGAGCGAGCTCTGGAGCAGGGCTGGAAGTGCTTCATAATTGAACTCTTGCTCTATGCGGACGCTCCAAACGCCTTCGCCAAGCTGCTCGATGGCCGGAATACGGCTCGTGCTATCGCCCGATGCGCGGAGCAGCCCGTCGGCAGTACGGCGCAGGGCAAGGTTGATTTTTGCGGGCGAAAAGTTCTCAGCGGTGTCTTCTGTTGCCGGCGGCATCAGCCAAGCCAAAATAGGCAGCACCAACAGAGGCAGAAGCCGAAGCGTTTTAAAAAAATAGGCTGAAAGCATGCCCAAAATTAGCGCGGTTTTTTGAGTGTGTTCAAGAAAGTGTGGAATACCTGAATTTAATCGTTGATAATCAATGTGATTGGCGGGTCGCGCCACAATTTCCTGAACGTGTTCACTTTTCAGCATCCTACCACTTTTACGGCATAAATCACATCGCCCGAAACAGCCAGCTGGAGCAGTTTGAAGCCTTTTTCGGTAAAAACAGGTTCCCAACTTTTGCCCCAATCGGAAGAACGGAAAATCCCACCATCGCAGCTGCAAAAGAGGTATTTGCCCGCCTTTTTGATGTCGTTGATTGACTTGATGCGCGAACCGCCTATCTCGTTGTTAAAAATGAACTGACCCGAAGAAAGGTTCTCATCTATGCGCTGCCAGGTTTTGCCACCGTCGGCAGACATACGCAGCCTGTTAGTCGGCTCATCTTGCCAATTTCCACCTTGGGTGATCGAGACGAAACGCCCGTCTATGAACCCCGTGTTCCATGCGGAGCCGTCCTCGGTCATCACCATATCCCAGTGCTCACCGGCGTCGGTCGAGCGCAAAATGCCCTTATAAGTGCCGCAAATCAGCACGCCTTCCGCCTCGACCATGCTATTGATGCCATCATTAGCATAAACCTGTTTCCAGCTATTTCCGGCGTCAGTGGATTTGTAAAGGCCGCTTTCACAGCCGACGAATAGTGTCCCATCCGGTGTTTCCAAAACGCTGCGTACCGTCTTGTCTTTCAAAGCATTGTGTAAGGGTATCAAAACGTCCGTGCCAGGTACCTTTTGAAAAAAACCATTCAGGTAGCTGACGACATAAGGCCCTGTCCGACCATGGAAAATACCTGAGATTTCTAGTCCCATAGAAACCTCGTTTTCCCAGCTAGGAGCTGCAACGTTGATGCTGCTGTGGTACAATCCGATATCAGAAGTCAAAGAGAGTTCTCCGCCGTCGATAAGAACACGCCGAACAGGCAAATCTATGGGCAGTCCCGCGCTGACATCCTGCCAGGTCTGTCCGCCGTCTGAGGATTTAAAGACGATGTTGCTTGCCGTGGGTATGGCTTTCTCTGAGCCCTCCTGGCCAGCGACGCTAGATTGTAAAACAATGTTGGCCTCTGATAGCAGGGCTTTTTCCTGACTCTGCTGGCAGGAAACGAGGGATTGAACAAGAAGCAATAATGCTAGGATATGGATTTGCATGACTTTGTTTGGTTGGTGAAACAATGGGGCAAAAGTATGAGCGGTTAAAGTGGAGACTGTTTTTTGGGTGTAAAACGATGTAACAGAATTGTAAAAGCTTGTTCATTCTGTCAATCTGTCCTACCCCTCGTTTACCGGTTCTATTCTAAAGTAGAGATTCTGATTTAGAATGGTACTGCTAAATGAGGGGTGGGACAGTGACTTGGGGTCATTCGTCATTGAACGTCATTTTCAATGACGTATTGACCCAATGACCTAATGGCGAAATATCAGCACCAACAATACGCACACGAGCATCAAAAGCCCGCACAACAGCCCATAGGACGTTCCTGTAGATGGCAAACTCAAAGGCATTGTATTCCCGTTCAAAATACAGCCTGCCCAAAAGAAGGGATGCCCCAGTTCCGGGTTTGTACTTTTCTGGATGAGCGTCAGCTTGGCTCGCTGCAAAGCAAGGTCTTTTGCCATGCCCTCCTTCAGGTTCTGATAAAAAAGAATCATCAAGCGTTCTATCTGGGCATCGGGTGCTTTCCATAGCGACATCACCGTACTACGCACCCCAGCAAAGGTGAAAGCCCGTGCCAGTGACATGGCCCCCTCGCCTCGCCCCAGTTGGCCATAGCCCGAATTGCAAGCGGTAAGCACGGCGAGTTCCGCAGGGAGCGACAAGCCCTTTTTGTATCAGCTTGTACCCGCAACTTTCCCAATCTCCGTGATCAAACCCCTCCAGACATCAGCTGGACCATCCAAAACCAAAACACCAGCCAGACCATCACACTCACTGGAAATCAGGAATATAAACTGGATAAGGGATCCAGCTATATTGTGATTGGTAATGCAAATGACGATGGGGGACTGAAGGAATTCACCCATTTTAGCAATTTCGATTACAGCTGTAGCTGTGGCGTTTTAGGCGCAACAATAGGTGGGCCTTTAGTTAGCGGTCCAACGGTTGTTCCACTTCCCCTTGACGCCAGCGGCAAAGCCATGGTTTCTTATGCAAAGAATTTCGGAACCATAACCCCTAAGGGTGATTGCAGGGGAAAGGAAGGTTGTATCTCTAACGAATTTTTTGATTTCGACTGTAGCGCGAAAAACTATGCCGACCTAAGTGTCACTAAACACCTTCGCCTCATATTGATGACATACGAATAAGATTTTACAAACGATTTGCGCTGGGCGAGGATAAAAAAACCTCGCCCAGAAACAGCAATAATTCCAATTATCTTACACCGAATGTCAAGTCAGAAAAGAACCCCATGACCTACCTCGCCCTTCTCTCTCCCACCATTCACCATTCCACCCTCCCCGCAATCCTCATTGGTGCCGTACTCGGCATTGCCTTAGTTGGCCTGTTCGGCTGGGGCGTTGCCGCGCTGCTGGGTCGGCGTTTTGTCATTAGGCTGGGTTTGGTCTTGTTTGCGGGTTTGTTCGGGTTGCTGGGGGCCGTGATCGGCGACATAAAAGCGGCCAAAAAACGGAAGATGACCGAGCGAGAAGTTTCCGTGGCCCAGCGCGTATTTGGCAACACCATTGACTACTCCAAGGTTCGGCTGGTGGAGCATTGCCGTCTGATGAACGCTCCCAGGCGACGCATGGCGCGCACCCCGTTCAACACGATCTACCTGGGCAAGCGTTACAGCAAGCCTTTGAACGAAAAGGAATTTTCGTATTACGAAGACTTTCTCATCCATGAGATGACGCACGTGTGGCAAACCCAACATGGGGTGCCGTTTCGCAAAAAATTGGGCACCGCGCTTCGGGTGGTTTTCAATCGGAAAAAACCCTATGATTATGGCCGCAGCGTGGGCCTGCACAGGGCATGGAGAAACGAGAAGAGTTTCCGGGATTTTAATACGGAACAGCAAGGCCGAATCCTGGAAGATTATCATTGCTGCTGCCACCATAGTTGGATAACGGGACAGGACCCCGACTGTGTGTTTCACGAATACTTTGCCCGACAGGTACAATTAAACAACGGTTACCGCATGCCAAATGACTCCATCGAAGGCGTTACATTGCCGACATTGAGGATTCGAAAAAAGGAGTAGGTTGTTGGTTATTGAGTTTAGTTTTTATGCTGCAGGTCGTGAGCACCCCTGCCGTACCGACTCTTAGGAGTTATGGACAGGGGTGCATTGATGGCAGAGTTATCAATCAATTATTTTCATTCTGAACGTACCATTTCTAAATTCTACCCGCTCAGGGTATGGTGCATTTTCTGGCACGAGTCGATCAAATTTGACTATATCAAAACTTCCCCCGACAATATTATTTGTCGAGTCCACAAAAGTGATGTTCATAAGCCCTTTTACCGACCGATCACTATTGTACAGTACGCCGATGACGTCACCATCGCTTTCTCTCACGGCAAATTTAGCACCAACTAAATTATCGTTGTAGTCGTCAATTTTGCCACTTATCGGGTATTTGCCTATTTTAAACGGCACTTCGTTAAAAGCAAGCACCTCTCGAATTTCTTCAAACTCATTATAAGTGTTGAAATCCAATCCGATAAACCCGGAACCATCTTGGTGTCTGCGTGCAAATGCGGTGGCATTCCATGCTTGATCATCTCGTGTGGCCTTTCCCCACCCGGTATCTTGAGGCCCCGGGGAATAGATGGGCAGTTGATATCCTTCATCTTTGCCGCACGCGAAGAGGAAAGAAAGAAGGAGTACATATAGCGATTTACTGTTTTTCATATCAGTCTTTTTGAATGATCAATTTGAAGGTTTCCATACTCGAACTACCACAAACATTTACAAAGTACACTCCATTCTCAATATCTCCAACGAATATCTCAACCGTATCCTGACCACGGTTTGCTGATGAGTTTCGAACCTTTCGGCCTGATACGTCACAAATAGTCACACTGCGAAGTTCGTTTTCTTTGTCTTGGAGCTCGTCAACATCATAACAATATCAGCCTGCTGTTGCTCTCTCAGACCAGAGGCCAACGCGGGAAGATCAATCAGTAGATCGTCTTCAATATCCATTGGTGTGTCGAATCCAAATCCGTCGTTCGCAGGTGTGTCGAAGACAAATGTTTCTGCTCTCCACCTTATGCGCTTGTTTGCAATGCCGCTATTTGCGAATGCCAGATTGATCCCTTCGATGCCCTGAATAATAGTGAGCAGTGCCTGCCATTGATTGCCTTGAGTGCCAAACCATGTCTGTACATCGGGCGTAACCAATATCAGAAGGTCTATTTCTGCAAAGCAATCATTGTTGTCCGGTTCACAAAAGTCAATTGTTTCTTCCGGGGTTGATGGCGAGAAACAATCCGCAGGAGGCAGGCTGTTCAGGTCGGTTTCTTTCAATAGCGACACTTCGCTGTTGACGGGCAGAATACTAAAATACTGTGTCAAAGTTTGAAAAAAGCCAACTTTGCCCTCTGGTTTTGCAATAATTGAAAAGTAGCCCGGCTGGTTAGTAAACCTACCCGACCACACATAATCATTGGGGGCATTATACTCAACATGCAACGCCTCTGTTGAAAGCAGCCCCGTAATACCTGGAATTGAGAAAGTAACATTGCCATTGACGGCATACTGCCCAATATCGCCAATACTTACAAAGGATGAATTTTTGGTATCATCAAGTTGCGTTATTTTTTGGACAAATGTCGCCTCCGCATTGGTCAAAGAGACATCGGCTGGTAGCCTTTGTGTAATCAATTGTGCCGATAGTCGAACACACAAAAAGGAAAAAAGGAAAATCCAAATAAGATTTGATTTGTAATTTTTCATTGTTAACATGTTTGAAAGTCATTTCTGATTGTCGCATCAAAAAAGCGTCCTACTTGACTTTTTTTAGGTGATGCTTTCAGATTGTCCCACCGATGGTACAAATGAAAATATCGTCTTGTAAGCCCAGCCGTATCTTCGAGTTTCCGTAAGTCGGATTACTTGGCTGCTATTACTTTTTGTATTTTCTATTTTCTGCCATTGTAACTATGGACGAAGGCTGCGCGTTTAGCGCACCTTTTCGACCATGCATTGTTAGTGCCA
>CAZPTQ010000057.1:0-26371 GCA_964589365.1 uncultured Saprospiraceae bacterium
AAATGACCCAATGACGAAATGACCCAATGACGAAATGACCCAATGACGAAATGACCCAATGACGAAATGACGAAATGACACACCCAAGCATCGCAAAGGTCTTTTCCACTTTCCGCGAACGCGGCCATGAGGAATATCATGGTGAACCTGTGAGCCAGCTCGAACACGCGGTGCAAACTGCTGAACTAGCACAAAGAGGTCATCCCAATGACCCCGATTTTATCCTGGCGGCTTTCCTGCACGATTTTGGCCACCTCTCCGATTCCCCCGAAGGCAATATGGACGGTTATGGAATTTGGGACCACGAAGCAGTAGGCGCCCGAAACCTCAGAAGTTTAGGGTTTTCTGAAAAAATCACTAGTCTGGTGGCCCATCACGTCCATGCCAAACGATATTTGGTCAGTACCGACCCCTTGTATTTTGTGAACCTCTCTCCTGCGAGCAAAATCACTTTGATCAAACAAGGCGGACTGCTTTCTCCTGAAGAGCAGGTAGCGTTTGAGCAAGGCCCTTTGTTTGAACTCCATATTGCACTGCGTCGGCTCGATGAGCAGGCCAAAGTAGAGGGGAAAATAATGAATGATACGGGTTGGATCGAGCAGTTGATGCACGAGCATCTTGCTGCAAAACAATCATAAACCGATGATTAAGCAACTAAAAAACAAGGTTTTCCAAAAAATACACACCGGAAACCTGGTCTACAACACTTGTTGGGAAGATCCCCGCTGTGACCGGGTGATGCTGCAAATTTCCACCGACAGCCGAGTCGTGATGCTTACTTCAGCCGGCTGCAACGCGCTGGATTATTTATTGGACAGCCCGATTTCGATTGATTGTGTGGACATGAACCCGCGTCAAAATGCGCTGCTCGAACTGAAGTCTGCGCTGTTCCAGCACAGTGACCATGCCACCCTTTTTGATTTTTTTGGGAAAGGGAAAAGCGCCCATGCAGACGATGTTTTTCAGGAAGTGCTAAAGCCAAATTTGGATGATTATCCCCAACAATACTGGGCGCAAAACCTTCATTTCTTTAGCGGGAAAGGCTTGCGCAAGAGTTTTTACTGGTATGGAAGCACGGGGAGTGCCGCTTTTTTGATAAAAAAAATGTTAGAAACAAGCACTAAAACCAAGCATCTCATCCAGTGCCTTTTTGAGTGCGACCATCTGGATGCCCAGCGTGATCTCTATTTTCGCCTTGAGCCACGCTTGCTCAATTCGTTCACGGGCTGGCTGTTCAACCGCCATATATTCCAAAGCATGTTGGGCGTTCCCGAAGCCCAGCAAAACCTAGCCAAAAAAACTTACTCGGATGGCATGGCTGGTTATTTAAAACAGTGCTTCCGTAAAGTGTTTACAGAGATCGGCGTGTCGGACAATTACTTTTGGAAAGTATATCTTTTGGGGGCTTATTCGGAAGATTGTTGCCCTAATTACCTGCGCAAAGAAAATTTTAACACCCTGAAAAGCCGGGTAGACCGTGTGAAAACCCATACAGCCACCTTAAGCCAGTTTTTGCAAAACAATCCCGGCCAATACACCCATTTTGTGCTCCTTGATCACCAGGATTGGATGGCAGCACATAATCGTCCGGCTTTGAGCGAAGAATGGAACCTGATATTACAGAACAGCGCACCAGGTGCTAGTATCTTGCTGCGCTCTGCTGCTATGAAGGTGGACTTTATCCCCGATTTTGTCTACCAAAAAGTGAAATTTGATGCGTCCAGGGCAGATGTAACCCTGCAAAATGATCGGGTTGGAACGTATGCCAGTGTTCTATTAGGATCCGTAAACTAACACAAAACATGGAAATCGCCAAGTTGAACCCAGAGGCCGAGAACACGCAAGTCAAGACAATACGCAGCTATTACCGACTACACGCAAAAATCTACCAAGCCACGCGCTGGTCGTTTTTGTTTGGCCGCAGGCGTATTATCCATGCGTTGAACCTTCCGATGATGAGCGACAAAACGGTACTGGAAGTGGGCTGCGGCACCGGACACAATTTGTCCAATCTTGCCAAATACCATCCCTTACTGCAGATGATCGGCGTTGACATCTCACCCGAAATGTTGAAAGTTGCCTCCAAAAGGCTGCAAAGGCATTCCCGTAGAGTGCTTTTTCTGGAAAAGCCTTATGCCCCAGGAGATTGGAAATTGCCCGCTAAGCCTGACGTGGTGCTGTTTTCTTATTGCCTCACCATGATTAACCCCGGCTGGGAGGAGGCCCTGCAACGTGCTTACGATGACCTCGAGGAAGGCGGCCTCATCGCAGTGGTTGATTTTCACGACTCACCGTTTAAGTTTTTCCACCGCTGGATGGGATATAACCATGTTCGTATGGACAACCACCTGCTTCCAGTCCTACATAAGCGCTTTATGCCTGTTCAGTTAGAGGTCGATCAGGCTTACGGGGGATTGTGGAGTTACTTCTTATTTATTGGGAAGAAATAGCGGAATCTTTAGAGACTTTGGGTTCAGGTTTTTCGGACTTGATTTTTACAGTATCTTTTTTAGTAGCCGGACCAGGTTTTTTTTCTGCTTTAGCGGAAGCCTTCCAAGTGGCCTTCGCCAGTTTGTGTTTGATCTTCTCGATTTTATAGGTCAGTCTGGCAATTTTAGCCGCAGCCAACAAGCCTTTGAGTATTGTTTTATCAGCATGTTCTTTCAGTGCCAGCTCAAATGCGGCATCCTTTTCCTGGTAGGCCACCCAGGCTTTTTCAACATTCTTTTCTTTGGCAGTTACCTGAGTGAATAAAGCATTGGATGCTGGCGTTTTAGCCTTTGCACTTTTTTTCGTATTCTCTATCTTAACTTTCATGTGAACCCTGAATTGTAATTTTGTTATTAATAAGGGCACAAAGTTTTATAAATTAACCTAGATTTAATGTTAAGTTTACATAGAATTTATAAACTTAACATTGAGCAAAAAATTTAATAGCGCCTGTATCTTCAAAATCTTACCGCCGCCGTTGCAAACACCGACCGACCGTAGCCGTTCACCCCAGAACCGTGCGTTCGGTAATCCTGATTGAATAGATTGAGTGCCGCCAGGCGTAGGCTCAAAAAACGCCATTCGTACCCTGCGTGCAGGTTCAACGCCGTCCAGTCGGGTGTGCCGCCCTTCGGGATGCGGTTGTCTTCTGTATCTCCTTTTGCCAGGCGGTCTTGCTTGCCCGCTGCAAACATTTCTGCCCCAAACGACCATATTCCCGGCTTGTAATCCACTGCAAAACGGCCAAAAACGGGTGGAATGCGCCGCATGGGCTCTTTGGCGGTCACGTTTTGGCCGTAAGTGTAGGTAAATGAACCCTGTGCTGTCCAATTCCGTGCAAACGCAAACGTCCAAGCCGTTTCGATACCTTGAATGAAGGCTTGCTCGGCATTTTCCTTTTTATAGAGCGGATAGCCCTGCATCATTTGAGCGTCCTGCTTGATGCGGGTGATGAGGTTGCGCAGTTCGTTGCGATAAATGTACAATTCGCCTTGGAGCTTGTTAATCTGCAGTTTATAGCCGATTTGATAATTTGTAGAATGCTCTGGGCGCAAGTCGTAATTCGGCGTTTCAAAACGGAAATCCACAATGCCCAAGGTGCCGAGGTCGTCAATATTTGGTGCCCGGAACCCCGTGTTGATGGAAGCAAAAAGATTGGCGTGCCGATTCAATTTATACAGCACCGCCGCGTTGCCTACCAAAGCCGAAGGACTCAATTTGGCAGTACCAATGGCCTCATCCTCTACTTGGATGACGAATGTATTCCAGCGCGCAGCTACCGTAATATTCCAATGGGCCAAGTCCCACTCGTGGAGCGAAAATGCCGCGATGCTCATCATAGTCGCGTCATTGGGGTAGAGACCGCGTTTGGAACTGGTCGCGCCCGTGTTTTGATCCGTATCGGCACGGGTACTGTTCACCAAATCATGGTAAATTTCCACCCCGCTATTCACTGACCAATGCTTGCCAAACACATTGGATATCTGCGCGTTAGCCCCGAGTGAACGCACCCGATCATTTTCAAAACGCAGCACAGTCGAGCCGTTTTTGCGACTTTCCCGAGCCTCCTCGGTTTGCTGAATAGAAGTCGTGATGCACAGTGATTTCCAAACGCCTCGGTTCAGGGATTGCTCCAGGCGGGCATAAGTCAGTGCTCGACGTTGTGGTTCAAATTGGTTGAGTGCGAAATTTTCCAACCGCACTTTGTGGAAAATAGGGACTTCGTTTTGTCGCACGTTTTGGTGTGCCAGCGTAAGCGTTGCCGAGTTAGAAAGGGCGATTTTTCCTTTCAAATCAACATCCAATTCTCGGTAGCCGCTCGGCGTTTGTCGCCAGGTGGTATCGCCGCCCACGAGGTCGCCGAAGTTGCGCCAACTCAGTCCGCCACCTAAAGCCGTGCGCCGGGTGCTGTATTGAATTTCCGCGCGAGCCGTTTGCTCCATGCCTTGCGTAGCAGCGCGTATCAAAACGGAGCCGCCCAAGTCTGCTTTTTCTGAAAATTGAAGCTCGCGGGTAAAAGCCTGAATTGCGCCACCAAGTGCATCAGAACCATATTGCACCGAGCCGCTACCACGCAGGGCCTCTATTTTTTCGAGGGAAAACAGGTCGATGGTGTTGAAATATTGGTTCGGGCCGTAGCGGAACGTGGCGTTGCTGAGGCGGATTCCATCCATGAGCAGCAAGGTTTGGTTTCCGGTCAATCCACGCAAAATGGGAGATCCGCCGCCATGGTTGGTCTTTTGCACAAACAATCCGGGCAGCGCAGAAAGGGCTTCCGGGCTCGTCCGAAGTTGTTGGGAACGGATGGTTTGAAGGTTCAAAACCCCGATGGCTTCCGGGGTAGTAAAACGCGGTTTAGCGCTTCGCTGAGCAGTCACCACCAATTCGCCCAAAGTATGCGTAGAATCGGCAAGTATTTGAGCATCAATGGCTTGGATACATGGCAGAGGTATCAGGGAAAGCGTAAAACGGAGGACAAAGACACGCATGGCTGGTTGTTTTGCACGAAGGTAGAGCAGGGTAGATTAAGCGAAAATTAAATGCTAATTTCTGGCAGAGCCGGTAACATCCGGGGTGATACCAGCGTCTCGCCGCTACATTCCATCACTTTTTCAACTATTTGCTATGAAACACTTTTTCTTTTTGCTTTTTGCCTCCGCCTTCCTCTCCCCCACCCTTCCTGCTCAAAACATTTCAGCAATGGCGCGTTCAGCTTGTCGTATTCTGGCGAACAGGATCCCCCTACCCTGCTGAGTGTCATCGACCAAAATGGTCGCCCAATTTCCACCTTGAGTCTTTCAGGGACTGTTGGCCAACAAGTGACGCTGCTCGATTTGCCTTCCGGGATTTACTGGGTTCAATTAAAAACGCAGGGGGGAAAAGTGGGGGTGAAGCAGCTACAGATTGTGAAGCGGTAGAATAGACCGATTTTTCTCTATCCTGATTTCAAGCATGAGAACCCGCGCCGCAACAAAGGCTGCGCGGGTTTTTTATTTTGCACGAATTCACATTCACTTCAACTACAAAACCACCGTTTGCTCGTCCCATCTCCCGACATTCGCCGCCAAACAGCATCCATGAAAATACCCACCCTTTTTGCCCTCGCTGCCGCCCTGCTTTGGGCTGCCTGTCAATCTCCAAAATCTGCCCAGCAATCCGCTGGAAACTGGATCATCCAGTCGCCCGCAGCTGACCGTTACTGCCAAATCAACCTTAGCGGCGAATCTATTCTCCCCAACGGACGGATCGTGAAACCAATGGGCAATACCGTCCGCATTGCACCCCACCCGTATGGACTGGTGCTCTCCCCAGATGGCTCCGTGGCGGTGACGGCCAATTCCGGCAACCGCCCATTTTCCATCACGATTCTGGAAAACCCAGCCAGCGGACAACCGAAAGTTCGCCAGGTTCCAGAAGGGGCTATGAATGACCCAAACCTACTCGAAGACGTGTTCATGGGCCTCGCCATCACACCCGACAATCGCTCGGTGTGGGTGTCGGGCGGGCAATCGAACAAACTCTTCCGCTACGACCTGCGCACTGGTGCAAAACTCGATTCAATCCTCTGCGCACAATCGGACAATCCCGACGGCTACCTCGGCGACCTAGCCCTTACCCGCGATGGAAACACGCTTTACGTCTGCGATCAAAGCAACTTCCGCCTCTTGGTGGCCGATACCCGCACCCGAAAAGTGTGGCACTACGTCCGGGTGGGTCGCTACCCATTTGGTGTGACACTCTCTCCAGACGAAAATACGGTGTACGTCGCCAACGTCGGGATGTTCGAGTACAGCCCCCTCAACAATTTGAAAGAGAATGACTTGAAAGGGACCGGCGCGGATTTTCCGAGCTCCGGCTTCGGCTCGAAAGAAATGCGCGAGGGCTATAAAAAGGACGGCCTAGATGTGCCCGCACTCGGCGACCCGAATGCGCCGGAATCGTTCTCTGTTTGGGCGGTGGATGTGACCGGAAACATCCCGAAGGTGACGCACAAAATCAAAACGGGCTTTCTCGTCGGCGAAAAAATCGAGGGTATCCCCGCAGTGGGCGGGGCCAGCCCGAATTCCTTGGTGGCAACTGACAAGTTTGTGTTCGTGAGCAATGGCAACAACGATTGCGTGTCGGTCATTGACCCGATTCAGGGCAAAGTGATCCAAAATATTTTCCTCAAACCACTGCCACAACTCGCCCGGCATCGAGGGGTAATTCCGTTTGGGCTGGCGCTCTCGCCCGATAAAAAACGGTTGTATGTGGCAGAAGCAGGTATCAATGCTGTGGCGGTCATCGCACTCTGGTCTGACGACTCAAAGTCGTCTGACCGGTCTGGCAACAATCGGTCAGACGACTTTGAGTCGTCAGACCGATTCGCGGCGCGCGTTATCGGCCATCTTCCCGTCGGTTGGTTTCCTTCCAAACTGGCTATTTCGCCTGACGGCAAAAAACTCATTGTCGCCAACGCAAAGGGATACGGAAGCGGACCAAACGGCGGTTACACCTTCAAACAAGGGCCGGAAGGCAATTACATCGGCCACCTGATGCATGGTTCTGTCACGATGCTCGACATTCCGGCAGATGCAGATTTGCCGAAATGGACGCAGCAGGTGTTGGACAATAATTTCCGGGTTCAGGCTAGCGAGGATGCGACTTCAAGTCGAACACTCACTAAAAACCCCATCCCAGAATTTCCCGGTCAAAAGCGAAGCCCCATCAAGCATATCGTCTTCATTTCAAAAGAGAATAGGACCTACGACGAGGTGTTTGGCCAATTGAAAAAAGGCAAAGGCGACCCGGCCATCGCCCGCTACGGCTACGAACAATCATTCTCGAACAAAGCCAAAACCAGCTCGGTAGAGAAAGCAACCATCATGCCGAACCACCTCGCGTTGGCCCAGCGTTTTGGCATTAGCGACAATTTTTATGTGGACGGCGACCACTCTGCCGATGGCCACCGCTGGCTCGCCAATACTTACCCGAACGAGTGGATGGAAACAACTGTATCAGCGGGTTATGGCGGCCACCGCGACGGAAAACCCAACAGCAAAGCCAAGGGCCAATATGCTTGGACAGGGGGAGCTGGCGCGATTTTCCCGGAGGATTACAATGAGGCCGGTTCGTTGTGGGACCATTTGGAACGAAACAGCATTTCGTTTTACAATTTTGGTTTCGGAACCGAAATGGGGTCGAATTTCACGGACTCTACGATGAAATACTACGGCCAAAAAGTGCTGGTCAATTTCCCGATTCCGGGGCCGCTATACGGGCGGTCATCTGAAAAATACGCGACGTTCAACATGGCCATCCCCGACCAGTTTCGTGCGGAGGTGTTCATGCAGGAGTTTCAGGAAAAATGGCTGTCGGGCAAGGGCAAAATGCCGCAGGTGCTGACCCTGATGTTGCCGCAAGACCACGGCGCTGGCGAGCGCCCACAGGCAGGCTACCCGTTCCGGGAGAGCTACATGGCCGACAACGACTTGGCGCTGGGCCGAGTGGTAGAATTCCTTTCGCACACGCCCTATTGGAAAGAGATGGCCATCGTGGTCACGGAAGACGACGCGCAGGACGGACAGGATCACGTGGATGCTCACCGAAGCGTGTTGATGGTGATCTCGCCTTGGGCGAGAAAGAACCACGTCAGCCACACCCACACGAGTTTCGGGAGCATTTTCAAGACGTTTTGGAATATCCTCGGCGTGCCGTACCTGAATCAGTATGATGCCGGAGCTTCGGATTTCAGCGATTTTTTCACGAACCAGCCTGATTTCACGCCTTATTCAGCGTTGCCTGAAGACCCGCGCGTGCTCGACCCGCAGAAACTGCTCACCCCGTTTGATGCCAAATTTGATTGGAAATCATTGCTGGATTCGCCCAAGTTAGACAATGTGGAGGATTTTATTCGGGAAAAACGAGGCGGGAATTGAAACATATAGGCAAATAAGTATCAGTTTGAAACTGGTACTTGTTTGCCAATGAGTTTTAACTCCTCAAGTCTCGATGACAAACGTTTTCAAAACCACCCAATCCAAGGGCTGTGTCCGCGTTTCATTGGTTTGCGTGTCCACTTCGATTTGAAGGTGGCGCCTACCCGATCGTGTAACTTTAAGTTACCTTCTATATTATCATCAAATGAAAAATTAGGGGGGGTTCTCTACACCATTTCCTTCGCCAACCCAAAACTCATCGTCATCCCCGCGCCGCTCAGGCCGTTCACGATCCAAACGCCTGGCTCTACCTCCATCACGAAGTCTGTTTTGCCCGGCAATTTGGGATACACGCCGTGCCAGGTCTCGGCAATCACCGCGTTCGGGAACTGGGCGAAAGTTTTGAGATAATCCAAAATCAATCGGTTGATTTCTTCGCTGTCGAAAGGCGACACGTCCCAGCCGTATTCGTGGCTGTCGCCGAGGATGATTTCTCCATTGTGGTTTTGGGAAACCAGCACGTGTACGCCGTAGCGGGCAAAATCCGGATTGTCCCGGTCGTAGCGTTCGCGCACAGGGTCAAGGCTCGCCAGATGTGCGAATGATGCGTAGTGCAACAGCGTCAATCCAGCACAAAGCGAAGGGCCGAGTTGCCATTCCTTGGGTTGGGAGGCTGTGCGTAGCATCTGCAACTTGCATTTCGTGATGCCGCTTTCGCGGAAAACACGCGGGTACAAGGTTTCAAAATCCGCCCCGGAGCAAACGAAAATGCGCTCTGCCTGCCAATTATCATAGAAATCAGACAAAATTCCCGAATCCACATGCGTCACCGCCGAGCCAAATCGGAACACCACGTTCAACTCCTTTTCCAGATATTCCGCCAACTGCGGAATGGCCTGACGGGGCGACACTGTGCACTCTGTGCTGCTCCAAAGTCCGGCCTTAAGCCCCTCCGTTTTCACTGCAGGGCTGTGCGCGGCTACCTGGTTTGGCGTCAGCAATTTGACCTGATACCCTGCCGAATCGGCGTTTTTCAAAAAATCATGCAGCACTGCCACCTCGTCGTCGTGATAGGCGAGTTGCAGCGAACCGTTTTGTTTTATCGCTACCCCACTCTCAGCTGCAATATCGAGCCAAATTTCCCGGCTTTTCATCGCCCGGTCGAGCATCGGTCCTGCAGCTTGGCCAATGGGCCACACCAGCCCGAAGTTGCGAACAGAGGCGCCTACGGCTCTGGGATTACGCTCGAACACAATTGTCTTCTGGCCCTTACAGGCTGCTGCATAAGCCGTTGCGAGGCCTACGATGCCTGCGCCGACGACGGCTACGTCGAATTTGTGGTCCATTTTAATTCAGTTTGATTCGCTTTTTAGAAAAATAAAACCAGGACAACAACATGAATCCGAAGCAAGACGCTGCTCCTGCATAGCATAACTTAACATAGAAGTCCAGCCAACTCATCTCGCCCGCACCGAAATTGCGCCAGAGCAATACCGCTACGCTGCCAAGATAGCCTACTGAATCCGCGACGTACATGAGAAAGCCCACGTTGCCCTGCTCGCGGAAACTCGCCATGAGCCGGTCGAACAGCACACCATTGAAAAGGATATAGGGCAAAAACAGCCCAAATCCCGATGAAATCATCCAAATAACAGGAGAAATCAGGCCCTGTTGAAAAAGGAAAGTGCCACCAAACAACAACAGAGAACCGACCACTGCAAGGCCGTGATTCAGCCATAGAGCGTGAAAATTGTTTTTCACAAACATCATCGCGCCCACCGCCAGCAGCGAGAAAACAGCCACCGGGATTTCGGCAGTCGTCAAAATCGAGGCTTGGCCGCTGAAGCCCAATTCGTCCCAAATATCCACGGCAAAATTGTCGCGTACGTCCCGCACAATTGTCAGCACCAGGTAAGCAGCCACCAGCAAAAGCAAACCAGGCGCATACCGCAGAAACAATGCCGAGCGCTCAGCGGAGTTCATGCTTTGCCGGGCTGAACGCTGCGCTTTGTCGGCTTCTGAGGGTAGCGGCAAATGCTCCAGCACCCAAAGGCACAACAAAAGCCCCGGCAAAAACAACATCGCTACCACAAAAGGCATCCAGGTCTCGCTGACCCCCTGTGAAACAAGCAGCCATTTGCCCGTAGTTTTTACAAATCCTGAAGAGATGATAAAGTTGACGCACAACATCGCTGCCAACGCTTCCGTCACGCGCCGACCTTCCAGATAGCCAAAAACCAGGCCCCAGGCCATGCCAAGTGGCAACCCATTGACAAACATCCAAGCCGCATTCCAGGGAAAAGGCGTCAGTGCAAAACCCAGGAGCGATGCCCCTGCAATGCCCACCATCGCCAAAAGCATAGCTGCCCTTCGCGGTGCAGTCATGCCCGAAATTACCCGGATGCCGATGAATTTTGACAAGGCGTAGCCTGCTACTTGCGACATCACCAACACGATTTTGAATTGAATGCCCCAAAGTTCCAGCCCAGCGTAGGAACCCGCTGTGAATGGCTTGCGAAAAGCATAAATGCAGCAATAAGCCAAGAAGGAAAACAGCCCGGCAACGAGAATGAAAAGGGCCGGGGAAGCGGCTGCCATTCGGCGGGCAAAAGGTGTTGAACGGAACATGGTGGCCGCAATCTTACGACCAGAAAAAGTTGAAAATAACAGGCATGAGCAGAAGTAACGCTTGCTTAATGTTGAGCCTCCGAATATTTTGCCAAGGTGAATTTTTGGTGACCATATTGTATCAAATTGCTCATTTTTTGCGCCTCAAACTTAACTGCTGCTTAATTTATCAGCCGCTACCTTCGCCATCAAAACAGACAAAAATGATCACTCAACCTATTCGCCTCGTCGTTTTCGACATGGCTGGGACGACCGTTCGAGACAACAACGAGGTACTCTATTGTTTCGCGGAAGCTTGCCATCAAGCGGGTATCCATGCGGAATTGCAACGCCTCAACGCGCTCATGGGCGTCTCCAAACTGGAGGTTTTCCAACTGCTCTGGCGCGAACAATTGGGGGGATCAATTCCCATTGAAATCATTGCCGAAAGATCTAGAGATGCGTTCCAAATCTTCCGCCACATCCTTGAAGAATATTACCGCAGCCACCCGGTAGTCCCTACCGAAGGCGCGCTCGAAGTGTTTCACTGGCTGCGCGAACGCGACATCAAGATCGCGCTCAACACAGGCTTCTATCGCGCTGTTACCAATATCATTCTCAACAAATTGGGCTGGCTGGCCGGGCTGAACGCAGATTATGTGGGCGATGTTGGCTCGATCATCAACCTATCCCTCGCAAGCGATGAGGTGCCGCAGGGCCGCCCGGCACCTTTAATGATTCAACAGGCGATGAGGACATTCGGCATCGAAGACCCAAAACAAGTGATCAAAGTAGGCGACACCCCTGTGGATTTGGCAGAAGGTCGCAATGCCGGATGTGCTGCTTCGTTAGCAGTGGTCAACGGCACGCATTCCCGGGAAGCGTTGGAAGTGTTGGACAACGACGGCCTGCTCGACTCACTGCTGGACTTGCCGGAGTGGATGGGAAAGCGTGGCTTTGCCTAGACTGGAATATTTTCATTCATTTTTCCTCCTAGTTCCTCCTACCTTGAATTATGCGTACACTCTTCCTCTTCTCCGCACTACTCTTCACCCTCACCCTTTTTGCCCAAAATCCCGGCAAACAGCGTGGCAACCCATCCATGCTCCTCCCCACAGGCTGGTCGCTCACACCCGCAGGAATCTCGTTGCCACTGGGCGATTTGCCCCTGAACATCGCAGTTTCGCCCAACAAAAAACTCCTCGCTGTCACCAACAACGGCCAAAGCAAACATTCCCTACAACTCATTGACGCTAGAAAAGGGGAACTGCTCCAGTCGTTTGAAATCCCGATTGGGTGGCTCGGTCTGGCATTCGGCGATGATTCCAAGACCCTGTACGTTTCAGGCGGCAACAGCAATATGATTTTGCGCTACACGATTCAGAAAGAAATACTTGTGCTGCGCGATACACTCACGCTGGGCAAACCCTGGCCCATACGAATTTCCCCTGCCGGATTGTGTGTGGACGACCAACGCGACCTGCTCTATGTAGTGACCAAAGAAAACAACAGCCTTTACGTCCTGGATACCCGTACTAAAGCCATTCTCCATCGCGACTCCATCGGCAAAGAACTATACACTTGCGCCCTCTCGCCAGACCGACGACTGCTCTACATCAGCCATTGGGGCGGCAACGAATTGGTGGTGTGGGATACGGAAACCCGCAAAATCAAGCAAAGAATTCCCGTAGGCGACAGCCCCAATGATTTGATCCTCAATGAAAAAGGAACTTTGGCATACGTCGCCTGTGCCGACGACAATTCGGTGAGCGTGGTGGATTTGATTCAAAACAAAGTCGTGGAAACGCTCGTCGCAACGCTCTACCCCGACGCCCCGACAGGGTCTACCTCCAACAGCGTGGCCCTTTCGCCCGACGAAAAAACGCTGTACATCGCCAATGCCGACAACAACTGCCTCGCCGTGTTTGATGTATCCAAGCCAAAGCAAAGCCTATCGCTGGGTTTCATTCCTACGGGCTGGTATCCGACTTGTGTGCGCAGGGTTGGCAATCAAATCTTTGTCGCGAATGGCAAAGGTTTTTCTTCCTTTCCCAATCCGAACGGGCCAAACCCGATCGGTAAAAAAACGACAGCCAATTATCAGAAAGGAGAAGAGGAAGACGACCAGTATATCGGCGGGTTGATGAAAGGCACGATGAGCATCATCGCCGCGCCCAATAAGCGACGATTGGCGGAGTACTCGCGGCAGGTGTACCGCAACTCGCCCTACACGAAAGAGCGGGAAAAACTGGCCGAAGGCGAGCCTGGAAACCCCATCCCGCAGCGGGTAGGCGATCCTTCGCCGATCAAGTACGTATTTTACATCATCAAGGAAAACCGCACTTACGACCAAGTTCTGGGCGATATGGCCGCAGGAAACGGCGATACTTCGCTTTGCCTTTTTCCAGAAAAAATTACGCCCAACCACCACGCGCTTGCCCAAGAATTCGTGCTGTTAGATAATTTTTACGTCAGCGCAGAGGTCAGTGCCGACGGCCACAACTGGAGCACGGCGGCTTATGCGAACGATTTCACGGAAAAAACCTGGGTGACAAGTTATGGTGGCCGAGGCGGCGACTATGTGTACGAAGGGCAGAACCGTACAGCTTGGCCAAAAGGCGGTTTTATCTGGGACCACTGCAAACGAGCGGGCATTTCGTACCGTACATACGGAGAATTCGCCGACGACTACAAAGCCAATATTCCTGCGATCGAAGGCCATTTTTGTCCTTACTTCACCTCTTGGGACACGCGGGTGAAAGACACGACCCGGGTGACCCAGTGGAAGCGCGACTTTGATTCGCTCGTGACGGCGAATGCACTGCCGCGCCTCAGCACACTACGACTTATCAACGACCACACGGAAGGTTTGAGCAGTGGCGCGCACACGCCGTTTGCACAGATAGCCGACAATGACCTCGCATTCGGCCTTTTTATAGAACATCTTTCCAAAAGCCCGGTGTGGAAGGAATCGGCGGTTTTTGTGCTCGAAGACGATGCCCAAAACGGGGCCGACCATGTGGACGCGCACCGCTCGATAGCCTACGTCGTCAGCCCATACACCAAGCGCAATTTCGTGGACCGCAGCCTGTATACCACCAACTCGATGCTGCGCACCATGGAACTCATCCTTGGACTGCCGCCCATGAGCCAACACGACGCGGCGGCTACCCCGATGTGGCGGTGTTTCACGAAAAACGCCGATTTAACGCCCTACGAGCCGCGCATCCCCTCCATCAATCTCGACGACCGAAATGCCGCCATAGACAGCGAGTTGCAACGCCGTTCCGACACTTTCGACCTGAGTGGCGAAGACCGCGTACCAGATTTCGAGTTCAACGAAGTTCTGTGGAAAATCATCAAAGGCGAGGATTCAGAAATGCCCGCGCCAAGGAGGGGGGCGTTTCTGCGGTATACCGATGATAAAGAAGAAGAAAAAGATTGAAAATTAAAATGGGGTTGCGTCAAAAGTCCAGTATTTGAAAATCCTGAAAAAATTTGCCAAACAATGTTCGGGCAGCGTACCAAATTTGACATAGCCCCGCCTCAATTTTCAGCAGTACATATCATACGCCGAACGAAGGTTGTCAGAAATAATTTGTGCCGAACGCCCTTCTATGTGGCGACGCTCAAGGAAGTGTACCAGTTTACCGTCTTTGAACAGCGCAATGCTTGGCGAAGAAGGTGGGTATGGCGCCAGGAACTCGCGGGCTTTTGCCACAGCATCTGTGTCCACACCTGCAAAAACAGTGTATAATTTGGTGGGGTGCTTCTCGTTTTCAAGCGAAAGCTTTGCCCCTGGTCGAGCCATGGCTGCTGCGCAACCGCAAACGCTGTTGACAACCAACAAGGCCGTACCTTCCTGATTTTCAAGTACTTGTTCTACTGCATCAGGTGTGCTGAGCGATTCAAAACCATGGTTTGTCAAATCCTGAGCCATGGGTGTGGTGAGTGCGATTGGGTACATTATGTGAGAGAGGTGAGAGAGTGAGAGACGTGAGAATTTTCGAGGCAAAAATACGTTGCTGCGCAAAAACAGCAGTTAAGAAAGTTTGTTCGATGGTGGGGATTTTTTGAAGTGACACTTTTTTAAAAAGCGTCACTTTTAAGGCCTCCATTCAAAAAACACAAAACCGTTTTTTCGGTCAATTTCCTTGATTTGTGGGAACTCGGGTAATGGGTTCAAACGATTGATTTTTGCCACAAAATAGATTGGTTTGCTGGGCTTGTTATAAAAAAGGCCGGGCAGATCATCCAGCGTTTTATCGGGGCCAGGGTCTTGTTTGTTTGCGTAAAAAAGGTGGGCATAACTTTTGAACCCAACTGGTTTAATAATGCAATCCTCTGTGGCTTTGCTTTCATAAAATTCGATGGCCGCCCTCTGGGAATAACCCTCTATGTTGCACACGACAAAAAGCAGGGTTCCGCCAACAAAAATTGCCCCGCCCGCAAACACTACCTGGGCCGTTTGCCAGGCTCGTTTTTTTAGCCAAAAATATACACCTGCAACACTTGACACCGCCAATACCAGCCCTGGGATTCCTTGCCAAAGTTCCCACTTTACGTCAGCTTCCAAGTTCGCCAAGGCAAATGTATCGTTGACAAACAAGGGTTTTATCAAATGAAGATTTTGACCTAAAAATGGGAGCGCGGCCACGGCCAACCCCAATATCACGCCAATGGTTGGAAGCAGGAAACTTGTCACTTTTGGCAACACATTCCACTTAATCGCCCGCCATAAAGTAACTGATCCTAAATATGTTAGCGGAAAATAGCACAACGAAGAATAGTGCATGATTTTCGTCTTAACCAAACTGAAAAGGATAAGCACCACCCAAAAAAGCAACTGCATCCAGGTCGCAAAATCGCAGCGCAAACAGGAGGACAATGTTGTAGATTCAAGCGCCTCGTCCTGACATTCGCGGTCGCCCCAAAGGTTTGGGATGGCGAAGACCGAAGCCGGGAAACAACCTAACAGCAACACCACAAAATGATAGCCGAAAAATCCGCCGTGGCCGCTATCCTCGGTGTTGAACAAGCGGACTTGATAGGCCAAAAATTCCTGCACAAACCACGGTCCGTGCATCCATATTTCAAGCCCAAACCACAGCAGAGCCGCTACGCCCGCCGCCATCGAAAAATACAACAAGTGCAACCAATAGGCTTTGCCTTTGAAACGGTATTTAGCCCAATAAAGCAGCAATACCAACATCACCACGAGATATGCGGTGGGGCCTTTGGTCAGAATCGCAAGCCCCAATAAAAAACCGCCGCCCAACAAATGCCGGTAGCGGACCCAAAAAGACTGCATTTTTTGATGGCTGAAAAACCTCCAGCGAAACTCGATGAACCCATATAACCCCGCAAAAATGAAGAAATTGAACCAAGGATCAATAATTCCGCTGCGGAAATAGAGGTGCGGGAGCAAACTGCCCAGCCAAGCCAATGCCCAAAGCCAACCAAACATACGGTCGTGCAATCGGTTGCCAATATGAAAAACGAGGAGGAGGGTGGCCCAGCCACAAAGGGCGTTGGGAAAACGGGCGGCGAATTCGGTAACACCGAATACCTGCATCGAAAGTGCCTGCATCCAAAGGAATAAAGGCGGCTTCTCCCAAAAAGATTCGAAATCAATCTGCGGGCGCATCCATTCACCTGTTTGGAGCATCTCCCGGGCACATTCTGCAAAATTGATCTCGTCCCAGTCAAATAAGTGAACGCTCCCCAAAAATGGGAAGAAAAACAACAGAGCGAGACCGCTCAGCAGAAGGTAGTCGCGCCGCATAGGGGGAGAAAACAACGAACTTGGTTATTTGTTGATTTGGTTATTTGTTGAGTTGGTTATTTGTTGTGCCCAATCTTGGTATTCATTCCTCCTTTCAGGAAAACACGAATGCCAAGATTGGGCACAACAAATAACCCAAATAACCAACTTCACAAATCACCAAATCTACCTCACTCCACGATCAATTCAAATTCCACACGGCGGTTTTGTTCCCTGCCTTCAGCAGTGTCGTTGCCAGCGATAGGCCGGGCTTCCCCAAAACCTGTGAAGCGAATACGTTCTGCTTTTATTCCCCGGAAAAGAAGATAATCGTAGCATGCCTTGGCACGATCCTGCGATAGACGAAGGTTCTCATCATCCTCACCCACATCGTCTGTGTAACCGCTAATGGAAAGGGAGTAAGAGGCGCTTTGGCGCATAATGGTTACCACCTCGTCAAGGACATCGTACGATGCGTCTTTCAAAATGGCTTTCGCACTTTCAAATTGCACGGCACGGGCAGCAGTCGCCAATTTTTCTCTAACCACAGTGATCTCTTTTTTCTCTTCTTTACCCGCCGAAGCCTTGGCGGAGGCGGGTTTTTCCTCAGATGCGGGTTTTTCCTCAGGGCATCCAAAATTAGCAGCCAAGCCTGCCGTGTTGGGGCATTTATCCAGATGGTCCGCAACATTGTCTCCGTCAGAATCAGGGCATCCGCCCAAATTGCCTGCTTTGTCTGGACAGGGGTCTTGATCATCCTGCACTCCATCCTGATCCCTGTCCTCAGGACAACCTTTGTTTTTCGCCGTACCAGCCACATTGGGGCACTTATCCTGACTATCCGGCACTCCATCTCCATCCTTGTCCTTTACTTCGGGACAGCCGTTGTTCTTTGCTGTTCCTGCTATATCAGGACATTTGTCAAGATTGTCGGGTATGCCATCATCGTCCGAATCTGGACAGCCATCAAAAGCGCCTGCTTTGTCTGGGCAGGGGTCATTTTTATCTGGCACCCCATCTTCATCTGCGTCAGCTTCTTTGGGTTGGGGGCAACCATTTATTGGGCCAGCTTCCGTTGGGCAAGGGTCTTTATCGTCGGTAAAGCCATCGCCATCCGTGTCTTTGAGCTCCGGACAGCCATTGTTGTTTACCGAACCTGCTACCTCCGGGCAACTGTCAAAATTATCGGCAATACCATCGCCATCTGTATCAGGACAACCTCGATTTGGGCCAGATTTGTCTGGGCAAAGGTCAATCTCATCTGGGAACCCGTCCCCATCAGAGTCCACTGATTCCGGACAACCCTTATTACTCGCCGAGCCACTCTCATTGGGGCATTTATCATCCTTGTCGGCTATCCCATCAAAGTCAGCATCCGGGCAGCCATTCAATGGGCCAGCCTCCGTTGGACACTCGTCGTCTTTGTCTGCCAGGCCGTCGTTGTCGTAATCTGGACAACCATTTGTTTCTATGGTACCTGCATCATTGGGACAATGATCGTCGGAGTCACCAATGCCATCGTTGTCGGCATCAGGGCATCCGAGTGCGGTGGGCGAACCGGCCAACGTGGGGCATAGATCCAAAGAATCGGGTGTTCCGTCTTTGTCCGCATCATACATAAGCTGCTCTTGAGGAACTGGCTTCGACTCAGATTTGTGGAGTAGATATACATAGCCGATACCAACTTGGAGATTGTCTCGGTTTTCAATCAAAGCCTTTCGGAATTCGCCTTGTAAACTTATAAAAGCGTAGGGGGAAACACGAAAATGAAGCCCCGCACCAAAAGGGAATTGTGCATGGCTGTTGCCTTTTTCGATAACATAACCCGCACCGCCAAATGCGAATGGAATAACCTTGGCCTTGCTACTCATGTTCTCGAGCCGAAACTGGAGGTCGGCACCCGCCGTCACTGTATTTGCATCAGACGAGCCGGGAAGTTTTGCCAGACCCAATTTCAGCGGAACACCGATGTTGAGGGCAGGGGCAACGTTTCGGAAATAGGCAAATTCAAAACCTTGGCCCACCTTTAGTTCGTTGTCGAACAAAAGACCGTAGTCAATGAAGTTTAGTTTGGCATGGATGGCGTTCTTAACGGCCTGGTTTTGGGAAATTGCAGGCGCAAGGTGTAGGCAAAAAGCCAGGGTAAGGAGTAAAGGAAGTTTTCTCATTGCGAATCAAAAATATGTTTGGATGAAGAAAACAAAAGAAGTGCCAATAACTAAAATGTGGTAGTGCTACAAAGGACAACACAGGCTACTTTTGTCCAAATTTTTTTGAGCATTGAAACACTTTTTTTTATTCAACCTTCTCATTATCAATTGTTTGATTGTGCATGACACTGCAAATGCCGCGCATGTGGACACGCTGGAAATATTCAGTGCTTCCATGCAGAAAAACATAAAATGTCTTGTAGTTGCGCCAGAAAATTACCGGGCGACGGGCCAGCCCTACCCTGTACTGTACCTCCTGCATGGGTACAGCGGCAACTTCGCAGGTTGGCTTTCCGATGCTCCACAACTTCGCCAGCACGCCGACAGCTACCAGATGATCATCGTTTGCCCCGATGGCGGTTACGACAGCTGGTATCTCGACAGTCCCGTGGATACCACCGTTCGCTTCGAGACTTATATTTCAAAGGAAGTGGTAGGTTTTATTGACTATTACTACAACACTCGCCGCGGGCGCGCAGGCCGTGCCATCGCCGGTCTGAGTATGGGAGGACACGGGGCTATTACATTGGCCATCAAGCATATAGATACCTTTGGAGCAGCTGGGAGTATGGCCGGAGGTTTGGATTTGAGGCCATTCAAGGTTAACTATTGGGATTTGAAAGGGGTGTTGGGCGAGCCTTCTATCAATTGGAGAAATTGGGAGGCCGCGTCTGCGGTCAACTTTGTACCCGGACTAAAAGGCCGCGAATTACCCCTCATTATTGACTGTGGTTTAGGAGATTTTTTCCTTGAAACCAACCGGGAGATGCACCAACGCTTGCTGGAAGCGGGTATCCCGCATGAATACACTGAACGCCCGGGAGAACACAATAGCGAATACTGGGGCAATGCTGTGGATTTTCAAGTGCTGTTTTTCCACAAGTTTTTTGAAGAACGATAATAAGGAGTGCTGAATTATCTGGTCAAAACACTCCCAGCAACCATTTTTTCGCATAAATCAGCCATGCGAATGAGCCAATCCAGGCCAACAACACGATCTGCAAAAAACCGTCCCGAAGCAGCGCCCGTGTAGGCGATTCTGTTTTGCCAAACACAAGCGTCAATTGCAAGTATCGCAAAATGCCCACCACTACAAAAAAAGCGGTGTAATAAATCTTGTCGCTCCCAATACGCCCAGTTACCTCCGGCGAGAAACAGTACATCAGATACGCAACCACCGCCACGGTGGAACATACCACGATGCTCATATCCAAAAACGGCAGGTTGTAGCCCTCCAGTGCCTTGCGGAAATTGCTCTCGCCCATAGCCACCACATATTCGCCGCGCCGTTTGGCAAAACCAAGGATAAGCGCCAACAGGAAGGTAAGCACGATAAGCCAATGGGACACCGCTACCCCCGTCACAGCGCCGCCCGCCAATACCCGCAGCAAGAAGCCCAGGCCAATGAGCGACACGTCCACGATGGCAAAATGCTTCAACGAAAGAGAGTATACCAGGTTTACCACAAAATACAACACGCTGAAAACCACCATTTCAGGTCTTAAAAAATAGGCCAGCGACAACCCAGTGCTCAATAGAATTGCCCCGATAAGGATACCTTGCTTTTGGCTGATCACGCCACTCGCAATGGGTCGGCGACATTTGTCAGGATGGTTGCGGTCCTGTGGAGCGTCTACCAGGTCGTTGAGCACATAAACCGCCGATGCGGTGAGCGAAAATGCTACAAAGCCCAACATAGCATTCCAAAATATATCCCCTTCGGTCAATCTCGCCGCAAAAAATGCAGGCAGGAACAAGAACAGGTTCTTGACCCAATGCTCTGGCCGAGCCAATGCGATAATGCTCCGAAAAGTCATGGGACAAAGGTAGGTTGGGGATTGGTTTGTTGGTGATTGGTGATTGGTGATTGGTGAATGGTGACTGGTGGATTGGTGCATTGGTTAACCCACCGTAGCCAAAGCATAGGAGGGGTGATTAGTGCCAGTTCACTTCGAAAATATCGTCGTTTGTGGTGGTGGTTTTTGTTTCGCCGTCTCGGCGATTGGAGGAAAAGTACGCAGATTCGCCGCTTTTTTTCAGCACAAAAAAGTAATCGTCGGCAGGGGAATTGACCGGAATCCCGACATTCTGAGGTCTCGACCATTCGGAGTCCTCTTTTTCGGTTTTGAATATATCAAGCCCTCCCAAAGATGGATGGCCCAAACTGCTGAACCACAATGTTTTGGTATCAGCTTGATAAAAGGGCGTTACCTCGTCAGCCCCAGTGTTTACCACCCTTCCGAGATTTTGGGGAAATGAAAAATCGAGTTCTCCGGACTCCAAGGATCGCTCGGAAACGTAGATATCCAAACCTCCAAAGCCCCCTACCCGCTCGCTCGAAAAAAACAGGTATTCCAATCCCTCCGCCTGCGATACATGGGGAAACATGCTTGTGCTCCCTTCCAAATTGATATATCCTCTCAAAGGCTCAGGTTCTGCCCAGCCTTCTTCCGTTCGGCGAATGCAAAAAATCGCGCAGGGAGATGAGGACACGCTACCACCACTTTCAGCAGGGCAGCCCCCGTCACATTGGGCATAGTAAAACCGGCTGCCATCGGGCGAAAAACTGCCGCTCCTGAACTTCGCCGAAACCTTTTCGGGAAGTGTAGCCTCTGCTGCTTGCCCCCAAGTCCCTTGATTTTGCATGGCTCGCATAAGTTTTGCACGGGTTTCTGAAGCCAATGAGAAGTAGAGCAATTGATCGGAAAATGGAACGGGGGCAAACTCATTTTCTAGACTGTTTATAGCGTGCCGTTTTGGAAGGGCAAATGCTGCACTATCTTGATTTTCAAAAAGTTGAATGGCCAATTCGCATCCAGCAATTTCATTTTCTGCCACCGAAACCAATACTGCTTTGTAGTCGCCGCGATATTCTTGTGCAAAGGTTTCAAATGCCTGAGCAGCCTCCTCATAGCGCCCCTGCTGTTTGAGCGCGCGCGCATGTTTGAGCGCTGCGAGCGGGAAACGCCCATCCCCCAAAGTGGCGCGATAACAATCGGCTGCGCGCAGATAATCGCGTGCCTGAGCGTAGGCTTCAGCGGCTTGGTGGAGCAGTGCGGGATCGGAATTTTTGAGCCGCCCGGCGCGTTCCAAAAGTTCGGCGGCTGCTAGGAAATGGCCTGCGTTGGCTTCTCGCTCGGCGTTTTTGAGAAGCGTGGGAAGGGCTTGGGATTTTGTAGATTCGACCACAACCACCAGTCCCAAAAGCAATAAGAGAAGTTTCTGCATACTGGAAAATGGAGCGGTCATGGGAGGCTAGAGTCGGTAATATTTGCCATGTCTGCGCAACGAACTTTCAAATCCGTTTTAATTGCAAAAATAAGAGAGTTTAAGGGAAAGCAGGGGTTTAGGAGCGTTGAAAGATCACCTGTTCAATAATTTCTGGGTAGTATCGGTGCTCCAAAGCCAGCACATTTCGGGCAATATCTTCAGGAGAATCCTCCTTTGCAACAGGACACCTGGCCTGAAAAATGATGTCCCCGTCGTCATAATGTTCGTTTACAAAATGAATGGTCATGCCTGTTTCGGTCTCGCCAGCGGTTTTCACCGCCTCATGTACGTGGTGGCCGTACATACCTTTCCCACCAAATTTCGGCAGCAATGCAGGGTGGATATTGAGCATTCGCTTTGGATAAGCCCGCACCAAATATGTCGGCACCAACCATAAAAAACCCGCCAAAACCACAAGTCCGATCCTATGGTCTTCTAAAATTTTCAGCATGTTCTCCGTTTCGTAAAAACCGTTACGATCAATGATTTGTGTAGAAATTCCATGCGCTTGAGCAATAGCCAAAACGCCTGCATTGCGTTTGTTTGACACAAGCAATACCACATGCCCTACTGTCGAATCCTTGAAATGTTTGATGATTTTTCGGGCATTGCTGCCGCCGCCAGAGGCGAAAATTGCAATGTGCGTTGGATGTTGACTGTTTACCATTGGCTATCGTTCATACATCATAGTTCATACATCATACTTGCTCCGCCATTTCATCATCAAACTCTCCCTCCCACCGTGCCACCACCGCCGAAGCCAGACAGTTGCCGACCAGGTTGATGCAGGTTCGCCCCATGTCCATAAGCGCATCCACACCGAGAATGATGGCAATGGGCCATTCTGGAATGCCAAATTGCAGCACTGTAGCGGTCAAAATAACAAGTGAAGCCCTTGGTACAGCGGCTACGCCTTTTGAGGTGAGCAACAGCGTAGCCATGAGGATCAATTGTTTATCCCAAGTGAAAACATCAGTAAGCCCCGCAGCCTGAATACAAAACATGGAGGCAAGGGCAAGATAAAGCGTGGAGCCGTCGAGGTTGAAACTATAGCCTGTTGGGATCACGAAAGAGACGATTTTGCGGGGTACGCCAAATTTCTCCATCGCAGTCATGGCCTGTGGCAGTGCGGCTTCCGAACTCGCTGTTGCAAAAGCCAGAGATGCAGGCTCATAAACAGCACGCAGAAAATTTTTGATCGGAATTTTGAAGAACAACATCACGGGCACAAACACGACTATTATAAACACGAACAAGGCCAGGTAAAGCGTACCCAACAATTTGGCGAGATTCACCATGACGCCCAAGCCCTTGTCACCGATGGTAGAAGCCAGTGCTCCGCCTACTGCAAACGGTGCGAAATACATGATGATGCCCACGAATTTGAACATCACTTCCGACAACGATTCGCACCAATTAATCATCGTTTTTCGGTGGTGTTCACTTACTTGTCGAAGCCCCAAGGCGAACAAAAGGCTAAAAATCACTACTTGCAGCACAGCCCCTTCGTAGATCATTTTGGCTGCATTTTCTGGGAAAGTATGCAACACGGTGTATTTCCAGTCCAATTTGAAATCGGCTGGTTTCATCGTCACCACCTTGTCGTTATAGAGCAGTTGAGCTTCGTTTTTCTTACTGTCTACTCTGGCCTGCAAATCGGAAACAGGGACAGTCACCCTTTCGCTTGCATCACTTCGTTGGATACCTGCACCCGCTTGCGTAAAATTGATGGCCAACAGCCCAATTACCAAAGCTACTGAGGTTGCTGCCAAAAAATACGTGAATGCCTTGATGGCGATACGTCCCATTTGCTTGCCACTGCTTTGACCAGCAATACCGATGACCAAAGTGGAAAAAAGCAATGGCCCTACCACGGTTTTTATGAGCCTGATAAAAATTGTACTCAGCACATCGAAATCTTTGGCGGCTTTTCCCATATCGAGACCTACTTCAAATCCGATGATCATGCTGATCAATATCCAGGTAGTGAGCGAGTTACGCGTCCAGCCGTAGGCACAAAAAGCGGCTACTGTGACCCAACGAAAAACCATCAGCACAGTTGGGTCTACGCCTGGAAATAGGTGTAAGCCCGTGGCTGCTGCTAAAGCGACAAGAGCAATTAAGAGGGTAGTAGAAAGTTTCATGTAGAGTAAGACGTTGGACTTTTAAGGCGGCAATGTACGAAGGGCACGAATAACACCAAGTTACAGTTGAAGCACTTGCCTACTTTTGCGGCGTGAATACAACACGCAAAAAAACTTTTTTCGCTTCCGACTTCCATCTTGGGATTGATGCCCGACTGACCAGCGCAGCACGCGAACGCCAGGTGTGCCGATGGCTCGACTCAATAGCGCCCGAAGCAGAGGCGATTTATATCATCGGTGATATATTCGATTTTTGGTTCGAGTACGAAACCGTTATTCCCAAGGGGTATAGCCGTCTTTTGGGCAAATTGGCCGAACTGCGCGACGCCGGAATTCCCATTTATGCATTTACGGGCAACCATGACTTGTGGATGTTCGGCTACTTTGAGCAGGAGTTCGGCATCCCTGTTTATCGGAAGCCCATTGAGCGCAAGATTCAGGGCAAAACATTTTTGATTGGTCACGGCGATGGACTCGGCCCAGGAGATCTGGGTTACAAACGGATGAAAAAAGTATTCGTGCATCCATTCAGCCAATGGCTTTTTGGCTGGATTCACCCAAATCTCGGTATTCGAATTGCCAATTTTTCTTCTCAAAAAAGTCGCACTGCCACCCCGCCCGAAGAACGCGCCTGGCTCGGAGAAGAAAAAGAGTGGCTGCTCCAATATTGCAATCGGAAAATCGAACTTGGCACAGAACCTGATTACTTCGTTTTCGGACACCGACATTTGCCCATTGATTGGCTGTTGAAAAACGGGCGCAGCCGCTACCTCAACTTAGGCGAATGGCTCCACCACTGCTCTTATGCCGTGTTTGACGGGGAGACTATGGAGATACGATTTTTTGAAAATGATAAGGGAGAGGTTTGCTGTAACAGGGGGAGGCTGTCTCATAAGTAACCACATGAAAATATTTATACCGCAGAGACACCGTGGCACAGAGAAATATCACGCTGTGTCTCTGCAGTAAAAGAAATATTATTCCGCACCTTTAGTATAACCCTGCACTTGCCCCAAAATTTCACCAAGCGCTTTGCCCACTATTCGGTGGCCTTCATTTTTTAGTACGATGAAGCGAACATTATGCAGATTCGCGTAAAGTTTTTTCAATGATTTTTTATCCACCAAAGTATCATTGGCTCCAAGGTATATTTCCGTTGGAAGCGCTGTTTCCTGTAAAATTCTGTGTATGTCTGGTTGAGTTATCTTAAACGAATCCATCGAAAACCAGCAACCAAAGAGACGCTGAATCCGTTTGGGGCGATTCAAATTGTTGGTCATGAATTTATGGGTGAACGGCGGTATAAAGCCCCAATTACGGCCAAAATCAGCGAGTGAAACAAACCAACGAGGGTATTTCATCATTCGGAAAAGGAAGCGTCGAATCCACATGGGCGTTCGATCTGCCGCATCTAAACCTTTGGTATTCACTCCATCTGGCGAGAGCAGATAAAGATGGTCAAGTATTGGGGCAAGTTCCGGCAACATCGCTTGGGCAAGGCGCGCACCGAAGCTATAACCCATAAGGGAACATCTTGTTTTTTCCTCGGTTTCGAGCAGTTGTGCTAAGATTCGAAGTAAGTCTTCCTTTGAAAAATCTCGTTTGTTCCATTCCGTTTGCCCGTGAAATGGCAAATCAATCGCCACAACGGTGTACCGCTTGCCAAGGGCCTTCTCCAACACAGCGAACATCCGCGCGCGGTCAGAAAAACCATGCAACGCGATAAGCAATTGCGCCCCGTGCCCAAACTTCAACACGTGAACGCACCCATGTACCGTTTCGAGAAATTGTGATTTCATAGGAACTTTACAATGATGAGGAGTTTGAGGGGTCACCTCCTCGTGCTTCGGAGATGACACCTCAAACTCCTCAAGGCTTCGACAAACCGTTGGTCGAGCTTTTCGACGGAAAGTTCAAACGTGGCTGATTGCATGATGCGATTTTTTTACAAAGTTAGCGGCTTTTTCA